>NZ_JACAQC010000023.1:0-33771 GCF_013385345.1 Pseudomonas sp. I8001
GCTGTAAGAGCGGAACCAATACAAGCCGTAACCGAAGGAATGGATATGTACTCAACCAAACGAAGCCCAAAAGCATGAGCCTCCTGCCCTACGCCTGGGCCAAATCCCAACGTATCCTCCTTCACCCGGGAACCCAGGGCCCGACGCTGACCATCTGCCCCTCGACCCCCGGCTGGTCCATCAGCGAGGTCTACCGCCAGTTCGGCCAAACCCACCTGATCCAGGTGCGCGACGACGAACTCGACGGCCTCCTGGCCACTGCCTACGCCGACACCGGCAGCGCCGCCGCCGTCGTGGGCGCCGCCGAAAACGAAGTCGATCTCGACCGCCTCATGCAAGACATCCCCGAAATCACCGACCTGCTCGACACCCAGGACGGCGCCCCGGTGATCCGCATGATCAACGCCTTGCTCACCCAAGCCGCCCGCGACGAAGCCAGCGACATCCACATCGAACCCTACGAAACCCACTCCGTGGTGCGCTACCGCGTCGACGGCACGCTGCGTGACGTGGTGTCCCCGCGCAAGGCCCTGCACGGCGCCCTGGTCTCACGCATCAAGATCATGGCCCAACTCGATATCGCCGAAAAACGCCTGCCCCAGGACGGCCGCATCGCCCTGCGCGTGGCCGGTCGCCCCATCGATATCCGCGTCTCCACCGTGCCCACCGGCCATGGCGAGCGCGTAGTGATGCGCCTGCTGGACAAACAAGCCGGCCGCCTGCAACTGGAAACCCTCGGCATGGACCCCGCCGTCCTGGCCAAACTCGACACCCTGATCCGCCAACCCCACGGCATCGTGCTGGTCACCGGCCCCACCGGCAGCGGCAAGACCACCAGCCTCTACGCCGCCCTGGCCCGGCTGGATGCGAGCACCAGCAATATCCTGACCGTCGAAGACCCGGTGGAATACGACCTGCCGGGCATCAGCCAGATCCAGGTCAACGCCAAGATCGACATGACCTTCGCCCTGGCCCTGCGGGCAATCCTGCGCCAGGATCCGGACATCATCATGATCGGCGAAATCCGCGACCTGGAGACCGCACAAATTGCCGTCCAGGCCTCGCTCACGGGCCATCTGGTGCTCGCCACCCTGCACACCAACGACGCCGTCTCGGCGGTCAACCGCTTGATCGACATGGGCGTCGAACCGTTCCTGCTGGCCTCGTCACTGCTCGGCGTATTGGCCCAGCGCCTGGTGCGTCGGCTGTGCCCGCACTGCAAGCAGGAAGACCCGGCCGCGCCCGGCACCTGGCGGCCTGTCGGGTGCGCGCAGTGCAACCAGATCGGTTACAGCGGGCGCACCGGTATCCATGAATTGTTCTGCATCGACGACGAGCTGCGCGGGCTGATCCACCAGGGCGCCGGCGAGCAGGCCTTGAAGGCCGCCGCACGCCGCGCCGGCATGTTCAGCATGCGTGAGGATGGCGAACGCTGGGTACGCAGCGGCGCCACCGCCCCCGAAGAAATCCTGCGCGTAACACGGGACGCCTGATGAACCGATACCGCTACGAAGCCGCCGACGCCAGCGGCAAGCTGGAGTCCGGGCACCTTGAGGCAGACAGCCAGAGCGGCGCCTTTGCCCACCTGCGCAGCCGTGGCCTGACGGCCTTGCGGGTGCAGGTCGAGAACAACAGCGAGCGTGCCGGCGGTGGCAGCCGGTTCAGCGCCAAGCTCTCGGACAATGACCTGGCCTGGGCCACGCGCCAGCTGGCGAGCCTGCTCGGTGCGAGCTTGCCACTGGAGGCCGCGTTGAGCGCCACGGTGGAGCAAGCCGAGAAAAAACACATCGCCCAGACCTTGAGCGCGGTGCGCGCCGATGTGCGCAGCGGCATGCGCCTGGCCGATGCGTTGGCCGCGCGGCCCCGGGACTTTCCGTCGATCTATCGGGCGCTGATCGCGGCGGGGGAGGAGTCCGGCGACCTGGCCCAGGTCATGGAGCGCCTCGCCGACTACATCGAGGAGCGCAATAACCTGCGGGGCAAGATCCTCACGGCGTTTATCTACCCGGGCGTGGTGGGGCTGGTGTCCATCGGCATTGTGATTTTCCTGCTCAGCTACGTGGTGCCGCAGGTGGTCAGTGCGTTTTCCCAGGCCCGCCAGGACCTGCCGGGGCTGACGTTGGCGATGCTCAATGCGAGTGACTTTATCCGCGCCTGGGGCTGGCTGTGTTTTGCCGGGATCGTGGGTGGTTTCTGGAGCTGGCGCCTGTACCTGCGCAACCCCGTGGCGCGGTTGAGCTGGCACAGCCGGGTGTTGCGCTTGCCGTTGATCGGGCGTTTTGTACTGGGCCTCAACACCGCGCGGTTTGCCTCGACCCTGGCGATTCTCGGCGGGGCGGGCGTGCCGTTGTTGCGCGCCCTGGAAGCGGCGCGCCAGACCTTGTCCAACGACCGCCTGAGCCAGTGTGTCAGCGACGCGACGGCCAAGGTGCGCGAGGGCGTCAACCTGGCTCCTGCGCTGGCGGTGGAAAAGGTCTTTCCGCCCGTGCTGATCCACCTGATCGCCAGCGGCGAAAAAACCGGCTCGCTGCCGCCGATGCTCGAACGCGCGGCGCAAACCCTGTCGCGGGATATCGAGCGTCGGGCGATGGGCATGACGGCGTTGCTTGAACCACTGATGATCGTGGTGATGGGCGCCGTTGTGCTGGTCATCGTCATGGCCGTGCTGCTGCCGATCATCGAAATCAATCAACTGGTGACCTGACTGCTGACGAAACACGATCAAAAATGTGGGAGCGGGCTTGCTCGCGAAAGCGGTGTGTCAATCAACACATGTCGCGCCTGATCCACCGCTTTCGCGAGCAAGCCCGCTCCCACATTTGAATCGCGTTTCTTCAAGACTATTTTCGCGCGCCCGATACGCGGGTCCCAACCTCGGGTTCCTCATTCTGTCATCTGTCCAACCCCACCACACGGCCCGTAACGCCTCCAGCCCGGTCCTCGAAATCCGCGCTGAAACCTCGCTGTCACCTCACCCCCAAACCGCTCAAAAGTGTGACCAAAACACCCGAGAATCTTTTTAAAAATCAAGCCGTTCCTCCCGAGGTTTTTTCCTTTAGCTGTCATCGGATGCTGCGAAATTTCATACCCATGGCCTCACCCCTGGGTACCCCCCGGAACACAGCCCGGGACCGAAGCCATAGCGTCATCTACCCCAACGTACAAACACGACGAAAGGAGCTTCTTCATGTTTAAGCGCAACGTTCTCGCGGTATCCATGACCCTCGCTGCACTGTGCTCGGCCCAGGCTGCCATGGCAGACATCAACGGCGGCGGCGCCACCCTGCCACAACCGCTGTACCAGACCTCCGGCGTATTGACCGCCGGTTTCGCCCCGTACATCGGCGTGGGCAGCGGCAAGGGCAAACTGGCGTTCCTGAACAACGACTACAGCCAGTTCGGCACCGGCACCAAGAACGTTCACTGGGCGGGCAGCGACTCGAAGCTGACCTCGACTGAACTGTCCACCTACGCCTCCACCAAACAAGCGACCTGGGGCAAGCTGATTCAAGTGCCTTCGGTCGCCACTTCGGTTGCCATTCCATTCAACAAGGCCGGTACCAACGCAGTTGACCTGAGCGTTGATCAACTGTGCGGCGTGTTCTCGGGCCGCATCACCACCTGGAACCAACTCCCGGCTACCGGTCGCACCGGTAACATCGTGGTGGTTTACCGTAACGAAGCCAGTGGCACCACCGAGCTGTTCACCCGTTTCCTGGCGGCCAAGTGCGTCAATGAGTCCAAGAAATTTGTGGTCACCACCAACTTCGCGGACAGCTTCGGCGTGCCACCAGGCGCCGTACCTGCCGTGACCAGCCAAGGCGTGATGACCGCGCTGAACGCCGGTGATGGTCGCATCACCTACATGAGCCCGGACTATGCCGCGCCTACCTTGGCTGGCCTGGATGACGCCACCAAAGTGGCCAAGGTCGCCGGTGTTTCTCCAGCCCCTGATAACGTTTCCGCCGCCATCGCTGCTGTGCCCGTACCGGCTGCTGCCAACGTCGCCAACCAGAACGCCTGGGTACCGGTGTTTGCTGCCGCCGCCGATGCCAACGATCCAAGCGTCGTGCCTTACCCAAGCAGCGGTTATCCGATCCTGGGCTTCACCAACCTGATCTTCAGCCAGTGCTACGCCGACGCCACCCAGACCTCGCAAGTGCGTGCATTCTTCACCCGTCACTTCGGTGCCAGCGCCTTGAACAGCAACGACAACGCGATCAAGGCCAACCGCTTCGTGCCACTGCCAGCTGCCTGGAAAGCCGCGATCACCAGCAACTTCGTTACCGCAACCAGCGCGCTGAGCATCGGCAAGTCTGATGTCTGCAACGCCATCGGTCGTCCGCTGTAACCCACGCTTTTACCGACCGGCAACACCCGATCAGCAACGGCCTGTGCCGTTGCTGATTTTTGCGTTTGCGGCTCGGCTATCAGCCTTACATGAACTTTCCATGACAGAAGTTCAGTCCCGCCCCTCGCCAACCGCCTAACTCCCATACGTGACGCACGTCGCCAGTTCCCCATGGGCAAAAACAAAGAAGGAAGCTTCCTGATGGTCCGCTGCAAACCACCGGTCAACCTGAATGCCCAAGGCCCTGGCGGCCAGACGATCCTGCGCCTCAAACCCCTGGCCCAGGCGATTGCCTTGTTCATGGTGGCAGGCAGCGCCCACGCGGCGACAGCGTTCAGCTCCGGCTGGTTTGCCGACAAGGGTGCCTCCCAGGCGGCGACAGCGGCCCGCCTCAACGGGACGCAGGTGCCGGGGATTCCGTCGTTGAATCAGCAGGCGCGGGCGAACCAGCAGTTGTCACGTTCCATCAGCACGCTCAACAACAGTGTCGCGGCGATTGCGGCCCAGCAGGCCGCCCAGGCCGCTGGCCGGCAAGCGGCGCTCGGCCAGGTCTCAACGATTCCCGACGGCCTCGGCAAGGGCGGCTTGCAGGTGGACAACAGCCTGACCCAGGGCTGGACCAACGCCAAGGGCCCGACCCAGAGCCAGTCCGGTGGCAAGACCACGGTGACCATCGAGCAGACCGCCGACAAGGCGATCCTCAACTGGGAAACCTTCAACGTCGGACGCAACACCACGGTCGATTTCCAGCAGCAATCGAATTGGGCCGTGCTCAACCGTGTCAACGACCCCAACGCGCGCCCCAGCGAAATCCAGGGCCAGATCAACGCCCCTGGCACAGTGATGATCATGAACCGCAACGGGGTGATCTTCAGCGGCAGCAGCCAGGTCAATGTGCGCAACCTGGTGGCGGCCGCCGCCACCATCACCGATGACCAATTCACCCAACGCGGGATCTATGTGGATGCCAACGGCACCCAGCCGACTTTCACCGACGCGGCGGGCAAGGTCGAGGTGCAGCGCGGCGCGTTGATCCAGACTCACAACCCGGCCACCTCTACCGACGCCGGTGGCTACGCCTTGCTGCTCGGCTCGGAGGTCGAGAACGCCGGCAGCATCATCACCGCCAGGGGCCAGGCCACCCTGGCCGCCGGCGACAGTTTTTATATCCGCAAGGGCGTCGGCACCACGGGCAACGACCGCTCCACCACCCGTGGCAATGAAGTGGCCACCAGCCTCAAGGCCGGCAGCACGTCGGGCAAGGTCAGCAACAGCGGCCTGATCATGGCGTCGACCGGCGACATCACCCTCACCGGGCACCAGGTGCAGCAGAACGGCGTGGCCCTGGCCAGCACCTCGGTGGATACCCGCGGCACGATTCACTTGCTCAACGCCGCCAGCGACACCAGCGCCAGCGTGACCCTGGGCGAGGGCAGTACCACGGCGATCCTGCTGGACGCCAGCGGCAGCACCGCCCTCAACAGCCAGAAGGACAACGGCCTGATCAAGCTCGACGGCTTGCCTGCCAACCTGATCACCGGCCAGTTCAACAACCTCAGCGCGGTGGCCGACCGCACCGACCAGTCGCGGATCGAGATCGTCAGCGGCGGCACTGTGGATTTGCGCAAAGGCTCGATCACCCTGGCCACCGGCGGCCAGGTGGCGGTCAGTGCCGGCCAGCGCAGCCTGGTGCGTGACGGCGCGATGATCGACGTGGCCGGCGCGATTGGCGTCAAGGTGGCGATGGAAGCCAACAACATCAAGATCAACGTGCAGGGCAACGAACAGCGCGACGCGCCCGCCAACCGTGACGGCGGGCAATTGATCAACAACGATGTATGGGTCGACCTGCGGGACCTGGTGTTCGTCCCGGCCGGCACCAACGGCTATGCGACGGACCGCTGGTACACCGCCGGCGGGCTGCTGGAAGTCGGCGGTTACCTGGGCACCCAGGGCCACTCGGTCGGCGAGTGGATGGCCCAGGGCGGCACTGTGACGTTCACCGGCAAGGACGTGGTGACCCAGCAGGGCGCCCAGGTCAATCTGTCGGGCGGCACCGTCGATGTGCAGGCCGGCTACATCCGCCAGACCTGGCTCAAGGGGCCTGACGGCCAGCTCTATGAGCTGTCGAAAGCCCCCGGGGACATTCTCTACGCGGGGATCTACAAGGGCTTTGAAGACACCAGCGTCCGCTGGGACCGCAGCGATTTCTATTACAACCCGCTGGTGGCCCAGCAAAGCCGCTACGAGGCGGGCTACACCGTGGGCCGCGACGCCGGCAAGCTGGTGGTGGGCACCACCAACGCGGTGCTGGAAGGCCAGTTGATCAGCGATGTATTCCAGGGCGATCGCCAGACCCAGGCACCGAATATCAACCTTGATGGTTATCAGCAGTCACAGCAGGCCATGGCCCAGCGGGCGCAGTTGATCATTGGCCAGTACACGCCGGTGTACAACAAGGCCACCGGCACCTTGCGCTACGCCTTGACCCCGACCATCGACCAGGTGCTGATCGAGAGCAGCACGCAAAAAATCGCCGACGGCCTGGACCTGGCCACTGCGCTGCCGACCGAACGCCAGGGCAAACTGGTGCTCGACAGTGACCAGCTCAAGGGCTACCGATTGGGCGCGATCAAGGTCGGCGCAAAGCAGCAGATTGACGTCAATGGCGCACTCAAGGTGGCTGACGGCGGCGACATCACCCTGTTCGGCCCCGTGGTTTCAGTCAATGCCAACCTCACGGCCCACGGCGGCAGCATCAACGCGGGCAACCTGCTGAATCAGGTCGACCTCAATCGCTCCAATGTCGTTGGCGATGTGATTCTGCCGGGCATCGGCCGGCTCGATGTGGCCGCCGGAGTCAAGCTGGACAGTTCCGGGCGCTGGAATAATCTGGCGCTGGACCCTTCGGCCACTGACGGGGTGGCGTATATCAACGGTGGCAAGGTGTCGTTGCGCAGCTCCGGCGACGTGAACCTCGCGGCGGGCAGCCTGGTGGAAACGTCGTCCGGGGCGACCATCGGCCTGGATGGCAAAGTCCGGGGCGGCAAGGGCGGCGACGTGACCGTGGGCGCACTGGGGGCTTTGGACCTGGGCGCCGAGATTCGCGGCTATGGCGTCAGCGCAGGCGGCACCCTGACCTTGCAGGCCAACAAGGTGCAGATCGGCCAGAGCCCGCAGGCGCCGGATGCCAAGACCTTGCAGTTGGCCGGGGATTTTTTCAACAAGGGTTTTTCGGCCTATGACATTACCGGCAACGAAGGATTGCTGGTCGCCGATGGTACTCAGGTGGATGTGAACGTGCCGGCCTACCGGCTCTCGGAGCAGGCCGCCACGACGCCGGGTGGCGGCGATGCGGCCAGCGTGATGGAGCGCTGGACCCCGCCGCTTTACCAGGAAGACGCGAGCAAGGGCGTACTCGGCCAACGCCGTGGCGCCAGCCTGACCCTTTCCGCCGGCCACCTGGAGTCGCCTGCCGAGCAACTGCCGACAACCGCGCTGGTGGTCGGCAAGGGCGCGGTGATCAGCGTCGACCCGGGCAAGTCGATCAACCTGCGCAGCATCGGCCAACTGACGGTCGACGGCACGCTCAATGCCTGGGGTGGCAGCGTCAACCTGAACGGCCTGACCACGCGCGCGTTCGAGCCGGCCAACGCGGTTGGCCACGGCCGCTCCATCTGGTTGGGTGAAAATGCACTGATCGATGTCGCCGCCCGGGCCGCGACCGCCGTGGACAATCGCGGGAGCCAATACGGGTTGGTCCGTGACGGCGGCACGATCAGCATCGGCGGCGAGATCAACCTGAGCACCGGCACGGTCACTGCCAGCGACCTGTTTGTGGTGGTACGCGAGGGCGCCCGGCTGGACGCGTCGGGCACGCAAGCGGTGTTGGATGTGCCGGGGCAGGGCGCAACCCGGGTGGCCAGCAATGGCGGCAGCATCAGCCTGGCGTCCAACAATGGCTTGTACCTGGACGGCAGTCTGGTGGCCCGGGCCGGCGGTGCCGGCGCAGCGGGCGGCAGCCTGAACGTAGCGCTGGACAGCCCGTATTACACCAAGAGCAGTGTCACGGATCGCGTGCTGAAGGTGCGTGAACTGGTGCTCGGCCAGACCCATCAGGCTCACCCGCTCGCCGGCACCGCCGCCGACGCGGCCGACAGCCTGGAATACGGCCACGCTCGCCTGGGCGTCGACCAGGTCAGTGCGGGCGGCTTCGACAACCTGGCATTGATGAGCAACGGCCTGTTGAGTTTCGACGGCGATGTGTCCTTGAACATGGGCCAGAGCCTGCGCCTGTACAGCGGTGCCTTCAACCTCAGTGAGGGCGCGGCAGCCAATGCCCGGGTGAATCTGTCGGCACCGTCTCTGCTGCTGTCCGGCATGGATTCGCCGGCCCGGGAGTTCTACGTGAACCCGGTGTCGGTGTTGCCGTTACCCTCGCTGCGCGCCACCGAGGCGCAGTTCAATGCCAGCGGCAGCTTGATCGATGTGCGCGGCAGCGTGTTGTTTGGCAGCAAGGGCAAACTGCGCCAGGCCGACGACAGCCTGGTCGGTCTTGAGCGTCGCGGCTTTGATCAGGTCAACCTGACCAGCCAGGGCGATCTGCGCTTCCTGGCGGGTGCGAACCCGGACGGCGTGGCCTTGAGGGTCAGCACCCAGTTATTGACCCAGGGCGACATGACCTTGAGGGCGGCGCAGTTGTATCCGGCCACGGAGGTCGGTGCGCGGGTCATTGCCGGCTACCTGAGCGAATTCAACAGCCTCAACATCACGTTCGACCCGCTGCGCACCCTGACCATTGGCCGTACCGGCAACACGGATGCCGCGGTGCCTTACTCGGCATTCGGGCGCCTGCAACTGGGCGCCGCGACGGTGCGGCAGGGCGGTGTGGTGCGGGTGCCCCTGGGGTTGATCGATATCGGCAGCATGGGCAGCAGCCAGGTGCAATTGCTGCCGGGCAGCGTGACGTCGGTGAGCGGCAAGGGCCTGGTGCTGCCGTATGGCGGCACCCTGGACGGGCAGGTCTATAAGTACAACGGCAAGACCGTGACGTTTGTCGGCCAGGGCGGGCTGGTCAACCAGGACGCGGAACTCAGCGTCGGGGTGATTCTCGGCGGCCAGTCGGTGCAGGTGCAGCCTGAGGCTACCCTGGACCTGTCGGGCGGCGGCGAATTGCTGGGGGCCGGTTTCGTTTCCGGGCGCGGAGGCTCTACGGATGCGCGCTACAGCCCACTGGTGCAGTTTGGTGCCAATGGCGGTTTTGTGTTGCCGGGCCTGGGCACCAACCCGATTTACGCCATCGTGCCCGGGGTGCAGCCTGGCTCGGCGCCGGTGGCACCGGAGAAGGGCGCAGTCGATCCGTTGGTGGGCCAGCAGGTCACCATCGGCGCAGGAGTGCCGGGGCTGCCGGCGGGCACTTATACCCTGATGCCGTCCACCTACGCCTTGATGCCCGGCGCTTTCCGCGTCGAGATCAACGGCCTGGCCGGGCTCGGCAGTGATGCCGCCACCCAGCGCATGCGCAATGGCTCCTGGTCCACCGCCGGGCGCTTGTCCATCGCCAACACCGGGATCGGCAACAGCGTTGCCAGCCAGTTGATTCTGACCTCGGCCGATACCTTGCGTCGCTATTCCCAATACAACGAAACCAGCTACGCCCAGTTCGCCATGGCCGACGCTGCGAAACAGGGTGTGCCACGCCCGATGCTCGCTGTCGACGCCAAGACCCTGAAACTGGCCTTGCGGCCGGGGGGCGGCGCTGATGCGTTTTCGTTCCAGGGCATAGGCCGTTTTGAGGCCGCGGCGGGTGGCTATGGCGGCGCGGTGGCGGTAATTGATCCAGGCAAACTGGGTATTGAAGTCGTCGCGGCGGGCAGTTCCGCAACCAGCGGTTTTTCCGGTATTACCTTCAACGATGAGAGCCTCAACGCCTTGGGAGCCTCGCGTTTGATGGTGGGGGGGATGACGGCAGTTACGTATGGCCAGTCCGGGAATTACATCGTCCTGGCTGGCGGTACGAGTCGGGCCAACAGCACCGTCACGCTTCGGGAAGGTGTGACGCTCGCAGCGCCGGAAGTCTTTTTGTTGAGTGACACCAACGCGATCGTCCTGGAGCAGGGCGCATCCATCAACACCATCGGCCGTGGCAAAGCCAGCTACGACGCTCGTGACGGTTTTATCTACAAAGTCACCAATATGCTGGCGGCGTCCAACGGCTTGCTCAATGTCATTGCATTCAATACGACGGTTCCCAGCGGCGGGATCAGCATCGGTGTGTGTGACACGGGCCTGTGCAGCGGGCAAACCGGGCTGTACTCCGAAGGCAGCATCGTGGCATTGACCAACAATACCTTCCAGTTGGGCGACCAGGTGCGCTACGGCACCCGTCACCTCAACCTGGGGGTCAACACCATTAACCTCGGCAGCGCCCAAGCCCTGGCCGCGGCCGCTGCGGCCAATCAGTTGCCGGCCGGCCTGACACTCACCCAGGCGCTTCTTGATCGCCTGCTCAAAGGTGATTCACAGTTCGGTGCGCCGGCGCTGGAAACCCTGCAGCTCTCGGCGCGGGACAGTTTCAACTTCTACGGCAGTACCTCCCTGGACACCTATGACCCACTGACGGGTAAATCGCGGCTGAGCAACCTGATGCTTTCCACTCCGGCGATCTACGGTGCCGGTGGCGCTGGCGACGTGGCCAACATTCATACCGCCAACCTGATCTGGCAGGGCGCGACCACCCCACCGGGCTCGGTGATCGCCGGCGGGGCGGGTACTGGCAGCGGGCGCCTGGATATCAACGCCGAGCGTATTGAGTTCGGCTACGGCGCCTTTGCCCAGACCAACACCGTGAGCAGTTTCGATCGCCTGGCTTTGGGCTTTGCCAGCGTGAACCTCAATGCCAGCGAGCGCATTACCGCCAACCACAAGGGCAGCCTCTCGGTGTATCAGAGCCAGGGCGCCTATGACCCGGTGAAGGGCTTCCAGTACAGCGGCGGCGACCTGAATATCCTCACCCCACTGATGACCGGCGAAGCCGGTTCGGTGAACCGCATCACCGCAGGAGGGGCGATTGATATTGCAGCGTCCGCGGGGGCGCGTGGCAAGGCCGACGGCCAGGGCGCCGAACTGTCCCTGCAAGGCGACAGCATTCGCCTGGCCACGGCGGTAGTGCTGCCCAGCGGCAAAGTCAGCCTGGGCGCCCGGGGTGATGTGGTGCTGACGGATGCGGCGTTGATCGACGTGGCCGGTGGCGCCACTGTGTTCAACGATGTGACCCAGTACGGCGCGGGCGGCACGGTGCTGCTGGACAGCCGCAGCGGCAACATACTGCAGGCTGCCGGCTCGACCATCGACCTCTCGGCCAAAAACAACCAGGCCGGCAAACTGCGGGCGGTTGCGGTGGACGCGGCGGGCGGTATCGTCGACCTGCAAGGCACGATCCTCGCCGGCAGCAGTGGCTATTACGATGCGGGCGGGACCACGATGCCTTATGAGGCCGGTACCGTGGAAATCCAGGCCCAGCGCCTGGGCAGCAGCGGTTCACTGGACCAGCAGTTCGCCGACCTCAACCAGCGCCTGAATCAAGGCCAGGTGTTCGGCACACGCAGCTTCCAACTCAAGCAGGGCGACTTGACCATCGGCAATGGCCTCAAGGCCGGCACCGTCAACGTCTCCGTGGACAACGGCAGCCTGCGGGTCACCGGCCTGGTGGACGCCAGTGGCGAGCGCGTCGGCAGCATCAACCTGACCGGCAAGCACGGCCTGACGCTGGACGGCGGCGCGGTACTCGACGCCCATGGCAGCAAGCTGCGGGTGGACAGCTACGGCAAGATCATCGACTCGCCCAACCGGGCCATGGTGGTGCTCGGCTCCGGCACCGGTCAACTGACCCTGGCCGATGGCGCACGCATCGACCTGCGCCACGGCACCGAGGCGGTCCAGGGCAATGACGGGCGCAATCGCGGCACCCTGGAACTGAATGCACCACGGCTGATCAACGTCGATGGCACCAGCAACGACATCAACATCGATGCCCATGGCCGCCTGACGATCCAGGGCGCGCGCTCGATCACCCTCAACGGCATGATCAGTTACGACGATGCGCCACTGGTCACCGATCCGACGGCCAGCGGGCGGCCTTACCAACAGATCGACCAGGCCTACCTGGATGGCAAGCATGTGCTGAGCACGGCCTTTATCAACGGTGCATTGTTCAACCAGAACCTGCTGCAAAACAAACTCGCCGGGCTTAACAATGCAACCTACGCCAATGCCTTCCACCTGCGCCCGGGCGTGGAAATCGTCAGCAAGACCGCGGACGGTGACCTGGTGGTGCAGGGCGATCTGGACCTGTCCGGCTACCGTTACGCCAGCCTCAACCCCAACAGCCAGAAAACCTCGGTGTATGGCTCCGGTGAGTCGGGCAGCCTGACCCTGCGCGCCGGTGGCGACCTGAATATTTACGGCAGCATAAACGACGGTTTTGCACCGCCACCGCAGACCGTCGATGACAAGGGCTGGGTGTTGTTGCCGGGCATCGACTTTACCGGCGGCACGATCATCGTGCCGGGTAACGGCATCACCCTGGCGGACGGCACGACCTTCCCGGCGGGCACCGTGCTCAACTACGACCTGCCGATCAAGGCCGTGGGCGTGGCCGCCGGAACGCGCTTGCCGACCCGGGCGACGCTGAACCAGGACCTGACGCTGCCTGCCGGTACGGTACTGGCCGCAGCGGTGTTCGACAGCGCGGGCAATGTGCTGTTTGCCGCAGGCACGTTATTGAGCCAGGCACACACCCTGGCGGCCGGCTCACAGCTGGACGCCGGCAGCCTGCTGACCCAGGACACCCGGCTCGGGGCGCTGACCTGGCCCAAAGGGGTGCCGTTGCCGACGAACTACGAGGCGCTTAACCCGACGCAAAACCACGTGACCCTCAATGGCGACATACCGCTGCCGCGCGGCGCGTTGATTCCTTCCGGCACCAACGTCAAGTTGCCGGGCGGGGCTGAGTCGGTGGCGTTGCGCCCGGAAGTGGCGGGGCGCCAGGGCAAGCTGTGGGCCCTCTCGCCGATGCTGGCCGAAGGTTCGCAATCCTGGTCGCTGCGGTTGGTTGCAGGTGCAGACACCGAGGCGGCCGACAGCCGCATCCTGCAAGCCCATCCGCGCAGCGGCGACCTGCGTTTGGCTGACAGCCACTACGGCATGTTTGCCAAGGAGATGCCCGCCAAGGGCAAGTTGACCTGGACCGCCTTCGCGGTGGAGGACTTTGCGGCCAATGGGGTGGTGGTCAAGGAAGGCGACCCGATCGACCAAAAGATCCTCGATGATTTCGGGCTGGGTTCGATTGATGATTTCTGTGGGGGCAATCCGGCGTACTGCGCCGTGAAAGTTGGCTATGTCTGGACCGAATTCGGCGCCAAGGACCTGGCGGACAACGGGATTATCGTCACCGTCGGAACGCCGATCGAGCAAAGCATCCTGGACCAGTTCGGTATCCCTTCCATCGATGAGTTCTGTGCAAGCTCGCCCGCCTACTGCCAGGCCCAAAGCGGCAAAGAGTATGCGGCGACCCCCTCCAGCAGCCGTTTCAGTGTGATTCGCACCGGTACGGGCGACCTCGAACTGCTCAGCGCCGGCGACTTGAGCATGGACTCCCTGTACGGGGTCTACACCGCCGGTACATCGTCCACTGCAACCGGTGCCAGTGACCCCTACAACCAGCCCAAGGCGCTGAACAGCGCGAAGACGGTGCTGAACGATACCAACAGTTATTTTGAACAGTTCGTCAACGGCTCATCTGACAGCCTGTACCGTGCCTGGTACCCGGAGGCAGGGGGGAATTTGAGCGTGAACGTGGGGGGCAACCTGACGGGGAATATCCTGGGAGGCGTCTTCAACCCAAGTCGGCCCAACCCCTTGGATAACGGCATCGACTCCGCCGATGTGGCCAACTGGCTGTGGCGCCAGGGCAGCGGCACGGTGAACACCGGCGGGCAGGCGCAGCCGACGGCCTGGTGGATCAATTTCGGTAGCTATACCGCCAACGCCTCCAAGGCTGATGCGTTCGTCGGGTTTACCGGTTTCGGCACCCTCGGCGGCGGTGACGTGGATGTACAGGTAGGCGGGGATGCCGGTGTGCTTCGGCGCATGGACGGCAACCCAATGTCGGCCTCTGCCAACCCGCGCAGCCAGGGGCTGGTGCTGGCGGTCGGCAGTACCGGGCGGGTTGCCGGTGATGGCAGCCTGCAGTTGACGGGCGGTGGTGATCTGCGGGTGCGTATCGGTGGCGCCCTGAACCCTGGCAGCGTGGTTGATGTAAACGATCAGAACGGCCAGTTGGTGAATATCCGGGGCAATGTCCAACTGCAAAGTGCGACCACGGGCCGGATCGACCTGACCTACGGCAGCAACAGCTCTGAGCAGAGCCCGGGCGAAACCCGCGCATTCGATCCGTTCCAGGCGACCCGTGGCCGGGCAGTGGGGGGCATCACCCTGGTGCCGGGGGATGCCACATTCAACCTGACGACATTGGGTGACCTGGTGCTGCAGCAAGTGATTGACCCGGGCCGTGTCGTCCTGCTGAACAACTCATCGTTTACCCGTGGCGGGACGAGTGGGACCGGCGAAAGTTGGTTCTCGTTGTGGACCGGTCACACGGCAATCGACCTGTTTTCAGCGGGGGGCAACTTGACGCCATCTGTCTCCGCCGCAGCGTCCGACCTGGCAACCGTCTACCCATCGATCGTTCGAGCGACGGCGGCTGGCGGCAGTATTTATTACGGTAACGCCGTCCTGGGGTACCAAGCCGATACGAGTCCGATAAATGCCTTGGTGCTCGCCCCCGGTGCCAGCAGCCAGTTGCAATTCCTGGCCCATGACTCGATTTATGCGGGCGGTATGTTTGTCACGCCTTCCGGGGCCGACCCCAGCATCATGGCCACACCTTGGCGGCCGGCGTTCGTCGGGACCATTGATGGTCAGGTGGTTGCCGATGGCAACAATCTGTCGGAGAACGGTAGCTCGCCGGGTTCCCTTCCGCGGCCTCTGTTTGCCTTTGGCTCCGCCACGGCGTCGGCAGCCGCTTACGCGCCAACGGAACCGGCGCGGTTCTATGCCTTGACCGGCGATCTGGTGGGGGTCAGCAGCGGCCGGACCCTGACGTTCAATTCTTCCCCCTCGTTTTTGCATTCGGGGCAGACCTGGTACGAGGGCAACGGGCCGGTTTGGATGATGGCGGGGCGAGACATTGTCAGCAGTGGCAGCCGTTTTAATACGGCCCCTGGTGCGGTCAGCGAGCAGTCGACCGGCAACCTGTTCATCCACAACAACCCCACTGACATCTCCATCGTCTCCGCCGGGCGCGACATTCTGTACAGCAACTTCCAGGTTGCCGGTCCTGGCCTGCTGGAAGTGACGGCGGGCGGCAATATCCTGATGTCCGGGCGTGACCCGGCGAAGGGCGGCGAAGTCAGCATTACCAGCCTGGGCCCGGTGGTCGCGGGCGACAACCGCCCTGGCGCAGGCATCGTCATGCAAGCTGGCGTCGGTCCCAACGGCCCGGATTACCGACGCTTTGTCGAGGCCTACCTGGACCCGGCCAACCTCGTCCAGCCAGGCGAAGCCCTGTCGATCCAGGGCGGCAAGGTCGCCAAGACCTATGAGAACGAACTGGTCACCTGGCTCGCCGAGCGCTTCGGTTTCGTCGGCACCCGCGAGCAGGCCCACGCGGTTTACGCCGCACTGCCCGCTGAACAGCAACGGGTGTTCGCCCGTGATGTGTACTTCGCCGAACTCAAGGCTGCCGGCCGTGAGTACAACGCGGTGGGCGGTGTGCGCCAGGGCAGCTATGTACGGGGGCGTGCGGCGATTGCCGCGCTGTTCCCGGACAAGGACGTGGCCGGCAACCCGATCACCTACAAGGGCGATATCACGTTGTTCGGCGGCTCCGGTGTACACACCAATTTCGGTGGCTCGATCCAGATGCTCACCCCGGGCGGTGGGCAGACCTTCGGCATCGAAGGCGCGGCACCGCCGTCCACCGCCGGTGTGATCACCCAGGGCGCCGGCGATATCCAGCTGTATTCCATGGGCAGCATCCTGCTGGGCCAGAGCCGCATCATGACCACCTTCGGCGGCTCGATCATGGGCTGGTCCGGCGAGGGCGACATCAACGCCGGTCGCGGATCCAAGACCACCGTGGTGTACACGCCGCCCAAGCGTGTCTACGACAACTGGGGCAACGTGACCCTGTCGCCGGCGGTGCCGAGCACCGGGGCGGGGATTGCCACCTTGAACCCGATTCCCGAAGTGCCGGCCGGAGACATCGACCTGATCGCCCCGCTGGGCACCATCGATGCGGGTGAGGCGGGGATTCGGGTCTCGGGCAACATCAACATTGCCGCGTTGCGCGTCGTTAATGCCGCCAACATCCAGACCCAGGGCAAGTCGTCCGGGGTGCCGGTGTCGGCGGCGGTAAACACCGGGGCCATGACCTCGGCGAGCGCAGCCGGTGCGGCGGCGTCCCAGGCGGCGGAAGATGCCGCGCGCAGCCAGCAGGCGGCGGCCAAACAGGGCCGGGCGTCGATTGTCACGGTGGAAGTGTTGAGCTTTGGCAGCGAGCCAGTTGAGCGCAAGCCGGAGGACGGGCAGAAGACCTCGGGCTACAACCCCAACAGCCCGGTGCAGGTACTCGGCGCCGGACCGTTGAGTGACCAGGCGCGGGCGCGGTTGACGGATGAGGAGCGCCAGCAGATCAGCTTGTAGTTTTAGAAAAGGACCTCTCGTTGTATTTGGGGCGATCATTGATCGCCCCTTTTTTTCGTCTTGGGGCCCCGGCTTTCCCCGGTGGATGGTGGCGCGGTCGAGCCGGTAGTCACTGAGGCCGGGATGAGTGATATCTCGGCCACCAAGTGCGAGCTCTATCACCCTGATCTGTCAGGCCAGGAGCTGGAGGCGATTAAAAGTACGAAGCGCTCAGCATTGGAAACCTACAGCGTTTCACAACTTTGGTCGGTGGCATGGACTGAGTAAATTGGTCAGGCGCTTCGCTCGTGAATTATTCAGCCAGTTGTTTGAATTGCCTCGCCAACTCCAACACGACTCGGCCGCTATTCGCGGTGGGCACCAAATGGGTAAAGGGAATATCGATCATCCGGTTCTCCCGCACCGCCCGCAAACGCGACAGCACCGGGTCGGTGGTCAGCAACTGACGTTTGCGGCTGGCCGGTGACCACAGCGCATCCGCCAGCAAAATTACATCCGGATCACTCATCAGCAGGGTTTCGCTGCTCACGGTGACGCGGTATTGGTTGATCCCGGCAAATAAATTGCGCGCACCAGCAGCCACCACCAACGTGGTGACAAAACCACGCCGACCCTCGCTGTCCAACCCGTTGACCTCACTGTCCAGGTAAAACACCGACAGCGGTTTACCCTCACCAGCCAGCGCCTGGGCACTGGCCAGGTCGGCGTCCATGGCATCGCTCAGCGCCCGCGCCCGTGGCTGTTTATGCACCAGGGCGCCAAGGGTAAACAGGTCGTTGCGGATATGCCCGAAGTAATCCAGCGAATGACCGTCGCACGCCGACTCCAGCAAGTACGACGCCACTCCGTTGCCGGCCAGGCCGGTGCGTGAGGTGACGCCAGTGCCAAATGCGCTGGCGAATCCACCGACCACCAGATCCGGTTTCTGCGCATAGAGCACTTCGCTGGACGGGTACTTGGGCGCAATCACCGGCACGCCGAAATACTCGCCGTGTCGGTGGGCCACACCGTTGTCATCCAGATACGCCACGCCCACCAATGCGGGACCGACATCCAGCGCCAATAACAGGTCGGCCGCATGCTGGTTGAGGGCCACGATGCGCGAGGGCGGTGAGTGGGTGGCCGTCCAATCCTGGTTGCAGTTGCGATAACGGTCCGCCAGCGCCAACGATGGGCAGAGCAGGGCGCCCAACAGCAACCACAACGCTTTCATGAGCGCTCCTTGATCAGCAAATCCTCGACGACTTCGCCGCCCACCAGGTGCACTTCCACCAGCCGTTGCACGTCTGCGTTGCTGTGCACGCCGTACCAGCACGTGTCCGGGTACACCGTCACGATCGGCCCCAGGTTGCACGGGAACTGGCAGTGGGTGCGGGTCAACAGCACGCCGCCAGGTTTTTCGATGCGGTCGTGTGCCAGCAGGTGGCGGCGCAGGGTTTTCCATAATTGCAGCGCGCCACGCTGGGTGCAGCGCGGGCCTGTGCACAGGAACACGTGACGGGCGTGATCAGGCACATGGGACCAGTCCGGATGAGTTTCCACGGGCGTACTCATCAGAAGCGATACGTGTAGCGTACTTCGGAGGTGAGCGGCCGCCCGAGGTTGTCGACGTTGCTGGCGCGGCTGGTGACGTAATCGCGGTCGAACAGGTTCTCTACCAGCAGGCTCACGCGGTGTTGGTGGGCGTTGTCGAGGTAGCGATAGGCGTCGGCGTCGACCACGGTGTAGTTGCCGTACTCGACCTTTTTCGAGCTGACAATATCGCCGATGTAACGCACGGCAGTACCGACGCCCCACAGGCGGTCCACCGATTCATAGCCGACCCGCGAGCGGGCGAAGAAGCCCGGGATATCGTTGAGGGTGACACCCGCGCGGGACTCGGTGAGGTTGCGGGTCATGTCGGCCTGCACGCTCCATTGGTCATTGAGCTGCAGCTTGGCGTCGGCCTCGAAACCACGCATCTGGATCTGCCCCTGGCCGTTGACCCACTGGATATCGTCCAGGGTGATCAGGTCGGTGATCTTGCGCTTGAACAGCGTCACGCTGGCGCTGAAGTCCCGCGCCAGCAGGCTGCCCTTGTAGTCGATGCCCAGCTCGGCGTTGCGGCTCTTCTCCGGCTTGAGGTTGCGGTTGCCTTTCTCATCGTCTTCGTTGACGAACAGTTGCTCGGCATTCGGCAGTTTGTAGGCGGTGCCGTATTGGCCGCGCAGGGCCCAGTTGTCGTTGAGGTCGTAGAGCGAAGTGAGCATGCCGACAGTGGCGCTGTCGCCGCCGCTCATGGCTTCGTGGCGTACGCCGATGCTCGGGTGCCAGTTCGGCAGGGCTTCGATATTCGGGCGCAGTTGGGTGTACAGCGCGTGGGCCTGGGCCTTGTTGTCGTCGATGATCAATACATCGTCCTGGCCCTTGAACCACTGGTTATCGGACCCGAATACCAGCACGTGCTCGCCTGGCAGCACGGCCTTGCCTTCGGCCTGCACGCCCCAGTCGGTGAAGCCCCAGTAGTCGTTGTGGTTGATGGCCCGGGTGCCGCCGCTTTCGATATTGTTGATGCGGGTATAGCGCGTGTCCCAATCGTTGATATGGCCTTTGACGAAGTAGCTCAGGCGCTCGTTGAGGGTTTGCTCGAAGGTCGCCGTAGCGATTTGTTGTACGCGGTCGTTGGTGGTCTTGTGGTTGTCCACCGGCCGGGCGAAATCGAGGTTGGCGTCGGCGTACTGGTAAAACAGCTCAAGGCGCGTGTCATCGCCAAACGACTGGATCGCCTTGGTGCCGAAGGTGGTGACTTCGTAGGAGCGTTTCTTGTCGCTGACGTTTTTCATGTCGCGGTTGCGAAACGGCTGGTAGCCCTCGGAGACGTTGCGGCTGACGTAGGCCAGCAAGCCGAGGTCGCCAAAACCGTTGTTGAAGATCTTCTCGACCCGGGCATCGCCGGTGGTGCCGCCGAAGGTGTCTGCGCCCAGGTTCACCTCGCCGGACGCCTCGCGGGTTTGCGGGCTGCGGGTAACGATGTTGATCACCCCCGACACCGCCTGGGTGCCGAACAGCAGGCTCTGGCCCCCCTTGAGCACTTCGATGCGCTCGATGGCGTTGGCGGGCAGGGTGTCCAGGTACAGGCCACCGTACAGGCGGTTGTTCAGGCGTACTCCGTCCAGCAGGATCAGCGTGTCGTCGTTGCGCCCGCCCAGCAGGGAATAGGTGCCGTAGTCGAACGGGCCGTTCTTGGGGGCCACGTACAGGCCGGGGATGAACATCTGCATCACGCGCGACACATCGGCGGCGGGGCCGGCGCGTTCGATCTGTTCGCGGGTGACGATCTCGACCTTGCTGCCGTACTGGGCCATGTCGGCCACGGTGGTGGATTCCACCGACGGTGCGGAAATGATCTGCTGCTTGAGCTCAAGGGGAGGGTCGTCGGCCAGCAGCAGGGGGCTGAACAGGAAGCCGAGCAGCAGGCTGGGCACGGAAGTAGTGTAAGGTCGAATCATAGTCTTCTCGGAAAAGTATCTTTCGCGAAAAGCACGCACGAGTAGGCACCGAGCACACGCCAATACCGGCCCATGCCCGCCCACCGCAGGATTTTGCCAAACAGAATTCCAGGCCGGTCTCCGGGCTCACGCGTATGGACACCTTCACCTTCCCATGGCGCGCAGGCCACAGTGGTGTGTCGAAGGAATCACGCGTCTACCGTTGCGGGGGCAGCACCGGACTGGCTCGAAAAGAGCGGCACCGGTTTCCCGTTTCACCCCATGCACGGCGGCATGAGGCACCTGAAACAGGCCGGCATCTGAACATTCGAAAGACCGTTCGTCAACTTGGCGGGTACTTTTCCGGCGGTTGCCAGGGAAGCGACTGACGGATATTGCCAGAAAATTCCCACAGGAGTACAAATGTACTCCATGAAGAATCTAACGCCCCGCCGTACCGCCATCCTGACCTTTATCCGCGACCGTATCGCGCAGCAAGGCCAGTCTCCCAGCCTCGCCGAGATCGCCGAGGCGTTCGGCTTTGCCTCCCGCAGCGTGGCGCGCAAGCATGTGCTGGCGCTGACCGAGGGCGGCTTTATCGAGGTCAACCCGAACCAGGCTCGCGGCATCCGCCTGCTCAATCAACCGGCGCGGCCGGAGCTGCTGGATATTCCGGTGCTCGGCCGGGTGGCCGCCGGTTTGCCCATTGGCGCCGATGCCGAAGTGCACAACCGTCTATTGCTCGACCCGGGCATGTTCGCGAAAACCCCGGATTACCTGCTGCGGGTGCAGGGCGATTCGATGATCGAAGACGGCATCCTCGATGGCGACCTGGTGGGCGTACGCCGCAGTGCCGAGGCCTTGAACGGGCAGATCGTGGTAGCACGCCTGGACGGTGAAGTCACCATCAAACGTTTCGAACACGTGGGCGAGCGCGTGCGCCTGCTGCCGCGCAACCCCGCCTATCAACCCATCGTGGTGCGGCCCGATCAGGACCTGGCCATCGAAGGGGTGTTCTGCGGCCTGGTGAGGCAAGGCTGATGGGCGCCGTCGTTGCACTGGACTCGCTGTTCAATGGCGGCCGGGTCTGGAAAGGCCGGCCCGCCGCGCCGCCGGCCAGCGTCCATCCCACCGGGCTTGCGGCCCTGGATGCGGTGCTGCCCAGCGGTGGCTGGCCGGAAGCGGCGTTGAGCGAAATCCTCATGGCCAAGGAAGGCGTGGGCGAGTTGCAGCTGGTGTGGCCGACCCTGGCACGGTTGGCGGCGGCCGGTGAGCGCATCGTGCTGGTGGCGCCGCCCTACACGCCGTACCCCCACGCCTGGCAAAACGCCGGGGTGGATGTGCGCCAGCTGTCAGTGATCCAGGCCGATGAACGTGACGCCCTGTGGGCCGTGGAGCAATGCCTGCGTTCCGGCAGTTGTGGCGCGGTGCTGTGCTGGCCGCGCAAGGCCGATGACCGGGCCTTGCGCCGCTTGCAGGTGGCGGCGGAAACCGGCCAGACCCTGGCCTTTGCCTGGCGCTCCTTGAACGAGGCCATCAACCCGTCACCGGCCGCGTTGCGCCTGGCGGTTGAGGCGAGCCCTGCGCAAGTGCGGGTGCTCAAGTGCCGGGGTGGCCTGGCCCATCCCGCGCCCATTGCGCTTGGGCACTGAGGTTGGCATGCGCTGGGTGTGTATTGTGTTCCCGCAATTGGCGCTGGACGGGGTGCTGCGTTCGCGCCCCGAACCGGACCAGCCGTTGGCCCTGCTGGCCGGCACGCCGCAGCGGCGGGTGCTGCAAACCGTCAATGACGCCGCGCGCAAACTCGGCCTGCGCCCCGGCCAATCCCTGACGGCGGCCCATGCCTTGACCAAGGCGTTCGCCTGCGCCGAATACGACCCGGCGCAGATCGAATACTGGCAGCAGTTTCTCGCCGCCTGGGCCTACCGTTTCAGCTCCCAGGTCAGCGTGTTCTACCCACGGGCGTTGCTGTTCGAGATCGAGTCGAGCCTGGGCCTGTTCGGGCCCTGGCCGTTGCTCGAAGCACGCTTGCGCAAGGAGCTGACCGAACTGGGGTTTCGTCATCGCATCGTCGCCGCGCCGAACCCGGCGGCGGCGCGGATATTGGCGAATGCCTACGACGGCCTGGCCGTGGCCGATGAGCAATACCTGCAACACGCCCTGGCACCGATCCCCATCGACCGCGCCGGCCTCGACCCGCAAGCCGCCAGCGCATTGTCGCGCATGGGCTTGCGCACCCTGGCCCAGGTGCAGGCGTTGCCTCGGCATACCCTGGCCCGGCGCTTCGACGCTGCGCTGCTCAAGCACCTCGATGCACTGTGCGGCCAACGGCCCCTGGCGCTGGCGTTCTACCAGCCGCCGGACCGGTTTGATGTGCGCATCGAGCTGAATTTTGATGTGTTGTCCCACCAGGCCTTGCTGTTTCCCTTGCGCCGTTTGACTGGCGACCTGTCGGCGTTCCTGTGTGGCCGCGACAGTGGCGTGCAGCGTTTTGACTTGCACCTGGAGCACGCGGCCGAGCCCGACAGCGTGATCAAGGTCGGCCTGCTCAGCGCCGAGCGTGACGCGGCGATGCTGTTCGAACTGGCCCGTGGGCGCCTGGAGCAAGTGCAAGTCACCTCGCCGGTGCGCGGCTTTCGCCTGGTGGCCGAGGACCTGCCGGTGTTTGTGCCCCAGCGCCAGGACCTGTTCGACGAGCGCCCGCAACAAACCCTGCCGTGGGAACAACTGCGCGAACGCCTGCGGGCGCGGTTGGGGGACGAAGCGGTGCAAGGCCTGCGCTTTCACGCCGACCACCGCCCAGAATGCGCCTGGCAAGCCGGTGCTGATCTTCGCCCGTGCTCACCCTCAAACAACGTGCAACGCCCGGGCTGGTTGTTGCATGAACCGACGCCCCTGGCCGAGCAGGGTCTACACATCCTGATGGGCCCGGAGCGCATCGAATCCGGCTGGTGGGATGGCGCCGATGTGCGCCGCGATTACTACCTGGTGCGCACCCGTGCCGGCCAGCAAGGCTGGGCCTACCGCACCGTGGGCGAGAGCGGCACGCTGTGGCTGCAAGGCTGGTTTGCATGAAGTACGCGGAGCTGCATTGTCTGTCCAACTTCAGTTTCCAGCGGGGCGCCTCCAGTGCCCGCGAGCTGTTTGAACGGGCCAGGCAGCAGGGTTACGAGGCGCTGGCCATCACCGATGAATGCACCTTGTCGGGCATCGTCCGTGCCTGGCAGGCGGCCAAGGAAGTCGGGTTGCCGCTGATTATCGGCAGCGAGATGCGCCTGGAAAACGGCCCCAAGCTGGTGCTGCTGGTGGAGAACCTGGAAGGCTATCAACACCTGTGCCGGCTGATCACCATTGCCCGTCGCCGTGCGGGAAAAGGTCACTACCGCTTGCTGCAGGAAGACTTCACCGCGGTACACGGCTTGCTCGCGTTATGGATGGTCGAAGACACCGACACCCAGGCCCATATCCAATGGCTGTGCAGCACCTTCACCGATCGCCTGTGGCTGGCGGTGGAACTGCATTGCGGCCAGAACGATGCCCGTCACCTTGAGCAACGCCTGAACCTGGCCGCCAGCCTGCACCTGCCGGCGGTGGCCTGCGGCGATGTGCATATGCATGTGCGCGGTCGCCGTGCGTTGCAAGACACCATGACCGCAATCCGTCACCACGTCTCGGTGGCCGAAGCCGGCGCGCGCCTGCATCCCAATGGTGAACGGCACTTGCGCAGCCTCGATGCATTGGCCGCGCTGTACCCGGCGCACTTGCTGGAAGAGTCCCTGAACATTGCCCGGCGTTGCACCTTTGACCTCGGCCAATTGCGCTATCAATACCCCAGGGAGTTGGTACCTGAAGGCCAGGATGCAAAATCCTGGTTACGCACCTTGACCGAGCAAGGCATCGCCCAGCGTTGGCCGAAAGGGGTCGACGCCAAGACCCTCCAGCAGATCAATAACGAACTGGAACTGATCAGCGACCTCGGCTACGAAAGCTACTTCCTCACCGTACACGACATTGTGCGCTTCGCCCGCAGCCGTTCGATCCTGTGCCAGGGCCGCGGCTCGGCGGCCAACTCGGCGGTGTGTTTTGCCCTGGGCATCACCGAGATCGACCCGAGCCTGATGAACATGCTGTTCGAGCGCTTCCTGTCCCGCGAACGCAACGAGCCGCCGGACATCGACGTGGACTTCGAGCACGAACGCCGCGAAGAAGTGCTGCAATACGTCTTCCAGCGCTACGGTCGTACCCGCGCCGCGTTGACGGCGGTGGTCAGCAGCTATCACGGCGCCGGCGCGGTGCGCGACGTGGCCAAGGCCCTCGGGTTGCCGCCGGATCAGGTCAACGCCCTGGCCGACTGTTGTGGGCGCTGGAGCGACGAAGCACCGCCCCTGGAACGCCTGCGCGAAGGTGGTTTCGACCCCGACAGCCCGGTGCTGCGCCGGGTGCTGACCTTGACCCAACAACTGATCGGCTTCCCCCGGCACCTGTCCCAGCACCCCGGCGGTTTCGTGATTTCCGAGCACCCGCTGGACACCCTGGTGCCGGTGGAAAATGCGGCCATGGCCGAGCGCACCATCATCCAGTGGGACAAGGACGACCTCGACGCCGTGGGCCTGCTCAAGGTGGACATCCTCGCGCTGGGCATGCTCAGTGCGATTCGCCGCTGCTTCGACCTGCTGCGCCGCCATCGCAACCGGGACCTGAGCCTGGCTTCGGTGCCCAAGGAAGATGCGGCAACCTACGCGATGATCAGCAAGGCCGACACTATCGGCGTGTTCCAGATTGAGTCGCGGGCGCAGATGTCGATGTTGCCCCGCCTGCGACCGGAAAAATTCTACGACCTGGTCATTGAGGTCGCCATCGTGCGGCCGGGGCCCATCCAGGGTGGCATGGTGCATCCGTACCTGCGGCGGCGGAACAAGGAGGAAGAAACCACCTACCCGTCGCCGGAACTCAAGTCCGTACTGGAACGAACCCTGGGCATCCCGCTGTTCCAGGAACAGGTCATGCAGATCGCTATGGTCGCCGCCGATTACACACCCGGCGAAGCCGACCAACTGCGCCGTTCCATGGCCGCCTGGAAACGCCACGGCGGCCTCGAACCCCATCAGCAACGCCTGCGCACCGGCATGCTGAAAAACGGCTACAGCGAAGCCTTCGCCGCGCAGATCTTCGAGCAGATCAAGGGCTTTGGCAGCTATGGTTTTCCCGAGTCCCACGCCGCCAGTTTCGCCTTGCTGACCTATGCCAGTTGCTGGCTCAAATGCCATGAACCGGCAGCGTTCGCCTGCGCCCTGATCAACAGCTGGCCCATGGGTTTCTACAGCCCCGACCAGATCCTGCAGGACGCCCGTCGCCATCATTTGCAGATCCGCCCGGTGGATGTGCAGGCCAGTGACTGGGATTGCAGCCTTGAGCCGATCGAAGGCCAGCAACCGGCGATTCGCATGGGCTTGCGCATGATCTCCGGGTTTCGCGAAGAGGACGGCCGGCGTATCGAAACGGCGCGCCAGGCCCGGGCGTTTTTTGATATTGCCGACTTGGGCGAGCGTGCCCAATTGGACACTCGCGCCCAGGAACTGCTGGCGGATGCCGGTGCCTTGCGCGGCCTGGCCGGGCATCGGCACCGGGCGCGTTGGGAGGTGGCCGGGGTGCAGAAACAACTGGGCCTGTTTGCCGGTATCGCCAGCCCGGAAGAGGCGGTGGTGGAGCTGCCGCAACCGACAGTCGGCGAAGATTTGTATGCCGACTACGCCAGCGTCGGCACCACCCTGGGCCCACACCCGTTGGCGCTGTTGCGCGATGAACTGCGCGCGCGGCGTTGCCGCAGTTCCAGGGAATTGCTGCAGGTTGAGCATGGCCGCAACGTCAGCGTCGCCGGCCTGGTCACCGGTCGACAACGTCCTGGCACGGCCAGCGGCGTTACCTTCGTTACCCTGGAAGATGAGTTCGGCAATATCAATGTGGTGGTCTGGCGCGATTTGGCCGAGCGCCAACGCCAGGCGCTGGTGGGCTCGCGGTTGCTCAAGGTGGATGGCCGCTGGGAGGCGGTGGGCGAGGTTCGGCACCTGATCGCCGGGCGCTTGACCGACCTGACCCCGTTGCTGTCGGGCATCAGTGTGCGCAGCCGGGACTTTCGCTGAGCCGGCCCTTGCTCCTTCCTGCCGGCATAAGCAATATGCGATGAAACCAACCGCCGCTGCCGGGCTCAAAGTTTTCATCGCCGCCCACCTTTTATCTTTTGCAGAGCCGACCGATGCAGTTTTTATCCAATACCCACGGCTGTGAGGGTTGGGCTGGGGAAATGGCCCAGAGGATTCGTGCTTTCGATTGGTCCACCACCGACCTCGGCCCGATGAATGCCTGGCCCTCCAGCCTGACCAGCGCCGTGCAGATGATGCTGGCATCGCCCATGCCCATGGTGATGCTGTGGGGGCACGCCGGTTACATGATCTACAACGACAGCTATTCGGTATTTGCCGGCGGTCGCCACCCTTATCTGCTGGGTGCGCCGGTGGAACTGGGCTGGCCGGAAGTCGCCGACTTCAACCGCAATGTGGTCGACACCTGCCTGGCTGGCGGCACCTTGTCCTACCGCAACCTGCCCCTGGAACTGTTGCGCGACGGCCGCCCGGAAGAAGTCTGGATGGACCTGTATTACAGCCCCGTGGCCGGTGACGACCAACGACCGGCCGGGGTCCTGGCGATTGTAGTGGAGACCACCGAACATATGATCTCCGAGCGCCTGCGCCAGGAACTCACCCACAACCTGGAGCAGCGCGTGGCCGCGGAGGTGCAAGCCCGTTCCGCCGCCGAGGAACAGTTGCGCCAATCACAGAAGCTGGAAGCCATTGGCGGCCTGACCGGCGGCGTGGCCCACGACTTCAATAACCTGCTGCAAGTGGTCTCCGGCAACCTGCACCTGCTGGCCCGGCATGAACCGGACAACCCCCAGGTGCAGCGCCGGGTCAGCGCCGCCATCGCGGCAGTGGAACGTGGGGCCAAACTGACCTCGCAACTGCTGGCCTTCGCCCGTCGCCAGCCATTGTCACCGGCGGTGTACAACCCGCTGCGCATCTATGAAGGCCTGGGCGAGTTGCTGCAGCGGGCGCTGGGAGAAACCATCCACATTGATGTGCAGCTGCCCCAGGATCCGTGGTGCATTAACGTCGACCGCAACCAACTGGAAAACGCGCTGCTCAACCTGGCGATCAATGCCCGGGATGCCATGAAAGGCGAGGGGGTGATTCGGATCACCGGCGAAAACATCATCCTCAACCCTCCGGATTGCGCCGGTAAAAGCATCAACCCCGGTGAATACGTGCGCCTGGCCGTCGCCGACAGCGGCGCCGGCATGTCACCAACGATCCTGGCACGGGCCTTCGAACCGTTTTTCACCACCAAGCCGAATGGCCACGGTACCGGCCTGGGCCTGAGCATGGTGTTTGGGTTCGTGCGCCAAAGTGGCGGGCATGTTGAGGTCGAGAGCGTGGAGGGCAGCGGTACCGTGGTGCAGATGTATTTCCCGCGCAACCTGGGAGAGCCGGAAAACCACGATGCGCCCGTCGAGCTCACACAACCCACCGGCGGCCATGAGACGATCCTGGTGGTTGAGGACAACGAAGGCGTACGCGCGGCCGCGGTGGAATTGCTTGAACAATCCGGCTACACCGTGCTCACCGCCGAAGACGGCGACCGGGCCATGCTGATGCTCCAGGCCGGCCTGCAACCGGACCTGATCTTCACCGACGTGGTGATGCCGGGCCGGGTCAAAAGCACCGACCTCGCCGAGTGGGCGCGCAGGCAAGTGCCGGCGATAGCGGTGCTGTTTACCTCCGGGCATACCCGCGACATTCTTTCCAGCAACCACCTGCTGGGCAACGACATTCACCTGCTGAGCAAACCCTATGGCCCGGATGACTTGGCGCAACGGGTGCGCTCGGTACTGACCTCCCGAATGATGTGACGAATGAAGATCCAGCCAGCAACACCAAACCACTGTGGGAGCCGGGCTTGCCCGCGATGGCGGAGTGTCAGGCACCCCATCCGGTAACTGGCACACCGTCATCGCGGGCAAGCCCGGCTCCCACAGTTGATCTTCACTGCCTTGAACACACCGATAAGGTTACCCATGACTTCCCAGCGCAACCTGCCACCAGACACCTCACTCATCACCCAACGCCCTGGCTTCGTGCGGGTACGAGGTGCCCGGGAACACAACCTGCGCAACGTCGACGTGGACATCCCCCGCGACGCCCTGGTGGTGTTCACCGGCGTGTCAGGCTCCGGCAAGTCCTCGCTGGCATTCTCCACCGTCTACGCCGAAGCCCAGCGCCGCTACTTCGAATCCGTGGCGCCCTACGCCCGCCGCCTGATCGACCAGGTCGGCGTACCGGACGTCGACTCCATCGAAGGCCTGCCGCCCGCCGTGGCCCTGCAACAACAGCGCGGTACACCCAGCACACGTTCATCAGTGGGCAGCGTCACCACCTTGTCCAGCCTGATCCGCATGCTCTACTCCCGCGCCGGCAGTTACCCGGCGGGGCAACCGATGCTGTACGCCGAAGACTTTTCCCCCAACCTGCCCCAGGGCGCCTGCCCGCAATGCCACGGCCTGGGCCGCGTGTACGAAGTGACCGAAGCCCTGATGGTGCCCGATCCTTCCCTAACCATCCGCCAGCGCGCCGTGGCGTCCTGGCCGTTGGCGTGGCAAGGCCAGAACCAGCGCGACATCCTCGTCACCCTGGGTTACGACGTCGACATCCCGTGGCGCGACCTGCCGAAAAAGCAGCGCGAGTGGATCCTCTTCACCGAAGAAACCCCCACCGTACCGGTGTACGCCGGCTTCACACCGGCCCAAACCCGCGACGCCCTCAAACGCAAACTCGAGCCCAGCTACCAGGGCACCTTCACCGGCGCCCGCCGCTATATCCTGCACACCTTCACCCACTCCCAAAGCGCCCTGATGAAAAAGCGCGTTTCGCAATTCATGCAAGGCAGCCCGTGCCCGCTGTGTGAAGGCAAACGCCTGAACAAGGCCGCGCTGTCGGTGAAATTTGCCGGCGTGGACATTGGCGAGCTATCGCAAATGTCCCTGCTGCAACTCGCCGAGCTCCTGCGCCCGGTGGCTGAAGGGCAGGGCGATAAAAAGCTCTCCGTGGAAAAACGCCTGGCCGCCCAACGCATCGCCCAGGACCTGCTCGAACGCGTCAGCACCCTGACCGACCTCGGCCTCGGCTACCTGGCCCTGGAACGCAGCACACCAACCCTGTCCTCCGGCGAACTGCAACGCCTGCGCCTGGCCACCCAACTGGGCTCGCAACTGTTCGGCGTGATCTACGTGCTCGACGAACCTTCCGCCGGCCTGCACCCTGCCGATGGCGAAGCCCTGTTCGCCGCCCTCGACCGCCTGAAGGCCGCCGGCAACTCACTGTTCGTGGTGGAACACGACCTGGAAACCATGCGCCGCGCCGACTGGCTGATCGACGTCGGCCCGGCTGCCGGCGAGCACGGCGGCCAGGTCCTGTACAGCGGCCCACCGGCCGGCCTGGCGCAGGTCGAAGCCTCGCAAACCCGCGAATACCTGTTCGCCGAAAAACGCCCGGTCAGCCAACCACCGCGCCAACCCACCGGCTGGCTGAGCCTGGAAGGCGTCACGCGCAACAACCTCAAGGACCTCAGCGTGGACTTTCCCCTGGGCTGCTTCACCGCCGTCACCGGCATTTCCGGCTCGGGCAAATCCAGCCTCGTCAGCCAGGCGCTGTTGGAACTGGTAGGCGCAGGCCTGGGCCGCGTGGTGGAAACCGAAGACGAACCCAGCCTCGAAGACGACGCCCCGCAAACCAGCGGCGGCCGTATCAGCGGCGGGCTGGAACACATTCGCCGCCTGGTGCAGGTGGACCAGAAACCCATTGGCCGCACACCGCGCTCCAACCTCGCGACCTACACCGGCCTGTTCGACAACGTACGCAAACTGTTCGCCGCCACACCCGCGGCGAAAAAGCGCCATTTCGACGCTGGGCAATTTTCTTTCAACGTCGCCAAAGGCCGCTGCCCGAACTGCGAAGGCGAGGGGTTTGTCAGCGTTGAATTGCTGTTCATGCCCAGCGTGTATGCGCCATGCCCGACGTGCCACGGGGCGCGGTACAACCCGGAAACGTTAGCGATCAAGTGGGAAGGGCTGACCATTGCCCAAGTGCTGGGGCTGACGGTTGAACAGGCGGTAGAGGTATTTGCCGAAGAGCCGGGTGTGCTGCGCTCGCTGCAAGTGCTGCGGGATATTGGCTTGGGGTATTTGCGTCTTGGCCAGCCGGCCACGGAGCTGTCGGGCGGGGAGGCGCAGCGGATCAAGCTGGCGACCGAGCTGCAACGCAATGCCCGGGGCGCGACGTTGTATGTGCTGGATGAACCGACGACCGGGCTGCATCCGCGGGATGTGGACCGGTTGTTGAGCCAGTTGAATCATCTGGTGGAGGCGGGGCACACGGTGATTGTGGTGGAGCATGAAATGCGTGTCGTGGCCCAGAGTGATTGGGTGATTGATATCGGGCCGGGGGCCGGGGATCGAGGCGGGAAGGTGGTGGTGAGTGGCACGCCGCAGAAGGTGGCGAAGAGCAAGAGCAGCCGGACGGCGCCGTTTTTGGGGCGCGAGTTGGGCTGAGTTTTGCTCGACGTGCGCCAGGTTCGCCGGCAGCTTCGTGATTGCCCGAGCGTTCGGTAGACTGCCCCGATTTTTTCTGATTTCCCCATCTTGTGAATAAATGGCCCTATGAGATACGTCGAAAATGGATCTTTTATCGATCCATTTCTCTTCTTATAGTCGACCAACGCCCCAAGCAATTAACAGCGGTCATTAGTTCTGCTGTGGGGTTAGGTTTCTCATTTGCGGAAGTTGATATGAATTATAAAAACGGCTCTATCGGTATCGGGGTGTCTGCACTTTTAGTGCTGTCAGTTCTGCGTTTATCCACTAACCAACCCCCAACCCGGGAAGAGTTTGTAAAGTATCCATCTCTCCGGCAGAAGTGGTTCACGATATGCGACGCTCGCAGCAACCTTGCCGAGCTCAATGATGAAGGCTGCAAGCATTTACGCGAATGGCAGGCGGCCACCAAATTTCCCGTACTGGACAATTTGATGAATCAAAACCTGGGTAAATAGCTGGCTGCCATATGACTTTTTCAGTTGGCTGGAGCATCCAGCTGGAATCTGGAAGTCATCATCGCCCCCTACCTGCGCCCCTCAATGCTGCGCACCAACGCCCCAAAAAGCTCACCCCGCGGCATCTTGCTCAAGGGAATATTCGCCTTCTCGAACCACTCCCGATCCGCCTCTGGGTGCGGGCCGCTCAGCACCACTACCCCGTTTTCATAGGTGTAACGCGCTGCCGCCACATCACCATTCCGGTAGGTCGCAATGGTTGAAGAAGGCGAGGTCGCGTCACGCTTGGGGAAGTAAGGCCCATCCTGATAAAAGACGCTATCGGCTTTCCCATCCCACACAACCTGCACCGCCGCGTCCGCAATGCCCGCGACCTCAAACCCAGGCCTGCCTGCCTCTGAATCAAGGTCGTAGGGTATCAGGCCAAAGTTGCTGTCGTCGGCCAGATAAGCGCCCATACACAGCCCCAGGTAGCGCCCACCCTGGGCGACAAAGTCACGAATGGCCTGCACCCGCGCATCCCCCAAACTATCAAGCGCCGCAGGGATGTCCTGACCGCCACCCGGTTGAACGTAGAGGTCATAACGAGCGAGGCTTTGCGGCGTGATGTCGATCGATTCATCGGCACCTACAAAGTCAATCTGCGCATTCGGGCGGACGCGCAGCAGGGCTGTTTTGACATTCTCTGAACATCCCTCGCAGCCCGCCGGGCCTCGGTAGATAGCGACATGGGCGATGGGGGTCGCGGCGTGCACTGAGGAAGGAAGCAGTGTGAAAAACGCAAAAAGCGTCGCGGCGATGGCGTGCAGATTCATGGTTGTAGAGTCGTCTTAAAGCTGATTGGGTCCGATCGGACTTTGTGATTCGAAGCCTAAAGCCAATAGCCACTTGAAGGAGTTAACATTTGTAAAACGGCTAGGAAAAATCGGGGTTGATGATCGCAACGACGGTTTTCCCATTGAAATTTATGGGTTTTCCTTTAGTGCATAAATATCGAAGAGAGCGTTTCTTCCATTTTCAGTCCCCGGAATTTTTCAGGCCGTTTGAGTCAGCTCTCGGCCATGCGCGAATGCTATCGGCCAATAGCACACACTCAAGTATCGACTATGCTTGGAGCGATTCAGCCCTGTACCTGAAGGATCTAAACAATGGGGTACCTTGTCGTTGCTCACGCGATGAATGTGAAGCCGGAGTTAGAACCACTTTCTACGTTGCCGGTGAGCATTGGTTGGTCATTGCACCAGGATGAAAACGCCACGTCGTTCTACTTAGACACGTTCAAGGCTGGCGAAGAACGGAAATGGCCCTTTACGTCTATGCCACCCATCAAGGATGTACCACTTGAGCTCCCTCAAGAATTGGCAGCGCTATCGCGGATATACAAAGTGCTTAAGGATGCTCAGCTAGCCGACTACTTCAAGAGAGCTTTCCTGAATGTGAATTTAGCGCTGAGTAAAAGCCTTCAATTACACGTTTGCAGCTTTTGCACAGATGACGACGGGCTGGATTTTGTGTGTGTATCGGCGAATGGTGAACTGCAAAGGCTGCGTTGCGTTTGCGGTGATCTGGATATCACCTACGAGCTTGGCACGGTCATGATCCAGCCGCTTCTGATAGATGGGGTTGAAGGCACCGACGCAAGTGGTCTGCATGACCCCGAGAACGGCATTCACGTCTTGAGTCGGAATATAACGCCCTCATCATTACTGCATGCGGTGGCTTCAGCAGAAACCACTCGCTTTCTACAAACAGAAAGCCCCCCTCTGGGTCTAGGTAGCTTCGATGGTCTGGACGTCGCACCGGTAAAGATTGCTGGCTCTACGATCGCCTCGCTGAAGCCTGAGGTGGTTGCTCAGAAAGCGTGGTGGAGGCGGTGGTAGTTGTATCGACGACTTCGACCCAAGCCAGGAGGTTTTCCGGGGAAAAGTAGCCAATTATCAGCATCGAAAAATTGGGGCCGATAATGGGGGCCAGTTTTCAAAAAGCTACCCGTCACGATGGGCTGCAATCGGCCAAAAGCTGACCTTCGAA
>NZ_JACAQC010000024.1:0-16210 GCF_013385345.1 Pseudomonas sp. I8001
TTTGGTTACTTTGCCGCTTTTTGTACGGACCGCAACAACGGATATGTACACAAAGTGCTTCACCTACAGCACCCACTGCTGACCCAGTGTTGCTACAGACGCACCCCCACCCCCAAAAAACCCACAACCCCCTGCCCCCGTTGGCCCAAGCCCCCATGGCATGCCCGTTGCAGTCCCAATCCCCAAAGGTCCCCGCACCCAATACGACTGAACCGGAGCACCCATGACCACTGAATTCTTCTGGCGCCTGCCGCTGGGCACCGACGGCCCCCAACTCACCACCGACAAACACAACCGCGGCAACCCCACCTACCGCCCCGGCAACATCGCACCAGGCCGCCTGCCCAACGGCCAACCCGACGACTTCACCTACATCGACTACATCGCTCAGGTCGCCAAAGCCGCCGAACTCGCCGGCTTCGAAGGCGCCCTGCTGCCCACCGGCCCCGAACCATGGATCGTCGCCGCCGCCCTGGCCCGAGAAACCCGGCGCATCAAATTCCTGATCGCCTTCCAGGCCACCTGGACCCTGCCCGCCTACGCCGCCCAACAAGCCGCGATCCTGCAAAACCTCAGCCGTGGCCGCGTAGAGTGGAACATCATCACCGGCGGCAACCCCGCCAGCCAGCGCGCCAACGGTGACTTCCTCGAACACGACCTACGCTACAAGCGCACCGGCGAATTCCTCGACATCATCCAGGGCCTCTGGGAGCACGAAAAATTCTCCTACAACGGTGATATCTACCAACTGGAAAACGGCGCTCTGCCCCACGGCCTGCACCACGAACGCAAGCCCGGCGTGTACTTCTCCGGTTTCTCCGACGCCGCCCTCGACGTCGCCGCCAAACACGCCGACGTGTACCTGAACTGGGCCGAACCCATCGACAAGCTCAAGCCACACATCGAGCGCGTGCGCGAACTGGCCGACAAACAAGGCCGCACCGTGCGCTTCGGCCTGCGGGTAGACCTGTTCGCCCGGGAGACCGAGGAGCAAGCCTGGAAAGACCTGCGTCGCCAGTTCGACAAGCTCGAAGGCAAGAGCAGCCAGGTCGCCAAGGGCTTTACCAGCGGCTCGGACTCGGTCGGCGGCGCACGCCAGACCGCGTACCACCAGAACGTCGACCGCTTCGATGACCTGATCATCGGTCCCAACCTGTGGGCCGGTTTCGCCAAAGCCAAACCGGGTCCGACCGTGGGCCTGGTCGGCAGCCACCAGAACATCGCCGAGCGCCTGGTGGAATACCGCGACGCCGGCTTCTCGACCTTCATCCTCGCCGGCAATCCACACCTGGAAGAAGCGTTGCGCATTGGCCAGGAAGTCCTGCCGCTTGTGCACCAACGCCCGGCGATCCAACCTTTGAAAGCCAGCGCCTGAACGCTGTGGGAGAACTCCTGATGACCCAACCTCTCGATACGCTCTGGTACACCCGCTGCCCCGTGCCCACCGGCCTGGGCATTGCAGTGCAAAAAGGCTGGCTGCAAGACACCGTCGGTGCCCTGGGCACCGAGGTGCAGTCGCTGCGCGAGTCCGATGACAAGGCGGTGCGCGAATCGCACTTCGATCACACCCTGCGCAATTCGGTACGCCATGGCGGCAATATCCCGGCGATCTGGGCCCGCGCCCAAGGCCGGGAAACCCGAGTGATCGGCCTGTCGTGGGCAGATGAAGTGCAACTGATCCTGACCCGCCAGGACAGCGGCATCAAAACCGTCAAGGACCTCAAGGGCCGTACTTTCGGCTTGCCGGACTGGGCCGGCGCACAGATCGACTTCACCCGCGCCCAGGCCCTGCGCGGGCTGGAAAACGCGTTGTCACTGGAAGGCCTGAAAGTCGGCGACGTGAAGCTGAAGAACTTCCGCTACGGCGGCACCTTCAGCGATACCCCGGTGCGCAATATCGCCGGTACGCCAGTCACGCAAAAAGTCAGCGAACGCAACCTGGAGCTGATAGGCCTGCTGCGCGGTGAAGTCGATGCGATCTTCCTCAAGGGCGCCCACGCCGCCCAACAGGCTCATGATTTCGGCCTGCACACGGTGATCGACACCGGCTCGCACCCGGACCCGCTGATCCGCAGCAACAACGGCACGCCGCGCACCCTGGCGGTGGACCTGAACCTGCTGGAAAACCACTTCGACGTAGCCACCGGCATTCTTGACTCGGTCCTGCGCGCCGAGCAATGGGCCCACACCCACTCGGAGGAAACCCGGCGCTACCTGGCCCAGGAAACCAACAGCAGTGAGTATTGGGTCACCGCCGCCTACGGCAACGACGCCCACTTGCGCCTGCGCACCGAACTGGATGAACAGGCAATTGCCGCGCTGCAGGACTTCACGCATTTCCTGCACCGCTGGCGCTTTATCCCGAAAAGCTTCGACGTGCGTGAATGGATTGATGCACGGCCGCTGGAAGCACTCTTGAACGGCAAAACCGCGCTGGCAGGCTAACCCCTGTAGGAGCCGGCTTGCCGGCGATGACGGCCTTGAATGGGGTATTGACCTTTCGGGCCTCATCGCCGGCAAGCCGGGCTCCTGCAAAGGTTTCCTATTTCATGGATTTGAACGAAGACCCTTATGAGCAAACCACTCGATACTCTCTGGTACACCCACAGCCCGGTTCCCACCGGTCTTGGCATTGCTGTGCAGTCCGGTCGCCTAGCCGAGGCGTTCCTGCCTTTTGGCACCAATATCCAGTCGTTGCGCGAGTCCACGGAACGGGAAGTTCGCGAGGCGCATTACGACCATCACCTGAAAAACTCGGTGCGCCACGGCGGTAATATCCCGGCGATCTGGGCCTACGCCAGTGGCGTGGAAACCCGGGTGTTGGGTTTGTCGTGGAGCGACGAGGTGCAGTTGATCCTGACCACCGCCGAGAGCGGTGTGCGCAGCGTGCGCGACTTGAAAAACCGGCGCTTCGGCCTGCCGAAATGGGCCAACGTGCAGATCGACTTCACCCGTGCCCAGGCCCTGCGCGGCCTGGAAAACGCCCTCAAGCTCGAAGGCCTGGAAGTCTCGGACGTAGAGCTGGTGGACTACCCGTACGGCGGCACCTACAGCGACAACCAGGTGCAATACGTCTACGGCTCCCCGGCGAGCCTGGGGGTGAGCCGCTTCAGCCGCCGCAACAACGAACTGATCGGCCTGCTGCGCGGTGATATCGACGCGATCTTCCTCAAGGGTGCCCACGCCGTGCACCTGGCCAACGAGTTCGGCCTGCATGTGGTGGTGGACACCGGTTCGCACCCGGACCCGCTGATCCGCTCCAACAACGGCACGCCACGCACCCTGACGGTGGACATCAACCTGCTGCAGGAGCACTTCGACGCCAGCGTGAAAATCGTCGACACCGTGCTGCGCACCGAGCAATGGGCCTGGGCCAATCCGGACGAGACCCGGCGCTTCCTGGCACAGGAACTCAACACCAGCGAGTACTGGGTAACCGCGGCCTACGGCGAAGATGCCCATCGTCGGCTGCGTACCACGCTCGATTCGCGCTCCATCGAAGCCTTGCAGGATTTCACCGATTTCCTGCATCGCTGGAACTTCATTCCACGGCGCTTCGATGTGCGCGACTGGATTGATTTCAGCGTGCTGGAAAAGGTCATCGGCTCCACCTCCCGCGTGGCTGTTTGACCTCCCCCATGTAGCAGCTGTCGAGCCCCGGCGAGGCTGCGTTTGCGGTGTGTCAGATACACCGTTTACGCAGCCTCGCCGGGGCTCGACAGCTGCTACGGCAACACCTCCCCTGCTGCTCCAGCAGCACCCTCCAAGCAACTTCTGCTGAATCTTCGACAGGCTTTTCAAGCGGCCTTCGGCTGCGCTTTCAATTGTTCGAAAACGTCCTCTTCTTGAATTTTTTAATCGTTATATATCAATATCTTACAACCATGTATCGACCCTGAAATCTGCTTGGCACGATCTCTGCTCTAACCCCTTCAAGGAAACTTTTCCGGGGGAGATTTCATGCACACACTTAATCCAATCACCAAGGGCCTGTGGCTCGCTTTACTGCTGGCAGGCGGCACCGCCAGCGAACATCTGCTGGCCGCCGACGCTGCCGAAAACGATGCAGGCAAAACCGAACCGTCGCTGAAGACCGTGACCGTCACCGCACAACACCGGGAAGAAACCCTGCAAGAGGTTCCGGTCGCGGTGTCGGCGGTACAAGGCACCAGCATCATTGCCGACGGCGTGCGGTCGATGGGCGATATCACCACCTTCATTCCCAACGCCTCGGCGAAAAACCCCGACGGCGACGGGCGCCCGCGCTGGTACATCCGTGGCCTGGGCACCGGCGACACCGGCGCGGCCACTGTGTACCCGGTGGGCATCTACGCCGATGACGTGTACCTGAACGCACCGATTGCCGGTGGCGGTCCGCTGTTTGACCTCGAACGCATCGAGATCCTGCGCGGCCCCCAAGGCACGCTGTATGGCAAGAACACCACGGCCGGCGCGGTGAATATCATCTCGAAGAAACCGACCTTCGACACCGACGGCTATGGCACGATCGGTTTTGGCAGCAAGAACGAACGCATCGTCAACGGCGCCATCGGCGGCACCCTGGTTCCGGAAAAACTCGCGGCGCGGATCTCGCTGTACTCCGAGGAACGCGACGGTTTCCAGAAAAACCTGATCGACGATCACACCTACGGCGACGTCAACAAAAAGGCCGTGCGCCTGCAATTCTTCGCCCAGCTCAACCCGGACCTGGACGCGCTGTGGAAGATCCACAGCCGCGAGTTCAAGGGCGACGGCGCCAACGGTGCGCTGACCCTCGGCCGCTACTACAACGTGGGCTACACACGCCCCGCCGGGCGCAACATTGCGCTGAACGTGGACGACGACTCCAAGCTCAACCATGACGGTACTTCGCTGACCCTCAACTGGCACCTGGGCGATTACACCCTCACGTCCATCAGCGCCTACGACTACATCCGCGGCCAGTCCAGTGGCGATGCCGACTACACGCCCTACGAGGTCAACGGCACCTCTACCGCCGACAACAAATACACCCAGTACTCCCAGGAAATCCGCCTGGCCTCGCCCCAGCAGGAAACCCTGCGCTGGTTGGCCGGCGCGCACTATTTCCATGAAGACCTGGACAGCAGCGCCGGACGCTTCATCGCCCCGGGCCCGACACCCAATGGCACCGGCTCGAACCAGGTCAACGGCGCGACGGACTTTCGCGACCTCAATTACAACCACACCACCGACAGCTACGCGCTGTTCGGCAACCTGACCTACGACCTCACCGACAACTTCAGCGTGACCGGTGGCCTGCGCTGGACCCAGGAAAAGAAAGACATCGACCTCAACCTCACTCAGTTGACGCGCGCCACCGCCAATGGCCCGCTGATTCCCCTGGGCGGCGTCGGTACCAACGGCAACCGCCAGGAAGACAAGACCTGGGAAGCCTGGACCTATGACCTGACCCCGGAATACCGGATCAACGACAACGTGCGGGTGTTCTTCCGCTATGCCCACGGCTTCCGCTCGGGCGGCTTCAACACCGGGCTGTCCACCAGCCTGTCGCAGCTGACCACGGTGGACCCGGAACAACTCGATGCCTACGAATTCGGCGTGAAGTCCGAGTGGTTCAACCATCGCCTGACGGCCAACGCGAACATCTTCTACTACGACTACTCGGACATTCAGGTCAACCTGCTGACCGTCAACAACGGCGTACTGACCACCGCGCTGACCAACGGCGCCAAGGGCAAGGTCAAGGGCGCCGAGCTGGAACTGGAAGGCCAACCCACCGACTACCTGCACCTGCGGGCGGCGATTTCGTTCCTGGATACCGAATACACCGACTTCAAAAACACCAACCCCAACACCGGTGCGGTCACGGGTGACTACAGCGGCAACAGCTTTGTGCGCTCGCCGCGCAACGTGGTGTCGCTGGGTGGCGACTACACCATCCCGCTGGAAATCGGCGGCAAGCTGGTGGCCGGTGCCGACGTGAGTTTTCGCGACAAGGAATACTTCCTCGCCGACCGCCAGAGCAGCGCCGACAAGGACTTGAGCCAGCCGCACTACACCTTGGCCAACAGCCGCCTGACCTGGTACAGCGCCGACGAAAAACTCAGCGTCACCGGGTTTGTGAACAACCTCACCGACCGCCGCTATCAGGTGCATGGCCGGCCGAACGGCGGGCTGGGGCAGTACGTGATCACTTACGGCGACCCACGCACCGTGGGGCTGAGCGTGACCAGCCGCTTCTAACTTCAGCCGCCGGACACTATTCACTAAACGCCGGAGATCAAATGTGGGAGCTGGCTTGCCTGCGATAGCGGTGGGTCAGCCAACCATTATGTGGCTGTGCCGCCATCATCGCAGGCAAGCCCGCTCCCACAGTTGACCTTCTTTGTTTGAGCCATAGCGCCCGGCCGCCATCGTCAACACGCTTCGAAAGGACCTTTCTATGTTCCACCGTACTCCGTTGGCCGGCGCCATCGCGCTGGTCATGGGCAGCCTTGCCGTGCCTGCTGTAGCCGCCGATGCGCAGCCCACTGCCAAGACCGACAAGCTCGACACCGTGGTGGTACTCGGCACCCGCCGCAGCGACGTCACCGCCCTGCAAAGCGCCGCACCGGTAGATGTGCTGAGCGGCGAGCAATTGCAGCAAACCGGCGCTGCCGACCTGTCCGGCGCACTGACCGCACTGTCGCCGTCCTTCAGCTTCCCGCAGTCGCCCCAGGGTGCATTTGCCGGTTCCATCGCCCAGGGCGCCTCGCTGCGCGGCCTGGCTTCCGACCAGGTGCTGGTATTGGTGGATGGCAAGCGCCGCCACACCAGCGCCAACATCACCCGCCAGAGCCTGGCCAACGGTCGTGGCGCGGCAGCGGTGGACTTGAGCCTGATCCCGTTGAGCGCGATCGACCACGTGGAGATCCTGCGTGACGGCGCCGCCGCTCAATACGGCTCCGATGCGATTGCCGGGGTGATCAACATCGTGCTCAAGCAAAAAGACGACGGCGGCAACGTCGGCTACCGTTTCGGTGGCTACAACAAGGGCGATGGCATGCAGCGCAAGTACAGCGGCTGGAAAGGCTTCGAACTGCCGAATGACGGTTTCCTGACTTTGAGTTTCGATGCCGGCAGCCAGGACCCGGCCAGCGACACCAACCCGGACAACCGAATCTTTTATCGCGGCGACACCAGCGTGGACACGCCGCGCGAGCAGAACAACCGCTATCGCACCTGGAACTGGGGCTCCAACAGTGTCTCCGACCAGTACAACTTCCTGGCCAACGGCGAGATGGGTGTGGGCGAAGGATTGACCGCCTACGGGTTCGCCACCTATTCCCACAAGAACACCGACTCCACCGGTTTTTTTGACCCGCCCACCGCGCTGTACAACAACTACGGCAGCGTTTCCTTGCAGCGTTATCCGGACGGCCGTTTGCCGATCACGCGCTACACCCTGGAGGACTATGCCGCCACCGGTGGCCTGCGGTACGAAAACGAGCAACTGGGCAAGTTCGACCTGGCGCTGAACCACGGCACCAACATCGTCAAGTCCACCGACTACAACGCGATCAACCCCAGTTGGGGCACCAACAGCCCGGCGACGATCTACACCGGCGAGCGCAAGAACGACCAGACCAACGTGACCCTGGATTGGGTGCGGGACTTCCCCACCGACTTGCTGTTCAAGCCGCTGACCGTCTCCGCAGGCCTGGCCTGGCGCCAGGAAAATTATCAGTTGAGCGCAGGCGCGCCGGCCGCCTCGCAGAACGGCCCGCTGTTCAACACCGTTGACCCGGTGACCGGACGCCGGCTCACCGGGTATTACTCGGGTATCACCCCGGTGGATGCCGACTCGCTGCAACGCAAGGTGCTGGGCGCGTATCTGGATGTCGAAGGCCAGGTCACCGAGAAGTTCCAGGCCGGTGTCGCAGTGCGTACCGAGCACTATTCGGACTTTGGCGACACCACCAACGGCAAGCTGTCGCTGCGCTACGACTTCACCCCGCAGATCGCCGCACGGGCCAGCGCCAGCACCGGCTATCGCGCACCGTCCCTGGCGCAGAGCGGCATGTCGTCGTTCAGTGTGCAGGTGGTGGAACAGCCGCCGGGCAGCGGCAACTACGTCGAGGTGCAGCAGCGCACCTTGCGCGCCAACAGCCCGGAAGCCCAGGCCCTGGGCGGCACACAGCTCAAGCCCGAGGAGTCGACCAACTACTCGCTGGGCCTGGTCTGGCAACCGCTGGACAACGCATCGGTGACGGTGGATGCCTACCGCATCAACATCAACAACCGCATTACCCTGTCCGACCAATTGCCGGCCTCGGTGGTCTCGCCGATCTTCGCCGGGACGCCTTACGCCAATATCCAGAGCGCGGCGTTCTACACCAACATCGCCGACACCCGCACCGACGGTATCGAACTGACCGGCAACTACAAACTCGACCTGCAGCAATGGGGCCGGGTGAACTTCAACGCCGGCTATGCGCGTAATCGCACGCAAATCACCGACCTGCGCAACGTCGGCAACATCGCGGGCAACCAGATCATCGGCCGCACCACCCAAGGCCTGATCGAGCACGGCACCCCGGACTACAAGCTGACCCTCAGCGCCAACTGGGCCTATGAAAAGTGGGGAGTCACCGTGGCCCAGCGCCGTTATGGCGAATGGAAAAGCCTCAATGCCGCCAACCCGAACCTCGACCAGACCTTCAGCCCGCAATGGGTCACCGACCTGGACGTATCCTACAACCTTGGCAAGGGGATCAAGCTTTCAGCCGGTGCGACGAACCTGTTCAACACTCACCCGGACAAGGCTTCCGGCGCGCAGTTGTACGGTGTGCCGATCTACTCGATCACCAGTCCTGAAGGCGCCCAGGGTGCGTTCTACTACACCAGTGTGAGCTACGACTTCTGAGGTAATTGCTGATGAGGTGTTGCTGCAGCAGCACCCCATTGTTGGCCAGGCATCATTCGGGCATTCGGATGTACACCCATCCATTGTGGGAGCTGGCTTGCCTGCGATGACGGTGGATCAGCCAGCCTCAATGTTTACTGGCCACCGTCATCGCAGGCACGCCAGCTCCCACATTTGGCCTTCATTGTTCTCCCCTGTTGTGTTCACTGGCACATGTCTTGCGATAGCCCCCGGGTACTTCGCTGAAATAAGACCCGCCATGCGCCCTTACCGATTGCTCACTGCCCTGACCTGGCTCATCTCGCCGCTGGCCCTGCTCGCCACCTGGACGCTGGTGGCGCACCTCGGGATCTTCCCGCGCAACCTGCTGGTACCGCCGGCCCAGGTCCTGCAAACCTTTGAAGAACTGCTCGCCAGCGGCGAACTCGCTGAACACCTGGGCAACAGCCTGTCCCGGCTCGGTCTGGGCTTTGGCATCGGCTCGCTGTGCGGCCTGGCCTTCGGCGTGCTGATGGCCCTGTCAAAGAACGTCGAGGTGTATTGCGCCCCGCTGTTCCACACCTTGCGCCAGATCCCCAGCATCGCGCTGATCCCGATGTTCGTGCTGCTGTTCGGCATTGATGAAACCTTCAAGATCATCATCGTCGCCAAGACCGCATTTTTCCCGGTGGCCCTGGCCGCCAGCGAAGGCGTCAAGGGCATTCCCCGCAGCTACTTCGAAGTGGCCGACGTGTACCGCCTGCGCTGGCCGACCTTCGTCTGGCGCATCGCCCTGCCCGCTGCCGCGCCGCCGATCATCACCGGTTTTCGTATCAGCCTGACCCGCGCCTGGGTGGTGCTGGTGGCCACCGAACTGCTGGCGGCCGACAGCGGCCTGGGGCAGATGATCGAGATGGCCCGGCAGATGCTGCGCATCGACGTGGTGATGGTGGGTGTGGTGGTCACCGGGCTGATTGGTTTTGCCCTCGACTTTGGCTTTCGTTCACTGGAACAGCGGCTGTTTCGCTGGCAGACCCGCTAGGAGCCCGGCATGACCCTCTTGAAAAAATCCCGCGGCCTGTTGCTGCCGCTGCTGTTGATCCTCGCCTGGGAATACGCCTCGCGCCAGGACGCGGCCGGCGCCTACGCCTTTGTGCCGCTGTCGGCGATCGGCTCGGCGTTGCTGGAAATGCTCGGTAACGGCGAGTTGCTGGTCAACCTGCTGGCCAGCCTGGCCCGCACCAGTGGCGGCCTGGCCCTGGGCATCCTGTTCGGCGTGGTGCTGGGGGTGCTGATGGCGCTGTCGAGTGTGGCCAACCGTTTGATCGGCCCGCTGTTCCATTCGATTCGCCAGGTGCCGATGCTGGGCTGGATCCCGTTGATTGCCATGTGGTTCGGCAATGGCGAGTTCTCCAAGGTGCTGATCGTCAGCCTCGCGGCGTTCTACCCGATGGTGCTCAACACCTACCAGGGCTTCAGCCATGTGGAGCGGCGTTATCGTGAAGTCGGCCAGGTGCTGGTGCTCAGCCCGGTGCAGCAGTTCGTGCACGTGCTGTTGCCGGCGGCGTTGCCGAGCATCGCCACCGGCGTGTTGCATGCCCTCGCCTTCGCCTGGGTCACGGCGATCGGCAGTGAGCTGTTCCTGTCCTCCGGCGCCGGCCTGGGCAACCTGATGATGAATGCCGAGGCTGGCTCGCGCATGGAAGTGATCGTGCTCAGCGTGCTGTGCATCGGCCTGCTGGGCTACCTGATGAACCTGCTGTTTACCCGCCTCAGCCGCCACGTGCTGCGCTGGCGCAATATTCGTTGAAGGCCATGAACATGAACGCAATCGCCCACCACGCCCTCCACACCGCCGTGCAGACCGGCGCCCTGCAGATTCGCGGCCTGAACAAGGCCTATCGGATCGAAGGCAAGCCGCTGCCGGTGTTGCACAACATCAACCTCGACGTGCGGCCAGGGGAGTTTGTCAGCATCGTCGGCGCCAGCGGCTGCGGCAAATCCACCTTGCTGCGCCTGATTGTCGGGCTGGAGGCCGAGTACGAAGGCGATATCCTGCTGGACGGCCAGCGCATCGCCGCCACCAGCCTGGAGCGCGGCATTGTGTTCCAGGATCACCGCCTGTTCCCGTGGATGACCGTCAGCCAGAACATCGCCCTGGCCCTGAAAAACCACAACCTGCCCCAGTCCGAAAAGGATCGGCAAGTGGCCGAACATATCGCTCTGGTCAACCTCACCGGCTTTGAAAACGCCTACCCGCACCAGCTCTCCGGCGGCATGGCGCAACGTGCTGCAATCGCCCGGGCACTGATCAATAAACCCAAGGTACTGTTGCTCGATGAACCACTGGGCGCCCTCGACGCCCTGACCCGTGTGCACCTGCAGCGGGAGCTGCAACGGATCTGGGTGCAACAGCGCTGCACGGTGATCATGGTCACCCATGACATCGAAGAGGCGCTGTACCTGGGTGACCGGGTGATCGTGATGGACGCCCACCCGGGGCGGATCAAGCATGAAATCCGGGTGGACTTGCCACATCCGAGGGAGCGCAGTTCGCCGGTCTTGCAGGGCTACAAGGACCGGTTGCTTGAAGAGCTGGTCGGGCACTGAAGACAGTGGGCATGCCGAGCTTTACATTTTGTATAGTTATGGATATTTTATCCAGACAGCAAATGCAATGCGCTCGTGCCCGGTTCATTTTCAGAGGTCCTTTCCATGCAACTGTCTTCGTACCATGACGTGATCAAAGCCGCCGAACGCCTGGAGGGCTTCGCCAACCGCACGCCGGTGTTCACCTCGCGCACCCTCGATGCCGAGACCGGCGCCCAGGTGTTCATCAAATGCGAAAACCTGCAACGCACCGGTTCATTCAAGTTTCGCGGTGCGTTCAATGCGCTTTCCCGGTTTGACGAGGCGCAGCGCAAGGCGGGTGTAGTGGCGTTTTCCTCGGGCAATCACGCCCAAGGCATCGCACTGGCCGCCCGCCTGTTGCAGATGCCGGCCACCATCGTAATGCCCACCGACGCCCCGGCTGCCAAGGTCGCCGCCACCCGGGAATACGGCGCGACCGTAGTGTTCTACGACCGTATCACCGAAGACCGCGAGCAGATCGGCCGCACCCTGGCCGAGCAGCACGGCATGACGTTGATCCCCTCCTACGACCACCCGGACGTGCTGGCCGGCCAGGGCACTGCCGCCAAGGAGTTGCTGGAATTCACCGGCCCACTGGATGCCTTGTTTGTCGGCCTGGGCGGTGGCGGTATGCTCTCCGGTACGGCATTGGCCACCCGTGCGTTGTCGCCTGATTGCCTGCTGTACGGGGTCGAGCCCGAAGCCGGGAATGACGGTCAGCGCTCCTTCCAGACCGGCAGCATCGTGCACATCGACACGCCCGCGACCATCGCAGACGGCGCCCAGACCCAGCACCTTGGCAATCACACCTTCCCGATCATCCGCGAGAACGTGAATGACATCCTTACGGTCTCGGACGCCGAGTTAGTGGAGTCGATGAGGTTCTTCATGCAACGCATGAAGATGGTCGTGGAGCCCACCGGTTGCCTCGGCCTTGCGGCCTTGCGCAACCTCAAGCAGCAGTTCCGGGGCCAGCGCGTGGGCATCATCGTGACCGGTGGCAACGTCGATATCGAGAAGTACGCGAGCCTGCTAAAGGGCTAAAACCTCTAACAAGAAAATACTGTGGCGAGCGTGCTTGCCACATGGCTTCCTGCTGCCTGCAATTTCTGCCGCCTATAAAAAATGCCCGGGTGTTCCCTGAGCGTTAACAACAAGAGGTGCTTATGAAAAATCGTTACCTGGCCCGGGCCATTGTGATTGCGATCATCCTTGGCGTGCTGGTGGGGGCCGTGCTGCATGCCCAACTGGACACCGACACCGCCAAGACCATCGCGGCTTACTTCAGCATGGTCACCGACGTGTTTTTGCGCCTGATCAAGATGGTCATCGCGCCGCTGGTGCTGGCGACGTTGATCAGTGGCGTGGCGAGCATGGCCGACAGCGGTTCCATCGGCCGTGTCGGGTTGAAGGCGATGACCTGGTTTTTGATTGCGTCCGTGGTATCGCTGCTGATCGGTTTGACATTGGCCAATCTGTTTCAGCCAGGCGCGGGGCTCACCCTGAGTGTGGCGGCCAACGGCAACAGCGGTTTGAACACCGCCAGCTTCAACCTGTCGGGTTTTTTGTCCCATGTATTCCCCCGCAGCATCGTCGAGGCCATGGGCAACAATGAGGTGCTGCAAATCGTGGTGTTTTCGTTGTTCTTCGGCGCAGCGCTGGCGTTCGTCAAGGGCAGCGCCAGGTCGCCGATCCTGCACGTGCTGGAAGAACTGACCCAGGTGATGTTCCGCATCACCGAATACGTGATGGTGATCGCGCCGCTGGCGGTGTTTGCCGCAATTGCCGCCACCATCAGCCTGTACGGGCTGGGGATGGTGGTCAGCTTTGGCAAGTTGATCGCGCAGTTCTACCTGGGCCTGGCGGTGCTGTGGCTGGTGATCAGCGGCGTGGGTTACCTGGCGCTGGGCGCACGTTTCAAACAACTGTTGCAGTTGCTGCGCAGCCCGGTTTTGCTGGCGTTCTCCACCGCCAGCAGCGAGGCGGCCTACCCCAAGACCATCGCAGCCCTGGACAGCTTCGGCTCGCCCAAGCGCATCAACAGTTTTGTGCTGCCCCTGGGTTACTCGTTCAACCTCGACGGTTCGATGATGTACCAGGCGTTTATCGTGATGTTCATCGCCCAGGCCTATGGCATCGAGATGAGCTTCGGCCATCAGGTAATGATCCTACTGACCTTGCTCGTCATCAGCAAAGGCACCGCCGGCGTGGCGCGCGGCTCACTGGTGGTGCTCGCGGCGGGCCTGCCGATGGTCGGCCTGCCGGAAGCCGGTTTGCTGCTGATCCTCGCCGTGGACCCGATCCTCGACATGGGCCGTACCGCCACCAACGTGTTCGGCTGCGGCGTGGCCACGGCGGTGATTGGCCACGGTGCCACCGATGAACAACCTGCTCCCCTTCCCTCCCTTGCTTGAGAACTGCCGATCATGAAGATTCACCACACAGCCACTGCCTCCCAGCCTGCCGGTCACTACTCCCAGGCCGTGAGCCACCAGGGCACGCTGTACATCTCCGGTCAATTGCCGGTGAGCCCTGACGGGCGTCATAACCTCGAGGCTTCGTTTGCCGAACAGGCTCAAGTGACCCTGGACAATCTGATGGCGATTTTGAAGGCCGCAGGCGGCTCACCCGCAGACCTGGTGAAAGTCACGGTGTACGTGGTGGGGGTAAAACACTGGCCTGAATTTGATGGCTTGTACGCCGCTGCGCTGGGAGATCACCGCCCCGCCCGCGCGGTGGTGCCGGTGCCGGAACTGCACCACGGCTATCTGATTGAAATCGAAGCCGTGGCGCGCTCGGCATAGGTCATTTGGCGTAGGTGTAGACCGCCGCCCGCGAGACCCCAAGGTGTGAGGCAACCGTTTCCATGGCACGCCGGATGTCCATCACGCCGGCTTCTTTCAGCTCTTGCATCAGCAGCCGCCGGTCGGCGGCCTTGAGGGCACGTGGGGTGGTCGCCAGGCGTGCGGCGAACTGGTCGATGCGCGCACGAATGGCGTCCGCACCGGACGGGTCGAGAGACTCGGCGGGCCGGTCGCCGCTGACCGAGCCGAACTGTTCCAGCATGCCCTGCAAGCCACGGAACAACGAGAGGTCGACGTTCATGCACAAGGCCGCCACGTACTTGCCGGTGGAGTCCTTGATACCGATGGAAGTGCTCTTGACCTGACGCCCGTCGGCGAACTGGTTCTGGTAGTTGGCGATCACCTGCGGGTAGTCGGGATCGGCAATCCGCGCCAGGCCCAGCTCGGTGGCCGGGTCACCCGGCCGGCGCCCGGAGAGGTTGTTGTGGATGGCCATGATTGCGTGCTGCGGGTCGCGCAGGTCGTGCAGCACGACCTCGCAAAACGGGCTGAAGGTCTTGCTCAGGCCTTCGGCAATCTGTTCGAGCTGGCTGATCAAGGCCGCTTGTTCGGGAGTGTGTTTTTTCATTCAGACAACATATCCAGTACTGGATAGACCGTCAATTTACCTTTTGGAGTGTGCACGATGGAAACCCCGACAGCTTTGCTGGATGTGAGCCGGATGCAGCGCAATATCCTGCGTATGCAGCAGCGTGCCGATGACTTGGGTGTGAGCTTGCGGCCCCATGTGAAGACCCATAAATGTGCCGAGGTGGTGGCGGCGCAAATCGCTGCCGGGGCCACGGGGATTACGGTTTCGACGTTGAAGGAGGCCGAGTATTTTTTCGACCTCGGCATTCGGGACGTTCTGTATGCGGTGGCGATGGCGCCGCATAAATTGCCTCAGGCGTTGGCGTTGCGTCGTCAGGGGTGTGCGCTGACGCTGATCACCGACAGCCTTGCCGGGGCCCGGGCGATTGTCGAGTTTGGTGCGCTGCAGGGTGAGGTTTTTGCGGTGCTGATTGAGATTGACTGTGATGGGCACCGGTCCGGGGTGAAGCCTCAGGATCCGCTGTTGCTGGAGATCGCCAGGCTGCTGTATGGCGGCGGGATGCTTGCCGGGGTGTTGACTCATGCCGGGGAAAGTTACGGGCTGGATACGCCTGAGGCGTTGCGGGCGATTGCCGAGCAGGAACGGGCGCGCTGTGTTGCAGCGGCCGAGGTGATTCGGGGGGCGGGGTTGCCTTGCTTGCAGGTGAGTGTGGGTTCGACGCCCACGGCGCTGTCGGCGGTGAGCCTGGAGGGTGTGACTGAGCTGCGGGCCGGGGTTTATGCGTTTTTTGATTTGGTGATGCATAACGTTGGGGTGTGCCGCATTGATGAGCTGGCGTTGAGTGTGCTGACTACGGTGATCGGGCATCAGGTGGAAAAGGGCTGGATCATTACCGACGCGGGGTGGATGGCGATGAGTCGGGATCGTGGGACGCAGTCGCAGAAGCGGGATTTTGGTTATGGGCAGGTGTGTACCGAGGGTGGTGAGGTGATTGAGGGGTTGCTGGTGGGCAGCGCGAATCAGGAGCATGGGGTGGCTTGGTTCGACGGGGTGGCGGTGGATGTGGTTGAGCGGTTTCCGCTGGGGACGCGGCTGAGGGTTTTGCCTAACCATGCGTGTGCTACGGGGACGCAGTTCGGCAGCTATGGCGCGCTGCTGGAGAATGGTGAGGTGCAGGTTTGGGAGCGGTTGCGAGGGTGGTAGATCGGGGGCATATCCGTTATTTGGGTGGTGGCCGATATTGGTTCCGCTCTTACAGCGGCCTGAAAGCCGGCTTGAGTGTTAAAAGCCAAATCAGAAGCTAAAGCGGGCACGGTC
>NZ_JACAQC010000024.1:16226-75311 GCF_013385345.1 Pseudomonas sp. I8001
GTGTCTGCATCGCCGGCAAGCCGGCTCCTACAGAAAAGCGCTTGGCTTTTAACACTCAGGTCGGCTTTCGGGCCGCCGTGTTCTTGCTTTTGATCTTGATCTGACTGCCCCAATAAGCCCGAGGCCGAACGCAGGTATTGCGCAGCGGCGGCCCTCGCTGTAAGAGCGAAACCATAGGTAGCCGTTACCCAGATAACGGATATACACCCATACCAAAAGAGTATCAAACCATACCAACCCGATATTAGACGAAAGCAAAACCAGCAGAGGAAACTACCCACAATTACAAAAATACCTAAAGAGTATAAAAAATGCCCACCCACTCCTCATGGATCGTACTGTCCATCACCGGCCTGTACATGCTCAGCCTGGCACTGATCAGCTACGGCGTCCGCCGCCACTCCCGCAGCGCCAACAACTACACCACCGGCGGCGGCCACTTCCCGGCGTTCCTGATCGGCTTCCTGATGCTCTCGGAATTTATCGGCACCGCAGTCAGCATCGGCACCGCCCAAACCGGTTTCAAGGTCGGCATCTCCGCCGCTTGGAACCTGTTCGCCCTGGCCCTGGGCTTCGTACTCTTCGCCTGGCTACTGGCGCGCAAATACAAGGACCTGGGCGACAACACCATCTCCGGCGTACTCGCGCGCAACTACGGCCAACGCACCCGCTTCGCCACGTCGATCATCACCATCTTTGCCCTGGAGATCGTCGCCGTCTCGATCTACGCCAGCGGCGGCGCCGTATTGGCCAGCGTGATGCAAGTAGACCGAACCCTGGCGATCGTGATCGTCGGCGTAGTCTCGGTGGCATACGTCAGCATCGGCGGCATGCGCTCAGTGATCTACACCAACTTCGTCCACGCCGCCCTGAAATACCTGGGCGTCGGCCTGGCCTTGTGGTTCGGCTTGAAGCAGGTGGGCGGCATCGGCCAGCTGCAAGCGCAATTGCCCGCCAGCATGTTTGACTGGACCGCCGTGGGTTGGGGCCAGATCATCGCCTGGATGATCGCCGGGATCGGTTCGATCTTCTCCACCCAATACGTAATCCAGGCGGTGAACACCGTCAGCCATGCAGGCAAGGCCCAGCGCGCCTGTTTCTACGTGGCGGTGCTGATGGTGCCGTTCGGCATCGGCGCAGCACTGATCGGTATGTGCAGCGCGGTGCTGTTCCCCCATGTCGACTCCCTGCAAGCCTTCCCCACCCTGATCGCCAGCATGGACCAACTGACGGCCGGGCTGGTGGTGGCAGGCCTTGCCGGCTCGCTGTTCGGCACCATTTCGGCGGTGAGCATGGGCTCGGCGACGTTGTTGCTGCGGGACTTCTACGAGCCATGGTTCAACCCGGAAAAAAGCGACGCCAAGTCCCTGCGCTTCGTGCGCCTGGCGACCATCGCTGTCGGCCTGTTGCCGATTGCCCTGGCACTGACCTCGGACAAGGTGCTGATGATCGCCTTCCTCGGCAAGGCGTTACGCGCCTCCCTGGCCGTGCTGGTGTTGATGGTGTTCTACGCGCCGAAATTCGGCACGGCGGCCGGGGCATTCCTGAGCATCATTGCCTCGTTGCTCGCGACCGTGGGCTGGTTCCTCGCCGGTAATCCGTGGGGCATCGACAACGCCTACATCGCCCTGTTCACGCCGTTGATCATCATGGGCATCAGCCATGTGACGCGCCGCAGGACACCGGCCGAACCCCTGGTGGCAGCCACGAGCTGAGGTAGGATGGCAGCCTCACCCAAAAGGAACTTGTGAAATGCTGCCGATTCGCACCCCGTTGATCCTGCACCCCGGCTTGTCTACCGCTACCCGGCGGGTCTGGCTGAAGCTCGAGAACCTGCAACCCTGTGGCTCGTTCAAGTTGCGCGGCATGACCACGCTGTGCGCCTACGCGGCGAGCCAGGGCAAGACCACGGTGGTATGCCCCTCCGGCGGCAATGCCGGGCTGGCCACGGCCTTCGCGGCGCGCGGCCTGGGGTTACAGGCGCGGATCGTGGTGCCGACCACCACCCCCGAAGCCACCTGCGCACGCATCCGCCAGGCCGGGGCCGAGGTGGTGGTGCACGGTGATCTGTGGGATCAATCCAATGAGCTGGCGCTGCAACTCTCCGAATCACCTGAGGCGCTGTATGTGCCGGCCTTTGATCACCCGCTGTTGTGGGAAGGCCACAGCAGCATGATCGATGAGATTCTTGAGGACTGCCCTCAGGTGGGCGCCATCGTGACCTCGGTGGGCGGCGGTGGACTGCTCGCGGGCGTTCTGACGGGCCTGGAGCGTCATGGGCGGTTCGGCTGCAAGGTGATTGCGTGTGAAACGGCGGGCGCGGCTTCGTTTGCTGCTGCCGTAGAGGCTGGAAAGCCCGTGCGGCTGGCGAAGATCGATACCGTGGCCAAGTCGTTGGCCGCGACCCAGGTGGCGGCGTGGCCGGTGCAGCATATCGGCAGGTTTGCCCATCAATGCGTGGTGTTGAGTGATGCCGACGCGATGATGGGCGTGGCGCGGTACGCCGATGATTTACGCCAGTTGGTGGAACCGGCATGTGGGGTTTCGTTGGCCGTGGCGTATCTGGAGCATGGGGCGATTGCCGGGATTGAGGATGTGGTGGTGATTGTGTGTGGTGGGGTAAGCATCAGTGCCGAAACGGTTGCCCAGTGGCAGAACACGGTCTCTCTACCGAATTAAATCCCCCTGTGGGAGCGGGCTTGCTCGCGAAGGCGGTGGTTCAGTCGACATATCCAGCGCCTGACACACCGCCTTCGCGAGCAAGCCCGCTCCCACATTTTATCGGTGGTGGCCTCAGGCATCCTGCAGGATCAGATCCGCACCCTTCTCCGCCACCATCAACACCGCCGCATGGGTATTGCCCGAGGTCACGTTGGGGAAAATCGACGCATCGACAATCCGCAGCCCTTGCATCCCGTGCACCTTCAGGCGCTTGTCCACCACCGACACCAGCGGGTCCGAGCCCATGGCGCAAGAGCCACACAGGTGATAGATCGAGCCGCTGTTCTCGCGGAAGTACTGCAGCATCTGCTCATCGGTTTGCACCGCCGGCCCCGGCAATACCTCGGCCACCGTCACGCCCTTGAGCGCCGGAGCCTGCATGATCTTGCGCATCAGCCGGCTGCCCTGGATCACCTCGTCGATGTCCTTTTGGGTGCTCAGGTAGTTGGGGTCGATCAAGGCCGCGTCCCGTGGGTTTTTCGAGGCGATGCGGATCGTCCCGCGGCTGGTAGGCCGGCACGGGTTGAAGCACAGCAGGAAGCCTGAATACGGCTCGGGCTTGAGGCTGGCCTTGTTGTTTTTCGGGATCTGGTACGACAGCGGGTTGAAGTACAGCTGCAGATTGGGGTGCGCCTGCCCTTCGTTGCCGCGAAAGAACCCGCCGGCCTGGTTGACGCTCATGGCCAGCGCGCCCTTGCGGGTCAGCAGGTATTTGAGGCCGAGTTTGAACTGGCCAAACAGCGAACTGAGCTGGTCGTTCAGGGTCGGGATATTGGCCTTGTAGTAATAGCTGGCGCAGAGGTGGTCCTGCAGGTTCTGCCCCACTGCAGGCAGGTCCTTGACCAGCGGGATGTTGTGTTCGGCGAGCAATTGCTTGTCCGCCACACCCGACAGTTGCAGGATCTTCGGCGTATCCACCGCCCCGGCGCACAGGATCACCTCCTTGCGCGCGCTGAAGGTGCGAACCACGCCGTGCTGGGTCACGCTGATGCCGGTGGCGCGTTGTTGATCGTCGAACAGCACGCGGTCTACCAGCGCATGCAACTCCACGGTCAGGTTCGGCCTACCCAACGCCGGGTGCAGGTGCGCAAAGCTGCTGGAGCAGCGCTCACCGTTGCGGGTGTTGACGTCGTAGAGGCCCGCACCTTCGAAGTTCGGCCCGTTGAAGTCATCGCTCAGGCCATAGCCCAATTGCTCGCAGCCCTTGAGAAATACATCGCAGATGGCGTGAGTCTGGCCCTTCATCGGGGTGATGCTGATGGGGCCGCTGCTGCCGTGGTATTCGGTGTCGCCCAGGGGGTGATTTTCCAGCTTGCGGAAGTACGGCAGCACGTCCTTGAAGCCCCAGCCGTCGTTGCCATTGGCCGCCCAGTCATCGAAATCATGGGCCTGGCCGCGCACGTAGATCATGGCGTTGATCGAGCCGGAACCGCCCTGCACCTTGCCCCGCGGGGCATAGATGGCACGGTCGGCCAGCTGTTTTTGCGGCTGGCTGTAGTACATCCAGTTGAAGGTCGGGTTGTAGTACATCTTGGCGAAACCGACCGGGATCTTGAACCACCAGGAGCTGTCCTTGCCGCCGGCTTCCAGCAGCAATACCGAATGCTCGCCCGAGGCGGAGAGTCGGTTGGCCAGGACGCAACCTGCGGCGCCGGCGCCGGCGATGATGTAGTCGTATGTCATTCACGGTTACCGCATAAGTCGTTTTTTTTAGCCCTTGGCGGGCGAAGTGTCTTTCACGTCAGCAGGCGTGGGCGCCATTTGCAGGTGCAGCCGCTCGCCGGTGTACGGCGTGTGCTTGCGCACCACGTCCATGTTCAGCTCCACCCCAAGTCCCGGCTCGGTGGACGGGATGATGTAGCCGTCCTCCCATTGCAGCGGCTTGGTCAGCACTTCGGCATGGAAACCGCCCCAGGTCATGATGCTTTCCTGGATCAGGAAGTTCGGCGTGCACGTGGCCAACTGGAAACTCGCTGCTGCGCCGATCGGTCCGTTGTACAGGTGCGGGGCGATCTGCGCGTAGTAGGCCTCGGCCATGCTCGCGATTTTCTTGGCTTCCAGCAGGCCGCCGCAGCGGGCCACGTTCATTTGCAGGATCGATGCACCACCGGCCTGCAAGAGCTTGAAGAACTCGTACTTGGTGGTCAGGCGCTCGCCGGTGGCGATGGGAATGCTGGTCTTGGCCGCGACCTGGGCCATGGCCTCTTCCTGGCCTGGTGGCACCGGTTCTTCGAACCACAGCGGGTCGTATTTCTCCAGGCGCTTGGCCAGGCGAATCGCCGACGACGGCACCATCTGCCCGTGGGTGCCGAACAGCAGGTCGCACTTGTCGCCCACCGCCTCGCGAATCTTGCGGCAGAAGGTTTCGCAGCGTTCCAGCACTTCCAGGGAGATCTGGTGGCCGGAGTACGCGGTGTACGGGCCTGCCGGGTCGAACTTCACGGCGGTGAAGCCCTTGTTCATGTTCTCGATCGCGCATTCGGCGGCCAGGTCCGGGTCGTCGTAGTCGTACTCGCCCTTGCTGTTGACCGGGTACAGATAGGTGTAGGAACGCAGGCGCTCGTTGACCTTGCCCCCCAGCAACTCATAGACCGGCTTGTTGGCGGCCTTGCCGATGATGTCCCAGCAGGCCATTTCCAGGCCGCTGACCACGCCCATCATGGTCAGGTCGGGGCGCTGGGTGAAACCGCTGGAGTACGCCTGGCGGAAGAAGCGCTCGATGTGGTGCGGGTCGTGGTTGAGCAGGTAGCGCTCGAACACGTCCTCGATGATCGGCAGCATGGCCTTGGGGCCGAAGGTGGCGGCGTAGATCTCGCCCACGCCTTCGATGCCGCAGTCGGTTTTCAGTTTGACGAACAGCCAATACATGCCGCCGATGTGCGGCGGCGGTACGGCGACAATATGGGTTTCAAGGGCGACGATTTTCATCTCAGGCACCTGTCTGGTTGAATTTTTTACGATTGATCCGGGCGCGCAAGGTCAGGGCCGCGAGGGTCCCGAGCACGCCGATGAAGGCGATGTAGCCGAAGTACAGGTTGTAGCCGACCTGCCCCGGGTATGTGTCGGTGAGGTAGCCATTGATCAGCGGGATAAAGGTGTCCGGCAGGTAACCCACCACCGAGACGATGCCGATGGCCAGGCCGGTGATGCGCAGCGGGATGTCGCAGCTGTCGAGGATCGCCCAATACAGGCCGCGAATCGCGTAGGTCATCAGGCCGATAAAGATCACCGTGCCGATCAGCAAGCCGAGGCTGCCAATGGCCGGGAACACGATCAGGCCAACCATCGCCAGGGTCACCAGCAGCAGCGCGACGATCAGCACCGAGATGTTCGAAAACTTGTCCCCCAGCCAGCCGCCGCCGATCCCGCCGATGGGTCGCATCCACAACTTGATGGTGGTGATGGTGCCGGCCATCACGGCGGTCATGCCGCTGCCTTGCAGGTAATCGGAGAAGCTGTAGGTGGCCCAGAACATGTGGTAACCGCAGAACACGATGGCGGTCACCAGCCACAGCTCGGGGATTTTCACCAGGGTGGTGAGGTCGGCGATCAGGTTGAACTTGCCCTTCTCCACCGCCGCAGTTTCGGCCATGGACTTGGGGTCCTTGAGCAGCACCAGCACACAACCAATGGCGATACACACGAACGAATACAGGTACACCACGTGCTTGAAGCCTTCGGCCGCAGTTTGGCTGCGGGTCTCGGTGGCGTAGGCGAACAGCCCCAGGGCCACGGTCGCCAGCAAGGCTTCCACCAGGCCACGGCCGCCGTCGAGGATGCCGAAGAAGCGGCCCTGCTCACTGTGATGGGCGATCATCTTCACCCGCTTGAGCACCGAAGCCCAGAAGGTCAGGCCAGTGGTCAGGCCCCAGCAGCCGAAGATGATCATCAGGCCGGTCATCGACGGCACGGTGGAGTACCAGATACCCAGGGCCCCGGTGGCCACCAGCGAAAAGAAGATCAGGAAGCGTGGCGGCAGGCGATCGGCCAACCAGCCGCTCGGCAGGTAGCTGAGCAGGAAGATCGTACCGAGCATCGAGTACAGATAACCCAGCTGGCTGTGGTTGATCTGGAACACCTCGAGCATGGTGGTCTGGTAGACCTGGCGCAGGTAGAGGATCGGGTAGATCGCCCCGGCAGCCAGTACCAGCAACATCAATTGGAAGTAGCGACTGGCCTTGTCGCTTTTAGCCGCGGACACGGCATCGAAACCCTGGGCAACGGGTGCAGGCTTGGACATCTTGTAGACCTCGGGCACCCACTGAGCAGGTGCCCCGATAATTGTTTTTATTAAGGTAAAGCCGGTGATCGGTGAATCAGTACTTCATGACCACCAAACGGGTCTGGGTGAATTCAAGCATCCCGTGCTTGCCGTCATCGCCGCCCAGCCCTGAGCGTTTCCAGCCGGCGTGGAAACCCTGGTAAGGGTCGGCCGGGGTCCGATTGACGTACAACTCGCCGGCCTCAATGGCGTTGGCGACTTTCATGGCCGTGCGGTAGTTCTCGGTATAGAGCACCGACGACAGGCCGAACTGGTGATCGTTGGCCATGGCCAGCGCTTCGTCGATATCGCGGTACTTGAGCACCGGCAGCACCGGGCCGAAGATTTCTTCCTGGATGATTTCCATGTCTTGGCGGCAGGCGCTGAGCAGCGTCGGCGGGTAGAAATGGCCCGGGCCGTCGGGGAGTACGCCGCCTGTTTCCAGTACAGCACCGTCGGCGATGGCGCGCTCGACCATGGCGTGAATATTCTGCCGGGAGCTGGCGTTGACCAGTGGGCCCATCAGGCCCGCATCCGTGGCACGGTCACCGAATTTGACGGCGCCGATCTTGGCCTTGAGCAGGGCCAGGAATCGGTCATAGACGCTTTCCTGCACATACACCCGCTCGACGGCCGTGCACAGTTGGCCGCAGTGGGTGGTCTTGGAAGCGATGATGTCGCTGGCGGCTTTTTCCAGGTCGGCGTCGGCCTCGATGATCGCCGGGGTCTTGCCGCCCAGCTCCAGGGACGGCTTGGCGATGTTGGCCTTGCAGTAGTCGAGCACGATGCGCCCGGCGTTGACGCTGCCGGTCAGGGTGATCAGGCCCACGGCCTTGTGGGTGCACAGGGCGGCGGCGGTGGCGTGGTCCATGGTCAGGATGTTGATCACGCCGGCCGGCATGCCCGACTGCTCGACGGCGCGGGCGATTTCAAAGGCGGACAACGGCGTGTTGTTGCTCGGGCGCACCACCACGGTGTTGCCGGCAATCAGCGCCGGGGCGATTTTGCGCAGCAGGGTATAGACCGGGTAGTTGAACGGAATCAGGCAAGCCACGACGCCAATGGGCTCGCGTTGCAGGAACAGGTTTTCGTCCGGGGTGTCGCTGGGGATGATTTCGCCTTCGATGCGGCGTGCCCATTCGGCGTGGTAGCGGGTGATCTGGGCGGCGTAGCGCGCTTCGTTGCTGGCGTCGTCTAGGCTTTTGCCGGATTCGCTGGCCAGCGCCCGGCCTATGCTTTCAGCGCAGGTTTCGAGGGCGGCGGCGAAAGCCCGCAGGTGTTCGGCGCGCTGGATGCTGGTGAGCTTGCCCCAGGTTTTCTGTGCGCTGGCGGCGGCATCGACGGCCGCAATGGCTTCATCAGGGGTGGCGGCGGACACCCGGCCTACCTGGGCCTCGGTCGCGGGGTTGTAGACCGCGATTTGGGCGGTGCTGGCAGGTTCGGCGAAGTGGCCGTTGTAAAAGTTGCGCTCGATTTGCATATGGTTTTTTGCCCAATCGTTGTTGTTTTGCGAGTGACTTGCAGTTTTGTCATTGGGCGGGGGTTGGACAAACGATTTATTGACGGGGGTAACGTGCGAAAAATGCAGGTTAGTGGCTGATCCGTATTAATGACCCGGGTCTGAGTCTGTATTGTTCTACCCATACTTCCTACAGTGCCGCCCACTTGGAACCGTGGGAGGACTAAGCATGCAACCACCATCAACCGCACAGGCCTACAACTACAAGGTCGTGCGTCAATTCGTCATTGCAACTATCGTCTGGGGCGTGGTCGGCATGGCCATGGGCGTGTGGATCGCCTCGCAACTGGTGTGGCCCGAGATGAACCTCGACCTGCCGTGGACCACCTTCGGCCGCCTGCGCCCGCTGCACACCAGCCTGGTGATTTTCGGCTTTGCCGGCAGCGCGCAATTCGCCGCCAGCTACTACGCAGTACAGCGCACCTGCCAGGTACGGCTGTACTCGGACAAGCTCGCTGCCTTTACCTTTTGGGGCTGGCAGTCGGTGATCGTGATCATGCTGGTCAGCCTGCCACTGGGTTACACCACCACCAAGGAATACGCCGAGATCGAGTTCAGCGGCGCGGTGTGGATGACCGTGGTGTGGGTGGCCTATGCGATCGTGTTTTTCACCACTGTGGTGCAGCGCAAGACCCAGCACATCTACGTCGGCAACTGGTTCTTCGGTGCATTTATCGTGGTGATCGCGATGCTGCACGTGGTCAATCACCTGTCGATCCCGGTGGACTGGTTCAAGTCCTACCCGGTGTATTCCGGGGCCACCGACGCGATGGTGCAGTGGTGGTACGGGCACAACGCCGTGGGGTTCTTCCTGACCACCGGTTTCCTGGGGATGATGTACTACTTCGTGCCGAAGCAGGTCGGGCGGCCGGTGTATTCCTATCGCCTGTCCATCGTGCACTTCTGGGCGCTGATCACCCTGTACATCTGGGCCGGTCCGCACCACCTGCACTACACCGCGCTGCCGGACTGGGCGCAGTCGCTGGGGATGGCGATGTCGCTGATCCTGCTGGCGCCGAGCTGGGGCGGGATGATCAACGGCATGATGACGCTTTCCGGGGCTTGGCATAAATTGCGCACCGACCCGATCCTGCGCTTCCTGGTGCTGTCGCTGGCGTTCTACGGGATGTCGACCTTTGAAGGGCCGATGATGGCGATCAAGACCGTCAACGCCCTCTCCCATTACACCGACTGGACCATCGGCCACGTTCACGCCGGCGCCCTGGGCTGGGTGGCGATGATCACATTTGGCTCGCTGTACCACATGATCCCGAAAATCTTCGGGCACGCGCAGATGCACAGTGTGGGGCTGATCAATATGCACTTCTGGCTGGCGACCATTGGCACGGTGCTGTACATCGCGTCGATGTGGGTCAACGGCATCACCCAGGGCCTGATGTGGCGGGCGGTGAACGATGACGGCACCCTCACCTACTCGTTTGTGGAAGCGTTACAGGCCAGCCACCCGGGATTTGTGGTGCGATTCGTCGGCGGGGTGTTCTTCCTCAGCGGCATGTTGCTGATGGCGTACAACACCTGGCGCACGGTACGAGTGGCGGATTTGAAGGTGGCGCAGCTTGACGCGCAGATCGCCTGATGTGGGAGATAGTGCTGAACCTGGCGGCGGTGATCGGCCTGTATGGCGCGGTGGAGTATTGCCTGCGGGGCCAGTCGAAGGAGAGCCTGGATGAGGCCAGCCTGATGCCGTTCGCCGATGACCCGGAAGTGGCGCGGCGGGTGGAGCGGGCCACGGGCAAGCGGGTCAACGCGGTGGCGCCTGAGGAAACAAAGCAGGACTGGGGCAATATAGATATCTAATTGTGGGAGCGGGCTTGCTCGCGAATGCGGTGGTTCAGTCAACATATACAGCGACTGACACACCGCTTTCGCGAGCAAGCCCGCTCCCACACAAGCACCACATTGAGCGACTAGCCGCGTTCGCGGGGAATCAGGCTCTGCAACTGCAACGCCAGGAAGTTGGCATCGAAGCCGAACGTATCCGGGTCTTTCAAACCGTTGGTTTTCTTCCACAGCCAGTCGTTTTTCCCCGGCAGCAATACCAGGGAAATGCTGCCGTAGCGGGCGGCGGTCAAGCCCATCACCGACAGCGAAATCAAACCGCCGGCGCCCATCACATCCGGCACGAACTCCACCGGTTTGCCGGCGATATGGATGGTCAGTTTCTCGGTCTTGAAGGTGGAGGTCTCCACCGGCACGCTGGGGCCGGAAGCCACGTACGCCTCGCGCTGCACTTCCAGCAAACCGACCGTCTTCACAGGCGCAAGCCACTGCTCGATCTGGCCGAACAACTCGCCGATCTTCTGCGCCCAATGGGCCGACTGCACTTCGAACTGCTGTTTCTTGTGAGCTTCGCTGTCGGCGTAATGACGCAGCATCTCGCCCAGTTGTTGTACATCGTCCATTGCCGTGTTCCTTGGGTGACCCATGTTGCGAGCCTTGATCATGGCAGATGCCGCACACCGGCGTATGACTAAAGCGCAGCGCGCGGGTAATGTGGTGCCCTCGCCCGTCCAATTCAGGAGCATCGCATGCGCACCATCGGCCTTATCGGCGGCATGAGCTGGGAGTCCAGCGCCGAGTATTACCGCATCATCAACCAGAACGTGCGCGACCAGCTCGGGCCTCTGCGCTCGGCACAACTGTTGATGTACAGCGTCGACTTCGGCCCGGTGGAGCAGGCCCAGCACGCCGGGCGCTGGGACGACGCGGCGCTGATCCTCGAAGACGCCGCCCGCCGCCTGCAAGCCGGTGGCGCCGAGTGCATCGTGCTGTGTACCAACACCATGCACCTGGTAGCGCCGCGGATTGAAGCGGCGGTGTCGATACCGTTTCTGCATATTGCAGACGCTGCCGGCGCGGCGGCCGTGGAAGCTGGCACCCTGACCGTTGGCCTGCTGGGTACCGCGTTTACCATGGAGCAGGAGTTTCTCAAGTCACGCCTGGCGGCACAGGGGCTGACCGTGCTGGTGCCGGACGCTGAAGAGCGCCAGGCCGTGCACCGGATCATTTACGAAGAGTTGTGCGTCGGGGTGATCAGCGACGCATCGCGCGAGGTGTACCAGCGGGTGATCGAGTCTTTGGCCGCCCGTGGCGCCCAGGCCATCATCCTCGGCTGTACGGAAATCAGCCTGTTGATCAAGCCGCAGCACAGCGACCTGCCCTTGCTGGACACCACCGAGCTGCATGCGCAGGCTGCGGTGGCGTTTGCGTTGCAGGACGACTAGGCCGGCTTGCGGATGCGCGCCATGGTCAGCGTGTCGACGAATGCGCCGTCACGCACGGCGTAGTCGCGCAGCAGGCCTTCGGTCTCGAAGCCGAACTTGTGGTACAGCCGGTGGGCGGCTTCGTTGTCGGCGTACACCGTGAGTTCCACCCGGTGCAGGTTCATCCAGTTATCCGCCACCTCCAGCGCCGCGCCCAGCAGCCGGGAGCCCACGCCCTTGCCCTGCCAGGCGGTGGCGACGCCCATGCCGAATGAACCGACGTGGCTTTGGCGCACGCGCAAATACTGTTCCAAACCCAGCTGGCCGATCACTTCACCGGCATGCAGCGCCACCAGCTGTAGCCGCCGCTCGTTGTCCTGCACCAGGCGTTTGCGCCAGGCCTCGACTGACTGGAAAGGCATTTGCAGCACCTGACGGCAGACAGCCGGGTCGTTGTAGAGCGCAGCGACGCCTTCAAGGTGGGCCTCGGTGAAGCGCGTGATAACGATCTTGGGTTCAGGTGTGTGCATGGTGTTTCGTCCTTTGAAAAACACGTGGCCGACCAGTGTAGGCGGCAAAGCCTCAGAATGGCGAGCCCTGCACTGCACTCATCGGGAACGCGAAGCCACCAATTTCCAGACCCGCGCGATGTCCGAGGCGCGCTCGCGCAACAGGCGCGGTGCCTCGCTGCAGGCCTGCTCCAGGGTAGTCGGGCCGGACGGCAAGGCGAACGCGACATCCACACCGTGGGCGTACATCTGCTCATAGCCATCACCCAGGGTGCCGGCGATCACGATCACCGGCACGTTTTGCTGCCTGGCGATCCGCGCCACGCCAAACGGGGTCTTGCCGCGCAGGGTCTGGGCATCGAACCTGCCTTCGCCGGTGATCACCAGGTCGGCGCCACGCACGGCTTGCTCAAGCCCAACAAGCTCTGCGACCACTTCAACACCCGCGCGAAACTGCGCGCCAAGGAACGCCTTGGCGGCGAAACCCAAGCCACCGGCGGCGCCGCTGCCGGGTTCGTCGCGTACGTCTTTGGGCAATACCCTGGCGCAGTGATCGGCAAAATGGCCGAGGGCCGCATCCAGTTGCTCGACTTGCTGGGGAGTGGCGCCCTTTTGCGGGCCAAAAATCGCCGAGGCCCCGTGAGGACCGCATAAAGGGTTGTTCACGTCGGCGGCGATTTCGAAGCGCACTTCGTTCAGGCGGGGATCCAGTTGTTCAAGGCTGATGCGCGATAGCTTGCCCAGCGCCAGGCCGCCAAGGGGCAGCGCTGCTCCCTCGGCATCAAACAACTGCACACCCAGGGCTAGCATCGCCCCGGCGCCGCCGTCGTTGGTGGCGCTGCCGCCAATGGCCAGGATGATGCGCTGGGCGCCGGCATCCAAGGCGGCGCGGATCAGTTCGCCAGTGCCGAAGGTGCTGCTGGAACACGCATTTCGCTGACCCGGTGGCACGAGTTGCAGGCCGCTGGCTTCGGCCATTTCGATGATTGCGGTGTGGCTCTCGGCCAACCAGCCCCAATGCGCGTCGACACTGCCGCCCAATGGCCCTTGCACACGGCTGGTGCGCAGCTCGCCCTGGCAGGCGGCGAGTACCGATTCCACCGTGCCCTCACCACCGTCCGCCATCGGGCACTTGATCAGCTCGGCGTTGGGCCACACGCTGGCCAACCCCTCGGCAATGGCATTCGCCACGCCTTCAGCACTCAGGCTGTCCTTGAACGAGTCGGGGGCGATGATGATTTTCATGGGCTTTCTCCGGTTTTTATAACGCCCATGCTGCCAGTTGGCACCGGCAATAACGCCGGTCCATTGCACAAGAGTGGCTGGGGTTTGTTGTTCATTTGGACAATGCTTGCGGCAATAGCTGCACGCCGAGGTACAACGCGAGCATGCCGTCGAGGGTCAGCGGGTCGACGCCGCTCAGCTCGGCGATGCGTTCCATGCGGTAGCGCAGGCTGTTGCGGTGGATCCCCAGGGCATCGGCGCACGCCTGGCTTTGGCCGTCGTGGTCGCACCAGCTGCGCAGGGTCGCCAGCAACTGGCCGTTGCTGTCCTTGGCCAGTACCTTGCGCAGCGGGTTGAGCAATTCATCGAGGGCGTCGTCGTTGCGGTGGCGCCAGAGCATGACCGGCAGGCGGTAGCGATTGAGGGTCAGCAACCGCGATTCGGGCAGCACATCACGGCCATAGGCGAGCAGGTCGCCGACTCGCCGGTAACAACGGCGCAGGCCGGCCAGCCCGTCCGCTTGCCCCCCGACGGCGACCCGCAGGATGTTCCAGCCCAGGCCGTCGAGCTTTTCCAGCAGGCGCGGGTTATCGACTTGCACCGACGCCGGCCGGCACCACAGCAGGGAAAACTGCGCGGAGCTGACGCACCAGCTGTCGGGGTAGCGCGAGGTCAGCCAGGCGCTCAAGGCCTCGGCCGACTGGCCGCTGCCCAGCTCGAACAGGTACGGCGTGCGCGCCAGCTGCGGCTTGAGGCCCAGTTGCTGGGCTTCATCCACCAGGCGCGGCGAATCACCGGTCTCGGCCAGCAGCAGTGCCAGCAGATCATCGCAGCGCTGGCGCCGCCATTGTTGCTCGGCTTGCTGGTGACGCTGGCTGACCAGCATTTCGGCGGTCATGCGCACCAGTTCGGCATAGGTGCGCAGCAATTCCGGCTCACCGGTAATGCCCAGCACGCCGATCAGGCGCTGGTCGTGCAGCAGCGGCAGGTTGATCCCGGGTTGCACGCCCTTGAGGTGCTTGGCGGTCTGGCCGTCGATCTCCACCACCCGCCCGTTGGCCAGCACCAACTGCGCGCCTTCGTGGCGGGTGTTGATCCGCTCGGGTTCGCCGCTGCCCAGTATCAGGCCCTGGCTGTCCATGACGTTGACGTTATAGGGCAGGATCGCCATGGTGCGATTGACGATATCCTGCGCCAGGTCATGATCCAGCTCGAACATGGGGCTAAATTCCTGAAAAAAACCGGTTGTTCATAGGCACAGCGCAAACCATGCTTCACTGTGCGCGAGCACAAAGACAGCACCCCTTGAGGTGGCCGAGACTCGTTGGGCGATCAACGTTACCCTCGCATCGCGAAAAATCATAATAAAGAGAGACTGCCATGTCACAGAGCGCCGCTGTTACCCAGGCCACCGATGACGATAAAAACGCCGTATACAAGCGCATCACCCTGCGCCTGATCCCCTTCATTTTCATCTGCTACCTGTTCAACTACCTCGACCGCGTCAACGTCGGCTTTGCCAAGTTGCAGATGCTCGACGACCTGAAATTCAGCGAGACCGTGTACGGCCTCGGTGCCGGGATCTTCTTTATCGGCTACGTGCTGTGCGGCGTGCCGAGCAACCTGGCGCTGACCAAATTCGGTCCACGGCGCTGGATTGCGCTGATGATGATCGTCTGGGGCGCCCTGTCCACCTGCCTGTTGTTCGTTACCACACCGACGCACTTCTACGGCTTGCGCCTGCTGACCGGCGCCGCTGAAGCCGGGTTCTTCCCGGGCGTGGTGCTGTACCTCTCGCAGTGGTTCCCGACCTTCCGCCGTGGGCGGATCATGGCGCTGTTCATGTCGGCGATTCCGGTATCCGGCCTGCTCGGCAGCCCGTTCTCCGGCTGGATCCTCAACCACTTCGCCGCCGGCCAGGGCGGGCTTGCGGGCTGGCAGTGGATGTTCCTGCTGCAAGGCGTGCCGACGGTGATCCTCGGCGCCCTCGCCTACTTCCTGCTCAGCGACAGCTTTGCCAACGCCAAGTGGCTCACGCCCCATGAGCGCGCGGTGCTGGAAGCCGACCAGGCGACCGACCTGGCCAACAAACCGAAGACCACCAGCGACTCGCTGCTGGAAGTGTTCAAGAACCCGGCGATCTGGGCGTTCGGCCTGATCTACTTCTGCATCCAGAGCGGTGTGTACGCCATCAACTTCTGGCTGCCATCGATCATCAAGAACATGGGCTTCAGCGATAACCTGGTGATTGGCTGGTTGAGTGCGATCCCGTACCTGCTGGCGGCGGTGTTCATGCTGCTGGTGGGCCGCTCTGCCGACTTGCGCAAGGAGCGTCGCTGGCACCTGGTGGTGCCGATGCTGATGGGCGCGATCGGGCTGGTGATTGCGGTGAACTTTGCAACCACGCCGGCCATTGCGATCCTCGGCCTGACCATCGCTACCATGGGTGCCCTCACCGGCCTGCCGATGTTCTGGCCGGTGCCAACCGCGATGCTCAGCGCAGGTGCGGCAGCGGGCGGTCTGGCGTTGATCAACTCCATGGGCCAGATGGCGGGGTTCCTCAGCCCGTATATCGTCGGGTTTGTGAAAGATGCCACCGGGTCTACGGACCTGGCGCTGTACCTGCTGGCGGCGGTGATCGTCGCGGGCAGTGTGTTGGCGTTGCGCATGACGCGCACACTCAAGGCTTGAATCAGCGCTGACCGGTGCCGCGATATCGAGGGCGGCGCCGGTCATCTATCTGCTCATATAAAGGCGTGTTTTTATAGGCAAACAACTGCCTGACAGCCGTATTAACCTTTACGCCCATTCCAGGTAACAAATAGGCTACAACCTTTACCCAGCCTTTACTTTCGTACCCCATCATCCCGTCCGAAACCGCTGTCTGAAGCATATGCCCGGGGATATTATCAAGACCGGTTCGGTGCATACGTAGAGGACTTATCATGATCAGTCGACTCTCAAAAATGAAAGTAGCCATGTTGCTCATTGCCACCCTCGCCATCGCAGGGCAAGCAGAAGCCCGTGGAGGATATGGCTATGGCTGGGGTCACGGTTATGGGTACGGGCATGGCGGTGGTTGGGGCTGGGGTGGCCCGGCTTTGCTGGGTGCGGTTGTCGGCGGTCTCGTAGTGGGTTCGGTGGTCGCCAACTCCCAGCCTCCGGTCTATGTGCAGCAGCAACCGGTTTACGTGCAACCGCAGCCGGTGTACATCCAACAGCCGCCGCCGGTCTATTACCAGGCGCCGCCTCCAGGCTATTACTACCCGCCACAACCGGTTCCGGTGCCACGTTATTAAGCACGGCCCTATTACTGATAATGCAGGTCCCGCCTGAAAGCGGGACCTTTTTTATTCAGCTGCCTTTAGAGTAATCCGCCGCCGTCGACATCAATCACGCTACCGGTAATAAACCCGTTCTCCATCGCCAACACATACCCGGCAGCCACTTCTTCGGCCTGCCCCACGCGCCCCACCGGCAACGCCCCGCCCGCCTTGGCAAACATTGCCAGTCGCTGCTCATCGGACAACCCGGCATACGCCTCGGTGTCGATCACCCCCGGGCTGACCACATTGACCCGCCGTGGCGCCAGTTCCTTGGCCAGTTGCTTGCCCAGCGCTTCGGTCGCCGCATTGATGCCGGTCTTGATGAATTGCCCCGCAACCGTTTTGCGCCCCAACTGCCCCGACGTCAGGGTGATGCTGCCGCGCTCGGCGAGAAATGGCAGCGCCGACTGGATCGCCCGCAGCGACCCCCAGAGCTTCACGTTGAAGTTGTCTTGCGCCAGGTTCAGGTCGGTCTCGATCAGGGCCTTGGCCTGCACCGCAGGCCCTGCGGTGTAGACCAGATGGTCAAACGGCCCCACGGTTTCGAACAAGCGCTGTAATGAGGCTGCGTCGGTCACGTCCACCTGCTCGCTGCGCACCCCGTTCTCCACGGTTGAAGACAAGCGCCGCCCGGCCAGCACCACATGGGCACCGCGTGCCACGGCCTGCTTGGCCACCGCGGCACCAATGCCGCTGCTGCCGCCAATGACGATGATGGTTGTGCCGTTGAGGGGAGATGTCATGGGGAAATACCTGGCTGAGAAAATGAGCTTTCATCTTCCCAGCTTGGCAATCGTTGAAAAATCCCGGTAAAACGACAAGATCTTTAAAGGATTTTTACAAATGAGCTCAATCCTCGACCTTGAAGTGTTCGTACGCACCGCCGACACCGGCAGCCTGTCGGCAGCTGCCCGCAGCCTCAGCCTGACCCCGGCCGCAGCGAGCATTGCCCTCAAGCGCCTGGAAACCCGCCTGGGCATCCGGCTGCTGGCGCGTTCCACCCGCAGCATGCGCCTGACCGAAGAAGGCCGGCGCTACCTCGACAGTGTGCGCGTGGCCCTGGAGGCGCTGTCGGAAGGCGAACAGGCGGTCAAGCAGCAAGGCCAGAGCCTCAGCGGATTACTGCAATTGGCCGCGCCCTCGGATTTCGGGCGCAATGTGCTGCTGGGCTGGCTGGATGAGTTCAAGCTCGAACACCCGAACGTGCGCCTTCAGTTGCTGCTCAATGACAGCAATGCCGACCTGTTCCGCGAAACCGTCGACATCGCCCTGCGCTTCGGCGTACCACGGGACTCCAGCTTGGTCGCGTTGCCGGTGGTGCCCGACCACACGCGGGTGGCGTGCGCCAGCCCCGACTACCTCGCGCGCCACGGTACGCCACGCCTCCCCCAGGACCTGGCAGAACACAGCACGCTGCGCTATATGCGCCAGGGTCGGGCGAACAACACCTGGTACTTTCGCCAGGGCGAGGTGCTGCAGGAAGTCGAGGTCGGCGGCGACTACCTCAGTGATGACGGCGAGATCGTGCGGCGCTGGGCATTGGCCGGGCACGGCATCGCCTATAAAGCGCGTCTGGATGTAGCGCGCGATATCAAGGCCGGGCGCCTGGTGCCGTTGCTCACCGATTGGCAAGGCGAACCGACCCCGTTCAATCTGATGTGTCCCCATCGGTTGCAGGTGTCGGAGCGGGTCAAGGTACTGCACCGCTTCCTGCAACTGCGCTGCGCCGAACTATTACCGCAATAACCGTCGCGGGGCTTGTTCCAGAGCCTTGCTCTCTGGTATTGGATAGGGCCTGTCTCCCCCTTTTGAGGTGTTCACGATGATTTACCGCACACTGGGCCAGTCCGGGTTGAAGGTCAGCGCACTGACCCTGGGCAGCATGATGTTTGGCGAGCAGACCAACACCGAGGACTCGCTGCGCATCATCGACAAGGCCTGGGATCAAGGCATCAACTTTATCGACACCGCCGACGTCTACACCGGCGGGCGCTCCGAGGAAATCGTCGGCGAAGCCATCGCCCGCCAGCGCCAGGATTGGGTGCTGGCTTCGAAGGTCGGCATCGGCCCGGCGGATGGCCTGCCGAACCGCAGCGGCCTGAGTCGCAAGCGGATTTTCAATGCGCTGGAAGCCAGCCTGACGCGCCTCGACACCGATTACCTGGACATCTATTACCTGCACCGCGAAGACCACAACACGCCACTGGAAGTCACGGTTTCAGCGATTGGCGACTTGATCCGCGAGGGCAAGATCCGCCACTGGGGCCTTTCCAACTACCGCGGCTGGCGGATCGCCGAAGTGATCCGCGTGGCCGAGCGCCTGGGGGTGGACAAACCGATCATCAGCCAGCCGCTGTACAACATCGTCAACCGTCAGGCCGAGGTGGAGCAGATCACCGCCGCCGCCGCATATGGCCTGGGCGTGGTGCCTTACAGCCCGCTGGCCCGTGGCGTGCTCAGCGGCAAATATGCGCCGGACGTAACGCCTGAAGCCGGCAGCCGTGCCGGGCGCCAGGACAAGCGCATCCTGGAAACCGAATGGCGCGTTGAATCCCTGCGCATCGCCCAGCAGATCCAGCAATACACCCAGGGCCGTGGCGTGGGGATTGTCGAGTTCGCGATTGCCTGGGTCCTGAACAACTCGGCGGTCAGTTCGGCGATTGTCGGGCCGCGCACCGAGGCGCAGTGGGATGCCTACACCGGCGCGCTGGAGGTGAAGATCACGGCGGAGGACGAAGCATTCATCGACTCGCTGGTCACGCCAGGGCATGCGTCGACGCCAGGGTTCAATGATGTGAGCCACTTTGTGTCGGGGCGAGTTGCCCGGCCATAAGTCCCTTTTATGGGGGGACCTGAGAAATCCTCCCATAAACCGCTCCAAAACAGAGCAAACATCTCACCTCAAAAGCACTATATTCCCTCCCTGAAATCCCCCCTTCTTTTGTATCAATCGGCTTTCGTGAGGACAGTGTGTCTAAAGGTGTTGTGTTATCGGTCTTGGCCTCGGTGTTGTTTGCCGTGATGTATTACTTCACGTCGCTGCTTACGCCCTTGAGCGGCCTGGAGATCTTCGGCTGGCGCATGTTGTTGACGGTGCCCTGCATGACCGTGTTCATGATTGTCAGCGGCGAGTGGCGACGGGTGTGGGAACTGGTTCGGCTGGTTGCGGCCAAACCCGCGCTGATCGGCGGGGTCGTGGTGTCTTCGGCCTTGCTGGGGGTGCAGTTGTGGCTGTTCATGTGGGCGCCGCTCAACGGTCGCAGCCTGGATGTATCGCTGGGCTATTTCCTGCTGCCATTGACGATGGTGCTGACCGGTCGGCTGGTGTATGGCGAACAATTGTCACGCCTGCAAAAGATTGCGGTGTTCTTCGCCGGTGCTGGTGTGCTGAACGAGTTGTATCAGGTGGGCGGATTCTCCTGGGCAACCCTGGTAGTGATTATCGGCTACCCGGTTTACTTCGTACTGCGCAAACGCCTGAAGACCGACCACCTCGGCGGGCTGTGGCTCGATATGGCGCTGATGTTGCCGGTGGCACTGTGGTTCGTGCAAAGCGGCGAACAGGGTTTTGCCGTGCTCGACGCCCACAAGGGCTTGTACGCCTTGATCCCGATGCTGGGCTTGATCAGTGCGTCGGCGCTGGTGTGCTACGTCGTCGCCAGCCGCTTGTTGGCCTTCAGCCTGTTCGGGCTGCTCAGCTATGTAGAACCGGTGCTGCTGCTCGGCGTGGCCTTGTTGTTGGGCGAAAGCATCAAGGCGGGGGAATGGCTGACGTATCTTCCGATCTGGCTCGCGGTGATGGTGCTGGTGTTTGAAGGCTTCAAGCATTTGGTGCGTCAGCAGAAGGCCTGACAGCGCTTTTTTTTGCTGCCATTTCGAGCATTACAGCCGTTTGCGACAACCCCCCTCGGATGGCCCCGTAATACGGAATCCTGCCTTGGATTTCGTCGCCTATTTGCGTCAGTGCGGCGTCCATTTGCGCCTTTTCAACGCCAAACAGCTTACCGAGCCGGTTGCCATGGTTGAGTTCAAGCAAGGTGCCGGTGACGGGGTTTTTGACGATTTTTTCGATGGACTGCGCCACATCCTCAGGCACGCCCAGTGCGATCAAGGCCGTCCCAATGCCTGAACCCGGGTTCTTCAGTTGGCGGATGAACTCGTCGAACAGCCCCCATAAATCGTTGGCACCCACATTATCCAGGCTGACACTGACGACCGTTTTCAAGTATTGCTCTCGCGAGACAGGCGACAGCGGCTGGTCATTGTTCAGGCCGTTTTTCACAAAGTAGAAGTTGCCCTTGTTACCTCCTCCATGGAAGTTGCCGTAGGCATCGTACTGATAGAGTACGGTTTCTCCGTCCGGACGTGTGCCTGCGAAAGTCACCCGGCCATCACGGGTCTCAACTTTCAGGTAGGTCCCCGTCAGCCCGTTGACCGGTACCGGCGGCACGCTTGTGTGCTTGTCCAGGCGATTGAAGATATCGCCCTTTTCGTAGCCAAAAGGCCCGACCACGGCATTGATATCGCCTGCGGCGAAGCGCGTCATCGTGTCTTTTACCCGCTTTGTCTGATCGGCAGGTGCATTGCGGGAAAAATGCCCGGCAAATACATCCAACGTGTCAGGGTCGGTGGCGACCTCTTTGAGCCAGGCGTTCATTTCTTCAAGGTTATTGAATTCGAAGAACGAATTGCCCTCCTCGTCAGGAATGTACAACAGGATATTCGTTCCGGTTTCAGAGGCGGGTACGCGTTTGACCACCAGAATGTCGCTCGACTGGATCCCGTCCACCGCGAACGTGCAGACCTGCGCGCCGACGGTTGAAGAGGTACCCGGGGCCAATACGGCATTGGCCAGTTCGACGCCTGCGGCGGTCAGCTCGCCCTGCGCACTGCTCCATTCCACGTTCGAGGAAAACGTCACGCGGGCGACAGTGGCAGGACTTAATGGGGAGGGAGCAGTTGGGGCCAAGGGACTGATGGCCGGTTCGTCGTTGACGGCTGCTGCCTGATTCAAACCTGGAGGTGGACTACCGGTGTGCGCAATGACTGTCATACATGAACCTCAACTGGGCATATGACACTGAGTAACGCTGGCAGTGAATTCCGTTCCTGGCCGCTGGCAACCGCCTGTGTCCCGATGTTTCTGCCGGGCAACAAAAAGCCCGGCCAGGTGCAATCCCGGTCGGGCTTTTTTGTGTATCGCCCAGGCGATCAGTCAGCGGTCAACACACCACGACGCACTTGGTCGCGCTCGATGGATTCGAACAGTGCCTTGAAGTTGCCTTCACCAAAGCCGTCGTCACCCTTACGCTGGATGAACTCGAAGAACACCGGGCCCATCAGGGTTTCCGAGAAGATCTGCAGCAGCAGGCGCTTGTCCCCCGCCACTGACGAGCCGTCCAGCAGGATGCCCCGTGCCTGCAGTTGATCCACCGGCTCGCCGTGGTTCGGCAGGCGGCCTTCGAGCATCTCATAATAGGTGTCTGGCGGCGCGGTCATGAAGCGCATGCCGATCTTCTTCAACGCATCCCAGGTCTTGACCAGGTCATCGGTGAGGAAGGCAACGTGCTGGATGCCCTCGCCGTTGAACTGCATCAGGAACTCTTCGATCTGCCCGGCACCCTTGGACGATTCTTCGTTCAGCGGGATGCGGATCATGCCGTCCGGTGCGCTCATGGCCTTGGAGGTCAGGCCGGTGTATTCGCCCTTGATGTCGAAATAGCGCGCCTCACGGAAATTGAACAGCTTCTCGTAGAAGTTCGCCCAGTAGGCCATGCGGCCGCGGTACACGTTGTGGGTCAAGTGGTCGATGACCTTGAGGCCCGCGCCCACCGGGTTACGCTCGACACCTTCGAGGTACACGAAGTCGATGTCATAGATCGAGCTGCCTTCACCAAAGCGGTCGATCAGGTACAGCGGCGCGCCGCCAATGCCCTTGATCGCCGGCAGGTTCAACTCCATCGGGCCGGTTTCGATATGGATAGGCTGGGCGCCCAGTTCCAGGGCCCGGTTGTAGGCCTGTTGCGAGTCCTTGACGCGAAACGCCATGCCGCACACCGACGGGCCGTGCTCGGCCGCAAAGTAGGAGGCGATGCTGTTGGGTTCGTTGTTGAGGATCAGGTTGATCTCGCCCTGCCGGTACAGGTGTACGTTCTTGGAACGGTGGGTCGCGACCTTGGTGAAGCCCATGATCTCGAAGATCGGCTCCAGGGTGCCCGGGGTTGGCGATGCGAATTCGATGAACTCAAAGCCCATCAGGCCCATTGGGTTTTCGTACAGGTCTGCCATTTTCGGTGCCTCATCATCATTCTTGTAATTAACAAATGTTTATTTGCGAGCAAGGATGAGGTCAGCGGGTGGCGCACAGGAGATACCCCGCACGCTGCGGGCGAGGAAGTCACCAAAGATGAGGGGGGACCCGAGTAGCTTCATGGTTACATCAGTCTCTGACGGGCGAGGCTTGCGTTAGCGCAAGTCCTTATTCTTGTATGCGTAAATCGATTCTACACAGCGTAAACAGATTTGTCCGTAGTCTTATCAAATCCCCATTGCCCTGGCCCGCGCAAGGGGTTTGTTGCACAGATAGATGCCCAGCAGGATGACCGCCCCACCCAGCAGCATCGGCACGGTCAGTTGCTCGCCAAGCAGCAATGCGCCGCAGATCACTGCCGTCAGCGGATTGAGGGCGATAAATACACCCGCACGGGTGGCGCCAATGCGGCGCAGGCCATCGTAGTAGCCGATGTAGGCCAGTGCCGAGCCCAGCACGCCCAGGTACAGCAAACTCATCAGTTGGGGCAGATCAATCCGGCCCAATGCGGCCACCGTTAGTCGGCCCGTCACCAGCGTGGTGATCGTCAGCATCAGCGTGCCCAGCAGGATCGACCAGGTCACGGTTTGCAACGGCCCCAGGCGCTGGTTGAGACTCCGGGAAAACAGCGAGTACACGCCCCACCCCACCACGCAGCCGAAAATCAGCAGGTCACCGACCCACGCATCTGCCGTGCCCTGCAGCAACTGCGGGTTGCGACTGACGATCACCAGCCCTGCGCCACCCAGGCACAGCGCGATCCCCACCAGCTTGAAACAGCCCAGGCGTTCCTTGAACAGCAGCCACGAGGCCAGGCCAATCACTGCCGGATTCAGCGCCACGATCAACGACGCCCGGGACGCATTGATGTAATGCAGGCCGTAGAAAAAACACAGGTTGTAGAAAAAGATCCCGAAAAAGCCCAGCACCATCAATTGCACCCATTGCGCGGTGGTCGGACGCACCAGGCGAATACGCGCAACGCCCAGGAAGGCCAGCAGCGCCAGGCTGGCCAGTGCAAAGCGCACGGTCGCCGCCAACAGTGGGTCCAGGCCTGCCGCCAGATAGCGCCCGGCAACGAAGGTGCCGCCCCAGATCATGGTCACGGCCGCCAGCTTCAGATACGTCAGACGGTCAGGGCTCGGGTTCATCAGATTTCTACTCACAAGACACGGGATTGGCTTATTGTTTGGCTAATCCCCGATCATCGTAAAATGAGTAAATACTCATGACCCTTACCCAACTGGAAATCTTTTCCCTGGTGGCCGAACTGCAAGGTTTCACCAGCGCCGCCAATCGCCTGGGCATCAGCCAATCGGCGGTGTCCCATGCGATCAAATCCCTGGAGCAGGAACTGGGTGTGGAGTTGATCCGACGTCATCAGTCCCAGGTCGAACTCAGCGATATCGGCCAACAACTGCTGTTGCGCGCCCGGGCCATGCTCGGGTTGGCCAACACGCTGCAACAGGAAGCCGCCGATGCCCGCGGGATGAAGCGCGGCACGCTGCGCATCGGCTCGTTCGGGCCGACCTCATCGATTCGCCTGTTGCCCGCGATCCTGCAGTATTTTCGCGAGCAGCATCCGGGCATCGAGGTGCATGTCGACGAAGGCCCCGATCGCCAGGTGACGCAGTGGCTGGAAGAGCGGCGCGTCGACGTTGGGTTTGTGGTGCTGCCTGAAGAGCGCTTCGATACGTTCCCGTTGATTGAGGACCAACTGGTCGCGCTGCTGCCCTTGGGGCATCACTTGGGCGCGCAGCCAAGTGTCAGCCTGAAAGCGCTGTGTGGTGAACCTTTTATCCTGACCCAGGCCGGTTCGGCCGAACTGGTCTCAAGGCTGTTCGTCGGTGCAGGGTTGCAGCCGGATGTGCGTTACCGCTGCTCACAGCTGCTCAGCACCCTGGACACCGTGCGCCGGGGCGACGGCGTGACCATTGTTGCCGAGTTGTCGCTGCCTGAATCCACGCAGGCGGATTACCTGATCAAACCGCTCAAGCCTGCCGTCAAACGCCAGGTGGGGCTGGCGGTACTGGACCGTCGGCAGTCCTCGCCGGCAACCCTGGCATTTATTCAACTGGCCACACGGTTGAAGCTTTATTGAACATGCACAGACGCCTGCCGCCATCTATCATGGCCAATACCGATACGCTTTGTTGGAAGGCCACCGAGGTTGTCCCGACCGCATTTGAGCGTCCTATTGCCCTCTCCCGCTACAGGCTGCGCAAATGCCACTGACCGTCAAAGGCCCCCGAAAAGCCTCCACTCGCCACCTGATCACCCTGCTCAGCGGCGCGCTGCCCATTTTGCTGGGTGTGCTTATCCTGTATTGGCAAGCCGGGCGCACCCTCGAGCACAGCACCGCGCAAACCGCCCAGGAGGCCGTGCGCCAGTTTGACCTGATGCTCGACAACACCGCCCTCGCCGCCCAGGACCTGCTGCCACTGGCCGGCCATGAATGTGATAACCCGACTCAACTGAAGCTGCGGGAACAGGTCACCCGCCGGCCGTTCGTGCGCGCCACCACCTTGTCCTGGCAGCGCAACATCTATTGCAGCTCGTTGTTTGGTGGCAACTACCAGTCACCGGTCAACCCTGAGGACTACGTCGGCGGCCGTCTCTGGCTGATGAAAGGCAACCCGGTAACACCCGACACCGCATTGCTTGTTTATCGCCTCACCGAGGGAGACCGGGGGGCCTTTGCCTCCATCGATGGCTACCACCTGACAAACGCCTTGCGCCTGATCAGCCGATATACCGACCTGGTGTTGCAGGTGGGGCCTAACTGGCTGGCGGCGGATGGCAAGGTGCACAGCACAACGCTGCCGACATTTTCCGTCGCGCATCATCATCTCGACTCCACACGGTATACCTACAGCGTGGAAGCCGGGATGCCGGAGGGTGAAACCTGGCGCTACATGCAGGCGCGGTATCCTGCACTGTTCGTTCTGGTGGTGTTTTTCGGCGTGCTGGCAGGCATCCTCGCCCACTGGCTGCAAAAGCGCTCATCGGCACCGACCCTGGAACTGCAACGGGCCCTGGGCGCCAATGAATTTGTGCCCTATTACCAGCCAGTGGTGCGTGGCGACAACATCCGGCAGTGGGCCGGCTGTGAAGTGCTGATGCGCTGGAATCATCCCAGGGAAGGCCTGGTGCGCCCGGACCTGTTCATTCCCCTGGCCGAACATTCGGGCCTGATCGTACCGATGACCCGCGCCCTGATGCGCCAGACCGCCGCACAGTTGGCGCCCCACACCGCGCAGTTTGCCGACAATTTTCACGTGGGCATCAACATTACCGCTCGCCATTGTCACGACCTAGAGCTGGTGGAGGACTGCCGGGAGTTCCTCGCTGCCTTCCCGCCGGGCAAGGTGATCCTGGTCCTGGAGTTGACCGAGCGCGAGTTGATCGAACCCACGGATATCACCCGCCAGCTGTTCCAGGCGCTGCATGAAATGGGGGTAATGATCGCGATCGACGACTTTGGCACCGGCCACTCCAGCCTGGGTTATTTGCGCAACTTCAATGTCGATTACTTGAAGATAGATCAAAGCTTCGTGGCAATGATCGGTGTTGATGCACTCTCGCGGCATATACTCGACAGCATCATTGAACTGTCTGCCAAGCTGGACCTGGGCATCGTTGCCGAAGGCGTCGAAACACAAGAACAATGCCACTATCTGGCGGCCCAAGGCGTTGATTTCTTGCAAGGCTACCTGTTTGGCAAGCCTGTACCTTGCGACGAGTTCATTAGATTCCTGAACAGCCATTGAATAGCCAGCCACTTCAACGGAAATATTGTTATTTATACAAAAGACATGATTTACTCATGACTGATTAACTACTACAATTTTTCCTGCCTGTGCTGAATTGGCAGGAAGGCCACTTTCATTGAGTCGCCTTAAGGCTCTTGGCTTATCGCTTTGTTTGCAGTAGATATCAGCCAAATACACTATTGGAGTATAGATTTTGTCCAGACTCGCCGAATTTCGCGCAGCAGAAAAAGCCCTTCAAGAGCAGCTTGCCCAGCTGGAATCCCTGAAGAACGATGCTGGTTTGAAGAAAGAAATCGAATTCGAAGAAAAGCTGCAAGGGCTGATGAAGACCTACGGCAAAAGCCTGCGCGACATCATCTCCATCCTGGATCCTAACCCGGGCAAGTCCGGCGCTTCCGTCGCTGCCGCACCCAAACAGCGCCGTGCCCGCGTCGTCAAGGTTTACCACAACCCGCACACGGGTGAACTGATCGAAACCAAGGGCGGCAACCATCGCGGCCTGAAGGCGTGGAAAGAACAGTACGGCGCAGCCACAGTAGACTCCTGGCTTCGCGGCTAATGCTTTGCGGCTAGTACAAACGCACTAAGAAAAGCCCTGCACATGCAGGGCTTTTTTGTTTACAGGCATCGATAGTGAAACAAATCAGGACGCTGGCACTTTCAAAAACGAACTTTAAAAAACATTTCACTTTGTTCAAATCGACTTATTTGTCGCGATGCCTACAACGCTCAAAGTTTAAGGCTGTCACGCACCGAACTGACTTCATCCTTGCTTGATTCGTAAGCGTCGGCCTGGCCTGCGTATGAAAAAACATAGGCCTTATCGGTATCGACAGCCCCCACCAACGTTTGCGACAGCACATGCCGACCGTTCTCGGTGATTACACAGGTAGTTTCCAATGCCTCAAGCCGGCTCAATGTTGTGGAGTGCATCTTGGTGCACACACTTTGATAACCACCCTGGGCAAAGTCCTTCTGGATGGATTTGCGCATTTCCAGCAGCACACCTTGCAGGTTGACCGTATGCCCCGCTTCGATTGGCGTGCCCGTCAACTCCATGACCATCAAGGTCGCGCCATTCTCATCATTCTTTATGGCCCGCTGGCGGGACACCGCCGACGGTTGCGCCGGGGCCTGGTCGTCGGGCGCCACTTCCTCTACCTGCCAGCCGCTGGGCCAATGAATTTCCGGGTCAGCCGCCCATGCAGCGGTGCTGCCCAGCAACAGGCCCAGGGTACTCAACAACGGTGCGCGAAATCCGGTCATTACGAAAAACACTCAAGGTTCAAGCGACAAAGTTTGGGCCCCTGCACCCGCTGGCCGCAAGGGTTGCGTGACCTTTTTCATTTGGCGCAACCGGCAGGGCTGCGTATCATGGACCGGCTGCACGGATGCCAGCCGCAAGCCAAGGGATGCTCCAACCGGAGCCACGTTTGCCCCATTTTTCTCTGGAGGGCCCATGAGCCTGCACGAACTGAACACTTTCCCGGGCGTCACCGCCCAGCCTGACGCCGCCACCACGAACTTCGTATTCAACCACACCATGCTGCGGGTCAAGGACATCACCAAGTCGCTGGATTTCTACACCCGCGTACTGGGTTTTTCCCTGGTTGAAAAACGTGACTTCCCGGAAGCCGAATTCAGCCTGTACTTCCTGGCCCTGGTCGACAAGGCCCAGATTCCGGCCGACGCTGCCGCCCGCACCCAGTGGATGAAGTCGATCCCGGGCATCCTCGAACTGACCCACAACCACGGCACCGAAAACGACGCGGACTTTGCCTACCACAACGGCAACACCGACCCGCGTGGCTTTGGCCATATCTGCATCTCGGTGCCGGACATCGTTGCTGCCTGCGCGCGCTTTGAAGAACTGGGCTGCGACTTCCAGAAGCGCCTGAGTGACGGCCGCATGAAAAGCCTGGCCTTCGTGAAAGACCCGGATGCGTACTGGGTTGAAATCATTCAGCCAACGCCGCTGTAAGGTTCCGCCGGCAATAAAAAACCCCATGATCACTCATGGGGTTTTTCATTTCCGGGCCGGAATTTACGCCGGGGCGGAAGTGCGGATCAGGTGATCGAAAGCACTCAGGGAAGCCTTGGCGCCCTCGCCTACTGCAATCACGATCTGCTTGTACGGCACAGTCGTTACGTCACCGGCGGCAAAAACACCTGGCAGCGAAGTCTCACCACGTGCATCGACGATGATCTCGCCACGTGGAGTCAATTCCACAGTGCCTTTGAGCCAGTCGGTGTTGGGCAGCAAACCGATCTGTACAAAGATGCCTTCCAGGTCGATAGTCTTGAATTCGCCACTGTCGCGATCCTTGTAGGCCAGGCCGATAACTTTCTGGCCATCCCCCTTGACCTCACTGGTCAGCGCGCTGGTAATCACGTCAACGTTCGGCAGGCTGTACAGCTTGCGCTGCAACACGGCGTCGGCGCGCAACTTGCTGTCAAACTCAAGCAAGGTCACGTGGCTGACGATACCGGCCAGGTCGATGGCTGCTTCAACGCCGGAGTTACCGCCGCCGATCACCGCCACGCGCTTGCCCTTGAACAGCGGGCCGTCGCAGTGCGGGCAGAAGCACACGCCTTTGGCCTTGTATTCCTGCTCGCCCGGTACACCCATTTCACGCCAGCGGGCACCGGTGGCCAGGATCACGGTCTTGGACTTGAGGGTCGCACCGCTTTCGAAACGGATTTCGTGCAGCTCACCGTTGTTTTTCGCCGGGATCAGCGCAGTAGCACGCTGCAGGTTCATGATGTCCACGTCGTACTGACGCACGTGGGCCTCCAGGGCGCTGGCGAGTTTCGGCCCTTCGGTTTCCTGTACCGAGATAAAGTTCTCGATCGACATGGTGTCCAGCACCTGCCCGCCGAAGCGCTCGGCTGCAACACCGGTACGGATGCCTTTACGTGCAGCGTAGATAGCCGCTGCCGAACCCGCTGGGCCACCGCCGACGACAAGTACGTCGAACGCATCTTTGGCGCTGATTTTCTCGGCGGCTTTTTCGATACCGCTGGTGTCGAGCTTGGCGAGGATTTCTTCCAGGCCCATGCGGCCCTGGCCGAAGTTCACACCATTCAAGTAAACGCTGGGCACGGCCATGATCTGACGATCATCGACTTCTGCCTGGAACAGCGCACCGTCGATGGCGACGTGGCGGATGTTCGGGTTCAATACTGCCATCAGGTTCAGCGCCTGGACCACGTCCGGGCAGTTCTGGCACGACAGCGAGAAGTAAGTCTCGAAGCTGAACTCGCCTTTAAGGGCGCGAATCTGTTCAATCACTTCGACACTGGCCTTCGAGGGGTGGCCGCCGACTTGCAGCAGCGCCAACACCAGCGAAGTGAATTCATGGCCCATTGGGATGCCGGCAAAACGCAGGCTGATATCGGCACCCGGGCGGTTGATGGAGAACGATGGCTTGCGCGCATCATTGCCATCGCTTTTCAGGGTAATCAGCGTCGAAAGGCTGGCTACATCCTGCAAGAGGGCAAGCATTTCCTGGGATTTCGCACCGTCATCGAGGGAGGCGACGATCTCGATCGGCTGGGTGACCCGTTCCAGGTATGACTTCAACTGAGCTTTAAGATTGGCGTCCAACATACGGGCGATTTCCTATTAATTCGGTTTATTGCAGACAAAAAAACGCCCGAGCGAATCTCGCCCGGGCGTTTCGAGGGCGGATGCAGCTTACTTAGGTGCGGTAACCCGCCCTTGGCATTTCACAGACTTAGATCTTGCCGACCAGGTCCAGGGACGGAGCCAGGGTGGCCTCGCCTTCTTTCCACTTGGCTGGGCAGACTTCGCCCGGGTGAGCAGCAACGTACTGGGCCGCCTTGATTTTGCGCAGCAGCTCGGAAGCGTCACGGCCAACGCCGCCATCGTTCAGTTCAACGATTTTGATCTGGCCTTCAGGGTTGATCACGAAGGTGCCACGGTCTGCCAGGCCAGCTTCTTCGATCAGCACGTCGAAGTTGCGGGAGATGGTCAGGGTCGGGTCGCCGATCATGGTGTACTGGATTTTGCCGATGGCTGGCGAGGTGTTGTGCCAGGCAGCGTGGGCAAAGTGGGTGTCGGTGGAAACGCTGTAGATTTCGACGCCCAGTTTCTGGAATTCGGCGTAGTTGTCAGCCAGGTCTTCCAGTTCGGTTGGGCAGACGAAGGTGAAGTCGGCTGGGTAGAAGAACACGACAGACCATTTGCCTTTCAGGTCAGCGTCAGTCACGTCTACGAAGTTGCCGTTTTTGTAGGCGGTAGCTTTGAACGGTTTTACTTGGCTGTTGATGATAGGCATCGTTGACTCTCCGTCAGGTTTGTAGAAGGGCTTAGTAAGTTGATGAGGTGAATCCTACCCACTCTCCCGGCCGATGGCTCATTGGCAAACCTGATGCTGACGATTGGTTTTCACTATCAAGAGACTGTATTAATAGAAGAAACCTTGAATCACTCGAGGGATGCCCGGGTCATGCCGAGAAAGGGCGTCGCTTCAACATAGCGCATGGCCGATTTCATGTCTTTCCAGCCGACGTAAGTCATCAACGACTTCAAGTCCCAGCCACTGCGATGAGCCCAGGTAGCGAAGCCCCGGCGCAGGGAGTGGCTGGTGTACTGATCGGCCGCAATCCCGGCACGCTCCAGCGCCTGGCGCAACAGCGGGATCACGCTGTTGGCGTGCAAGCCCTCCTCGCCCAGGTTGCCCCAGCGATCAATGCCGCGAAACACCGGGCCGCGCACCAGCGCTGAAGCGCTGAGCCATTCGCCGTAGGCCTGCACCGGGCACAGCCGCAACAGCGCCGGCGTCTGGTACGTGCGGCCGATATTTTCCCGATCGCTTTTGCTGCGCGGTAGATACAGGGTGATGCCCGAACCGGGCACCGCCTGCACGTGCTCGATATTCAACCGGCATAACTCATCACTGCGAAAGCCACGCCAGAAACCCAGCAGGATCAACGCTGCGTCACGCTTGGCCCGCAGCCATCGGGGATGGTCTTCTGCGCCTCGGGCGTCGTGGCCTTCCTGTTCGAGGAACTGGATGACCTGCTCCAGGTGCTGCAGCTGTAATGGCTCCGCCTGTTTTTCCTGAGCCGGGTGCAGGGCGCGAATGCCTTTCAGGACTTTGCGCACCACTGGCGCCTTGGTCGGATCAGGAAACCCCTGGCTGGTGTGCCACTGGGCCAGCGCCGATAAACGCAGCTTCAACGTGTTGACCGACAGCACGCCCGCATGCGCCACCAGATAGCGCGCCACGCTGTCGCTGGTCGCCGGCAGGAATCCACCCCAATTCACCTCGAAATGCTCGATTGCCGCTCGATAGCTGCGGCGGGTGTTATCGCGGGTGGCCGCATTCAGATAACGGTCCAGCTCACTCATGCCTGTACTGCCATTGGGCGTTGTCCATTTCAAAACCTGTATCACACGGGATAATACGCCAATATCCCATCTGATAAATCATCAATTTCGACTTTAAAACAATCGTGATATAGTACGTATATACATACTACGTACCACAGTACCAAATCGACGGAGACTCCATGGCTCGCGGCGGCATCAATAAAGCAGTAGTTCAAACGGCACGCCTGGCGATCCTTGCCCGTGGCGAAAACCCGAGCATCGATGCAGTACGCATCGAGATGGGCAATACCGGCTCGAAAACCACGATTCATCGCTATCTGAAGGAGCTGGACGAAAGCGAAACCCGCCAGACCATCACCGAAGCGCCCATTGACGACGAACTGAGTGAACTGGTGGCGCGACTGGCCCAGCGCCTGAAGGAGAAGGCCCAGGAGCCTATCGACCTGGCCCTGGCGCAGTTCCAGCAGCAGAAAACCGCCCTGCTCGCCCAGGTTGAGGAGCTGGAAGCGGCCCACTCCCAGCTCAAGCAGCAGTTCGATATCCAGTCCGCCGCCCTGGCCGATGAAAGCGCGGCCTTGCAAAGCACTCGCTCCAGCCTGCAAACCGAGCAAACCCGCAACGCCGGGCTGAGCCAGGCGTGCAGCGATTACGAGTTGCGGATCAACGACAAGGACGAGCAGATTCGCTCACTGGAAGAAAAGCACCTGCATGCCCGGGACGCCCTGGAGCATTACCGCAATGCGATCAAGGACCAGCGTGAACAGGAACAGCGTCGCCATGAAGGCCAGTTGCAGCAGGTCCAGGCAGAACTGCGCCAGGCCCAGCAGAGCGCGATGGTGCGCCAGGATGAAATCACTCAGTTGCACCGCGATAACGAGCGCCTGCTGATCGAGCATCGAGTGACCGTGAAGGAATTGAGCGCACTGCAGGAACAGGCTCGCCAGGACCGCGAACAGCAGCGTCAATTGAGCGAGCAAGTGAGTGTGATCGACAGCGAGCGTACCCTGTTGCAGGAGCGCTTGCGGGTTGCCCAACTGGAGAATCAGGCGCGCCAGGAAGCGCTGGCCGAGCATCAGAAGACCAACAAAACCCTGGAACTGGACCTGGTCAAGGCCCAGGCCAGTATTGATGCGCTGCGCCTGGCAGCCGTCGTTGCGACGGTGCCGGAAGCAACTACCGAGGGCTGATTACTGCGCCACTGGCGTGCGCATGGTGACGAACTCTTCCGCCGCTGTTGGGTGCACGCCGATGGTTTCATCGAAATGCTGCTTGGTCGCGCCCGCCTTAAGCGCGATCGCCAGGCCCTGCACGATCTCGCCAGCGTCGGGGCCGACCATGTGGCAACCCAGGACCTTGTCGGTCTCGGCGTCGACCACCAGCTTCATCAAGGTCTTTTCCTGGCAGTCGGTCAGGGTCAGTTTCATCGGCCGGAAGCGGCTTTCGAACACCTGCACCTTGTGCCCGTCTTCACGGGCCTGCTCTTCGCTGAGGCCCACGGTGCCGATATTCGGCAGGCTGAACACCGCCGTCGGGATCATCGCGTAGTCCACCGGACGATATTGCTCAGGCTTGAACAAGCGACGTGCCACGGCCATGCCTTCAGCCAGGGCCACTGGCGTCAGTTGCACGCGGCCGATCACATCACCAATCGCCAGGATCGATGGTTCGGCGGTCTGGTACAGCTCATCCACTTCGACAAAGCCGCGCTTGTCCAACTTGACGCCAGTGTTTTCCAGCCCCAGGTTATCGAGCATCGGGCGCCGGCCGGTGGCGTAGAACACACAATCGGCTTCCAGCACGCGGCCATCTTTCAAGGTGGCCTTGAGGCTGCCATCGGCCTGTTTGTCGATACGCTCGATGTCGGCGTTGAACTGCAGGTCCAGGCCGCGCTTGGTCAGCTCTTCCTTCAAGTGCGTGCGCACCGAGCCGTCAAAACCGCGCAGGAACAGGTCGCCGCGATACAGCAGCGAAGTCTGTGCGCCCAGGCCATGGAAAATCCCGGCGAACTCGACGGCGATATAGCCACCGCCGACTACCAGCACACGCTTGGGCAGCTCCTTGAGGAAGAACGCCTCATTGGAGCCAATGGCGTGCTCGCGCCCCGGGATGTCCGGGATCTGCGGCCAGCCACCGGTGGCCACCAGAATGTGCTTGGCGGTAAAACGCTCGCCGTTGATTTCTACCTGGTGCGGGTCCACCAGCCGCGCATGCCCTTCGTGCAGGGTCACGCCGCTGTTGACCAGCAGGTTGCGGTAGATGCCATTGAGACGGTTGATTTCACGATCCTTGTTGGCGATCAGGGTCGCCCAATCGAAATTCGCTTCACCCAGGGACCAGCCAAAACCGCTGGCCTGCTCGAAGTCTTCGGCGAAATGCGCGCCGTACACCAACAGTTTCTTCGGTACGCAGCCCACATTCACGCAGGTACCGCCCAGGTAGCGGCTTTCAGCCACCGCCACTTTGGCGCCAAAACCCGCAGCGAATCGTGCAGCGCGCACACCGCCGGAACCGGCACCAATTACATAAAGGTCAAAATCGTAGGCCATTTCACTCTCCTCGGCAGGACAACAGCATACCTGCTGCCGCGCCAGAGGTCAGCGCCTTACCAGCGATACGTCGCGCTGGCCTGCAACGAACGGGTTGCGCCCCAGTAGCAAAGGAAACCGTTGCTGCAGTAGGCCAGGTATTCCTTGTTGAACAGGTTGCTGGCGTTGAGGGCCAGGCGCCAGTTCTGCACGTCATAGTGCGCCGCGGCATCAAACAGCGTGCGCGATGACACCTCCAGCGTGTTGTCGGCGCTGCCGTAGCTCGGCCCGAAGTAGCGCGCACCCGCCGCGAAACCGACGCCCTGCAGCGGGCCGTCGTGGAAGGTGTAGTCCGCCCACAGCGAGGCACTCTTGCCCGGGATGCCGGTCGGGTGTTCGCCCTGGTCGCCGTCATTGGATTTGAGGATGCTCTGGTCCATCCAGGTGTAAAAACCGATCAGGCTGAGGTTCGAGGTGACCTCGGCATGGGCTTCCAGCTCGATGCCGCGGGAGCGGATTTCGCCTTTCTGCGTGGCAAAATTGGGGTCGACATCGTCGGTGGTCAGGACGTTTTGCTGACGCAGGTCGAACACTGCCGCGCTGTACAGGCTGCGGGAGCCCACAGGCTGGTATTTAACGCCGGCTTCGTACTGCTTGCCGGTGGTCGGCACAAATGTCGCGCCCAGCCGGTCAGTGCCCAGTTGCGGCTGGAACGATTCGCTGTAGCTGACATACGGCGCAACGCCGTTATCAAACACGTAGCTCAGGCCCGAACGCCAGGTGAGTTTCTCGTCGTGCTGGCGCGTGTTGCTCAGGTTGGCGCCAGTCAACGCGCTGTCCTGATTGTCGTAGGTACGCGCCCAGTCTTGCCGCACACCGATCAGCCAGCGCCAATGGTCGAAGCTGAGCTGGTCCTGCAGGTACACGCCAAACTGGCTCTGGGTAGTGTATTGGTTGATGGACACCGGCACCCTCGGCAAGGCGCTGAAGTCGGGGTTGTAGATATTGATCGCACTCGGGAAATACTGACCGCCCCGGTTGATGGTCTGCAACAGCCGCTGGAAGTCCGCCCCCATCAGCACAGTGTGCTTGACCGGGCCGGTGCTGAAGTCGGACTGCAACTGGTTATCAAGGGCGAACTGGCCAAGGTGCTCATGATTGACGTTGGCCCACAGCGGCGCGGTGGCAAGGTTGGCGTCCAGCGGCCCGGTGAGGGAAGTCTGGTAGTAGTCGACGTCATCATGCATATAGCGCAGGTGCTGGCGAAAGCTCCAGGTGTCGTTGAACCGGTGGCTGAACGCGTAGCCCAGGGAAAACTGATTGCGCTTGAAGCGATCGCGGTCCGGGTCGCCCAGGTAATCATCGGGGCGCAAGCGCCCATTCGGGTTGTGCAGCGCGGTGCCATACGCGGGTACCGGGTTGAACAGCCCACCTTCCGGGTCGTATTGATAGTTGGCCAGCAGGGTCAGGCTGGTGTCGTCGTCGATGTTCCAGGTGATGGCCGGCGCGATGGCGATGCGCTGGTCCTTGATGTGATCGGTCTGGGTATCGGCCATGCGGCCCAGCCCGGTCAGCCGATAGGTCACATCGCCCTGCTCGTCCAGGCGCCCGCCAAAATCGAAGCCGGCCTGATAGCGGTTGTCATTGCCCACGCTCATTTGCAACACGTGCAGTGGCTCATCCGTCGGCCGCTTGCTCTGCATGTCCACCAGGCCGCCCGGCCCGCTCTGGCCGTACAGCACGGAAGCTGGCCCGCGCAGCACGTCGATGCGCTCCAGAAACCAAGGGTCGACCCGAGGCGTAGCGAACCAGGTCGTGCGATTGAGCTTGAGCCCGTCGAGGTAGGAGTCGGCATCGAAGCCGCGAATGCTCAACTGGTCAAACCGCAGGTCGTTATCCTGGGAGTAAACCCCTGGTGTGTAGCGCAATGCCTGGTCGACGGTTTGCGCCGCCTGGTCATCCATCTGCTGGCGGCTGACCACCGAGATCGATTGCGGCGTCTCCACGATCGGCGCGCCGGTTTTGGTGCCCACGGTGGTGTTGCGCGCCACATAGCCTGGCACCACGCCGTCTGCCGGCTCGGCCTCGGCGGCTGTCACCGCGGTGTCCTTCAACACGATGGGCGCGTCATCGGCCCACACAACAGGAGCAAGCGCCAACACCACCAGCGCCAGCCTGGAAAGGTAAAACGGAGGAGAAGACAACGCACCGGACATGACGATTCCTTGAAAAGTCTTTTTGTTAATCGTTCTTATTTAATATTGAATCGCGTTAAAGATCCGGTCATTCTTCTACGCGCACGGGTCAATTAATGACCGTTCCAACCTACATCTCAGGAATCATTCTTGATTGGACAACATCTGGCGTAAACGCTTTGGGGCGCCCGCTCGCAGCACCAGCGAGGAATTGCGGGTTCGGGCCCATGACTATGTCGATGGCGCACGGGAGATTTGGCACAGCCATGAATATGGCCAACTGGTGCACGCCACCCAAGGCGTGATCCGGGTGCTGACCCGCATGGGCGCCTGGACCGTCCCGCCGGCATACGGCTTTTGGATTGCGCCGGGTGTCGACCATGAATTGCACATGGTCGGTGAGGTTGCGATGCGCGCACTGTACGTGGAAAGCGATCAATTACCCACGGCGTGGCAATCCTGCCGATTGATCAGGGTGGAGCCGCTGCTGCGGGAGCTGATTCTGGGCATGCTCGCACCCGACGCCCACACTGCCCTGCTCACGCCATTGCTGCTGCACCAGTTGATATCCGCGACTCAAACCGAAGGCTGCAGCCTGCCATTGCCCCGGGACAAACGCGTGCTCAGTGTGTGTGAAATGCTTCTGGAAGACCCGGCGAACCCGGCCACCCTGGAAGACTGGAGTGAATCCATCGGCGCCAGCGTGCGCACCCTGCGCCGGCGGTTTCGGGATGAAACCGGGCTGAGCTTCAACCAATGGCGCCAGCAGCTACGGATTGCCGAAGCCGTTTGCCAGTTAGCCCAGGGCCGACCATTGGGGGCTATTGCACGGGACATGGGCTATGCCAACGGCAATGCGTTTGGTGCAATGTTCAAGCGGGTACTGGGCGAAGCCCCCAGCCGCTATTTGGGCAAGGCATAAAAAAACCTGCGGTCTTTCGACTCGCAGGCTTTTTCAACGGGCTGGCAACGATGAATCAGTAAGCCTTGCCAGTCTTGTAGAAGTGCTCGTAGCAGAAGTTGGTCGCTTCGATGTAGCCTTCGGCGCCACCGCAGTCAAAACGACGACCCTTGAACTTGTAGGCAATCACGCAACCGTCTTTTGCCTGCTTCAGCAGGGCGTCGGTGATCTGGATCTCGCCACCCTTGCCTGGCTCGGTTTCTTCGATCAGCTTGAAGATGTCAGGGGTCAGGATGTAGCGGCCGATGATCGCCAGGTTCGACGGAGCATCTTCCGGCGCTGGCTTTTCAACCATGTCGCGTACGCGGATCAGGCCATCACCGATATCGTCGCCGGCAATCACGCCGTACTTGTTGGTTTCCTGAGGATCGACCTCTTGAACCGCGACGATGGTGCAACGGTACTTCTGGTACAGCTTGACCATCTGGGTCAGGACGCCGTCGCCTTCCAGGTTTACACACAGGTCATCGGCCAGTACCACGGCGAACGGTTCGTCACCGATCAGCGGACGACCGGTCAGGATCGCGTGCCCCAGGCCTTTCATTTGGGTCTGGCGGGTGTAGGAGAACGAGCACTCGTCGAGCAGCTTACGGATGCCGACCAGGTATTTTTCCTTGTCGGTGCCCTTGATCTGGTTTTCCAGCTCGTAGCTGATGTCGAAGTGGTCTTCCAGGGCGCGTTTGCCACGGCCGGTCACGATCGAGATTTCGTTCAGGCCGGCATCCAGTGCTTCTTCCACGCCATACTGGATCAGTGGCTTGTTCACCACCGGCAGCATTTCTTTGGGCATGGCCTTGGTCGCTGGCAGGAAGCGAGTGCCGTAACCGGCTGCTGGGAACAAGCATTTCTTGATCATATGAGTCCTTACAAAGGGCTGTGCGTACGAAATTCGGCGCAGTCTAATCAGGCCGCAGTCACCTTACAATGGGTCCTGCTGGCGTTGCGATGTCAACATAGAGAAAAAATGTCGGCGTAAGTTCCGCCGGCATTCAATCAAGTACCTTCGCCGCTGTTAGAAATCGTCGGCTTGTGCCCGTCATTCAAAGGGCTCCAACCTTTTTAGCACGCTTTATGACGATCGGCACTGACCTGCAACAACTTGCGCCGCCCCACGCCGTTTGGCGCTATCATTACGCCCTTGAACCAGACAACGAGATTGATAGATGTCAGAACCAAAAGGCGTGAACGGCTACCTGATCACCAAGCGAGCGGACGGCTGGCACTTGATCAACTTCCATGGCGACAGCGTTGCCGGCGCATTCGCGACCGAAGCTCAAGCCTGTGCCGTGGCCGAAGTGTTTGTGGATGAGGCCGGCCACGCGTCGAGCAAGCGTCCGAAAACCAAGTAACACCGCGGTAACGCCAATCAAGCCTCGTTTGACGGGGCTTTTTTGTGTTTGTCTGTACGTTGATGGCGGTTCGCTATAATCTCGCCTGTAACGCCCCACGACAGTGTCAGCGCTCCCCTCCAACACCCTGATGACGACTCCTACATGAACAAGATCCTGGCACTGATTGCGGTACTGGCGCTTACCGGTGGCTGCACCACCACTTCCGACACGGTCCTGAAGAACGGCGAACAAGGACTGGCCATCGACTGCTCCGGCGAAGCCAACTCCTGGGCCAGCTGTTATGAAAAGGCTGATGCGTCCTGCGCGGGCACCGGCTACCGGATTGTCGGCACCGAAGGCACACCGGCCCTGAAAGAAAGCGACAAGACCCTGGGCAAGGATGTCGGCAACTACAAGACCCGCAGCGTGACGGTGGTCTGCAAATAACTACATGTGAATTTCGGCGAACTTGATGCCCAGGCCGCGAATGGTCTCGATCAAGTCGTCCAGGCGGGAGAAGGATTCGACTTCATCCTGGTCATCCACCAGGAAGTAACTGCGACCGCCACTCTTCTTGAAGAACACGATCCACTCGCCCGTATCCGCGGGATTTTGAATCACATGGGTCGCAGAAATATGCCCCCCTGCATGCTGTTCCCTGACTTGCTCACGTTTCATGACTGAGTTTCCGAAAAGACAATGCCGCTGATTCAGCGGCATTTTTTATGGGTTATCGACAGTTTAACGGATGCCTTGACCGATCAGTACGCCATCGACCGTCTGCCCGTAAAGATTGACGCCGTCATTGGCATGGAACTTCACCCGGGTTTTCTCCACGGAGCCGTCCACGAGGCGCGGGTCCTGAGGACGCTCGTGACGGTTGACGTAGGCTGCCACGTCCCAGGCTTGCTGGTCGGTCAGGCTACCGCCCTGGCCCAGGGGCATGTTGTGCTTGATGAAGGACGCTGCCGTATTGATTCGATGCATCCCGGCGCCCCAGTTGTAGGAGTCTTTACCCCAGAGCGGCGGCATCACGTAGTTGTCGCCCACTTTCTGGCCCTGGCCTTCGGCGCCATGGCACACCGCGCACTGGCCCTTGTAGACCTCTGCGCCCTGGGCCAGGTCGTAACCCTTGGCGGGTGCCGGCACGTCCGGGTAGCCACGGCCCGGCAGTTCGACGCCCAAGGGAGCCTTGCTCGCCAGCCAGTAGGCATACACCGACAGCGCGGTAATCTCCGGGCTGTCTGCAGCCGGTGGCGTGCCGCCATTCATGCTGAACTGGAAACAGCCCTGCAAACGCTCGGCGAAGGTGTTGACCTTGTCGTTCTTTTTTCGATACGCCGGGTACATCGGGTAGGCACCCCACAGCGGCGCCGAATTGGCCAGGCGACCCTGGTCCAGGTGGCAATTGCTGCAATTGAGGCCATTACCGACAAATTGCGGCGCCAGGCGCTTGGTGTCGACAAACAGCGCGTAGCCCTGTTTCACCAGCTTGCCGTAGGCGTTGTCCGGCAGCTCGCTTTCTTTGGGCGGCTGGAACTGCACGGCAGCCCCATGAGCGCCGGCTGGCTGCAACTGTGACTGGTCTTCCATGGCAATAGGGGCGGCATGGACGGGTACGCCGATCAGGCTTCCCAGCAGCGGAGCAAACAAGAAGCGCTTCATGGCTTGGCCTCCTGGCCGCTCAACGAGGCAAAATAGGTGGCCACGGCCTGCACTTCTTCAGCGCTGAGGGATTTGGCGATATGGCCCATCAGATCATTCGGATCGTTATGGCGCGTGCCGCTGCGCCAGGCGTTCAACTGCGCCGCGAGGTAGGCCGCAGATTGTCCGGCCAGGGGTGGAAACCCGTCGCCGACGCCCACGCCGGCCGGGCCATGACAGCTGACACAGGCCGGAATCTGGCGCTCCCACGCGCCTTGCAGGGCAATCTTTTGCGCAGCGTCAGTAGGCATCTCGCTGCGGTGCACCGGCACAGGTGCGGGCGCAGGCATTGCCGCCAGCTGCCGGGTTACAGCGCTGACTTCCTCTTCCGTGAGGGCGTTGGCCAGCGGTTGCATCACCGGGCTGTTACGGGCGCCACTTTTAAAATCCTGCAGCTGCTTACGCAAATACACCGCCGATAAACCGGCCAAACGCGGAAAACCCGCGGCTGCCAGCCCCAGGCCATCAGCCCCGTGGCAGGCCACGCACGGCGCAGCTCCCGGCTGCGAGCCGCCCTGCATATAAACGTTTTTCCCCTCCAGCGCGTGGGCATTGCCCAACATCAGCAACAACGCGCTACCCATCAGAACTCGTTCCAGAGACATCATCACGACTCCATTTTTATAGTTATATGCTTAGGCGAATTAGGCATAAGCCTACAAATGGTAGGGCAATGGCCCGATCGCGACAACACTCATCCGCGAGTAAAGGACGGCGTACTAAACCTCGCGCACAAAAAAGCCCGACGCTGCGGCAGCAGGGACGGGCTTCTTGATCGGATTCGAGGTGGGCGGCTAAAGACTCAGCCGGAAATGCACGCTTCCCCCGCAGCCTTCACGTCACCTGGACGAATAGGCACATTGGACATGCTCTCGTAGAGCTTGATACTGCTCCCGCTGGAGCGCTCTTCAATTTCAAAAATGGCCGACGGGTCGGCAGAAAACTTCTGCGGTACGATAACTTGAACACCATCCTTGTGAGGCTCGATCTGCGAAGGCCTGCGGGTTTTAGACAATTTCTGGACAACGCACGCCGCGTATTCCTGTGGTTTTTTCCCGGAGATCACTGCCAGCGTTGGTGGGGTCTGCTTGATATCCGCCACCGAAGCACATCCACCCAACGCCAGGGCCAGAACCAACACACTCCACTTCATATAAAAACCTCCGATAAAGACCCTACGACAGCGAAGAAGGTATTTTTCTCCCGCCCACGTAGGATTTATCCCTGATAACTCGGTAAATAACTGTTTTAAATTGTCGAAGTCGTCGACGACGGTCCGATAATAAACGTGCTGGGGCTGATAAACTCCATCTTAACCTACGTATCGTTCTGATTTTTCAGAAAAAGCCCTTCTGGAGACACCTTATGAAATTCATCCACCAGCGTGAGCACCTCAATGAAGGAGATATTGTCGTCATTGAATGCTCGCAAACCTGCAACATCCGCCTGATGAGCGATGCCAACTTTCGCAGCTTCAAGAACGGCGGCCGCCATACTTACCACGGCGGCGCGTTCGACAAGTTCCCGGCAAAAATCACTGCGCCCAGCACCGGGTTCTGGAACATCACCCTGGACGTCGTGACCCGCCGCGCCATCAGCGTGACCAAAAAGCCGACCTTGTCCCACAAGATCCGCATTGTGCGCCGCACCAATTCGAAACTGAGCTGACAGGAATGCCCGTGACTACCACCAAATATGTGATCAAGTACAAACTCAACGGTGAGCGCCGCTTCGAGTTCGCCCAACTGCAAGCAGGCAGCGTGGAGGAAGCCAAGGAAGCCCTGGAGAAAATCCACGATGCCAGCGATGAGATTACCGACATCAATGTGAGCAAGGCGCTGTAATTCGAGCGCAAGCATCGGAGTGTTCTGACGCTGACGACTTTCTAGACTGGCAGCCCTAATGCGCTGCCACAGGAACTTGTCGATGCCTTCCACTCCACTGCATGAACGCCTGGCCAAGCTGGACTGGGCCGCCATCGAGCAAGCCCTTGATGAACAGGGTAACGCACTGATTCCGGCCCTGCTGGATCAGCAGGAATGCGCTGAACTGAGCGGCCACTACCCCCGACCCGAACTGTTTCGCTCCCATGTGATGATGGCCAGGCACGGCTTTGGCCGGGGCGAATACAAATATTTCCGCTACCCGCTGCCAGCGCCGATCCGCGCGCTGCGTGAACAGCTGTATGGGTTCCTGGCGCCCCAGGCCAATCGCTGGAACGAACAGATGAACCTGCCGATCACCTATCCGGCGCACCATGCCGACTTCATTGCCCGCTGCCACGCAGCCGGGCAGCAACGCCCTACCCCGTTATTGCTGCAATACGGTCCAGGCGACTACAACTGCCTGCATCAGGATCTGTACGGGGAACATGTGTTTCCCCTACAAGTTGCCATCCTGTTGTCGCAGCCGGGAGAGGACTTTCGTGGCGGGGAGTTGGTGCTGACGGAGCAGCGGCCAAGAATGCAATCCCGGGCCCAGGTCGTCCCTCTTAACCAGGGTGACGCGGTAATCTTCGCGGTCAATCAGCGACCCATGCCGAGTGTGAGGGGGTTTCATCGGGTGACCTTGCGCCATGGGGTCAGTGTTCTGCACAGTGGTACCCGGCATACCTTGGGAGTGATTTTTCACGATGCGCAGTAAGACCCTTCCCGGATCAACCGCCGATTTGTTCGCCGATGAGGCGCTGCAACAGCCCCCGGGGCGCGAGCAAATCGGTGAACAATCCTACGTCCTCAGGGGCTATGCCCTGCCCTGGGTCGAGCGTTTGCTACCGGAACTGCGACGGGTATTGGCTCAATCGCCCTTCCGGCAAATGGTCACGCCCGGTGGTTTTACCATGTCGGCGGCGTTAAGCAGTTGCGGTGACTTGGGCTGGACGACCGACTCCACCGGTTATCGCTACTCCCCGATTGACCCGAATAACCAACAACCCTGGCCAGCCCTTCCGGCCGCATTGCGCGAACTGGCCGTGATGGCGGCAGCAGATGCAGGTTTCGACGATTTTGAGCCGGATGCCTGCCTGATCAACCGCTATGTGCCAGGCGCGAAAATGTCCCTGCACCAGGACAAGAACGAGCGTCGCTATGCGGCCCCGGTGGTCTCGGTGTCATTGGGTTTACCGGCGATCTTCCTGTTCGGCGGCCATGAGCGCAGCGACAAGACGCAAAAAGTCTCGTTGTTCCATGGCGACGTAGTGGTGTGGGGCGGCGTGGACCGCCTGCGCTTTCACGGCGTGATGCCGATCAAGCCCGGCACGCATCCGGTCATGGGGCCGCAGCGCATCAACCTGACGTTTCGCACGGCCGGATGAATTTGACCGCAAGCATCGGAGTGATGGGAATGCCCCACGGGACTAACCTGGCATTCTTCAACCAGGAGCCACCACCATGACCGCGCGCCACGCCACCGAACAAGACCCCCGCTGGGCCGCGATTGTCGCCCGTGACGCCAAGGCCGACTTGACCTTCGTCTATGGTGTGAAAACCACCGGTGTGTACTGTCGCCCCAGCAGTTCCGCACGGCGCCCGCGCCCGGAGAACGTCGAGTTCTTCGACACCCCGCAACAGGCTGAAGCGGCGGGCTACCGGCCCAACAAGCGCGCGTCGGGGGACCAGACCCAGGTGGCCGCACGCCATGCGCAACTGGTGGCAGCGGCCTGTCGGCACATCGAACAGGCCGAAACCCTGCCGCCCCTTGAAGATCTGGCCGCCCTCGCCGGCTTGAGCCCGTTCCATTTTCATCGGGTGTTCAAGGCGGTGACCGGCCTGACGCCCAAGCGCTACGGCAGCGCTCATCGCTCGCGCAAGGTACGGGACGGCCTCAAGGACCAGCACTCGGTGACCGATGCGCTGTACGACGCCGGCTTCAATTCCAACAGCCGCTTTTATGAGGCTGCCGACCAATTGCTCGGCATGAAGCCCCGCGACTACAAAGCCGGCGGCACCAACACGGATATTCGCTTTGCCGTTGGCCAATGCTCATTGGGCGCCATTCTGGTGGCCCAGAGCAATCGCGGTGTGTGCGCGATCCTGCTGGGGGATGACCCGGACAAACTGGTGCGCGACCTGCAGGACCAGTTTCCCCGCGCCAATCTGCTGGGTGCCGATCACGACTTCGAACAATTGATCGCCCAGGTGGTGGGCTTTATCGAAGCGCCGGCCCTGGGCCTGGACTTGCCCCTGGACTTGCGCGGCACTGCGTTTCAGGAACGCGTGTGGCAAGCCTTGCGGGAAATCCCGGTGGGGTGCACCGCCAGCTACGCCGAGATCGCCCAGCGCATCGGCGCGCCGACCGCCTATCGCGCCGTGGCCCAGGCGTGTGGTGCCAACAGCCTGGCGGTGGCGATTCCCTGCCATCGCGTGGTGCGCGCCGACGGCAATCTGTCGGGCTACCGCTGGGGTGTCGAGCGTAAGCGGCAGTTGCTGGAGCGCGAAAGCCCGGCAGAATCCTGAGGACGTCTACACCAGTTTGCGCTTGCGAAACTCGGCCACCTTATGCCGATTGCCACACAGCGCCATGCTGCACCAGCGGCGCTTGTGGCCCTTGGTGCGGTCGTAGAACCACAGCACGCACTCGGGATGTTCGCAGGTGCGGACCAGGCCGAAATCCCCTTCCACCAGTAACGTCGCGGCGGCTTCGGCAATCGGCGCCAGGAACTGCTCGGCAGTCTGCACCTTGCGCTGGCGCTCCAGCCGCAACTCGCCAGGCGCCGGCCAAGCCAGTTGCGGGTGACTGACCGCCTTGCGCAGGAACGCATTCAGCGCGGCGGGATCGCCCTGCTGGCCGGCCTTGCGCTGTTCCAGTAACACGCGGATCACTTCCCGCAATCCCCGCGCCGCGCCCAGCAGTGCCCCCTCCTCAAATACCGGTACTGCGCCCTCCTCGGCCCAGCCAAGCCGCACCAGCCAGCGCTCGACATCGGCATCGCCTTGCCAGAATTCAAAGGGCACACCGTCGACATTCGCCCGGGTATTGAGCATGTCCAGCACGGGATGATCAGCCAGAACGTAGGGTTCCAACGGGGATGGGGTGATGGCGGGCATGGCAAATCCTCTTCAAGTCCGCGCCATCGTAACCGCTGATTACGCTTTTGAATAGTTACTAAATTCGTCGATCAGTAACCTATTAAATTAATTTGACAGGTTACATTTTCAAGCGCAGCCTGCAAATCCAGTAACCCACCAAATCAATTTAACCAGTTACAAAGAGGACTCCGATCATGTCGATTTCAGCCCCGGTTGTTCGCTATCAGCACGTTGATGCCGATGGTGTGCGCATTTTCTACCGTGAAGCGGGCGACCCGTCCGCGCCGGTGTTGTTGCTGTTGCATGGCTTTCCCAGTTCGTCCCATATGTACCGTGACCTGATCCCGCTGCTTGCCACCCGCTACCGGATCATCGCCCCGGACTTGCCAGGCTTCGGCTTCACTGAAGTCCCCGCCGAACGCAATTACCACTACAGCTTCGATAACCTGGCGATCACCGTTGGCCACTTCGTCGAGGCCCTGAACCTCAGTCGCTATGCCCTCTATGTGTTCGACTACGGCGCACCGGTGGGCCTGCGCCTCGCCGTGGCCCACCCGGAACGGGTCAGCGCGCTGATATCGCAAAACGGCAATGCCTACCTGGAAGGTTTGGGTGACGCCTGGGCTCCGATCCGGGCCTACTGGGCCGAGCCGAGCCAGGCCAATCGCGAGGTGATTCGCAACGCGGTCATCAGCCTGGAAGGCACGCGTTATCAGTACCTGCATGGCGTGTCGCAACCGGAGTTGGTGGCGCCGGAGTCCTACATGCTCGACGTGCTCCTGATGCAGCGTCCCGGCAATGACGAGATCCAGTTGGACCTGTTCCTCGACTACCGCAACAACCTGACGCTGTACCCGGCGTTCCAGGCGTTTTTCAAGGCCACGCAAGTGCCGGCGCTGGTGATCTGGGGCCAGAACGATCCCTTCTTCATCCCGCCGGGCGCCCATGCCTACAAAGGCGACAACCCCAATGCCGTGGTGGAATTACTCGACACCGGCCACTTCGCCCTGGAAACCCACGCCGCGCACATTGCCCAGCGGATTCATGCAGTACTGGGTGACGCCATCAACTGATAACCGCCCATGAAACACTGGATTCGTCCAGTGAATAATACAGACTGGCCTGGTGCTGCCTGGCCCTGCTAAAACGACGGAACAGCATTCCACCGTTGGAGAAGCGTCCCATGAGCACCTGGCCAGACACCCGAATTCTTGACCTGCTGGGCATCGAGTTACCGATCATTCAGGCGCCCATGGCCAATGCCACGAGCACGGCCATGGTGATTGCGGCCAATCAGGCCGGCGCCCTCGGTTCGATGCCGGCGGCGGCGCTCAGCATCGAGCAACTGCGCGAAGCACTCACCACGATTCGCCAGGCCAGTTCGCGGCCGCTGAACGTAAATTTCTTCTGCCATCAGCCACCGACGCCGGATGCTCACCGCGACCTTCAGTGGAAGAACCTGCTGGAAACCTACTACCGTGAGCTGGGCGCCGATTTTGACGCGCCGACGCCCGTCTCCAACCGCGCACCGTTCAACAACGCCGCCTGTGAAGTGGTGGAAGAATTCCGCCCGGAAGTGGTGAGCTTTCACTTCGGCCTGCCGGAAAAATCCCTGCTGGACCGGGTCAAGGCCACCGGGGCGAAAGTGCTGTCGTCGGCTACCACCGTCGAAGAAGCCATCTGGCTGGAACAGCACGGATGCGATGCAATCATCGCCATGGGCAACGAAGCCGGTGGCCATCGCGGAATGTTCCTCAGCGACGACCTGAATAGCCAGATCGGCACCATGGCGCTGGTGCCACAGGTTGTCGATGCCGTTCGCGTGCCGGTGATTGCGGCCGGCGGCATCGGGGATGCCAGGGGCATTGTCGCGGCCTTCGCCCTTGGCGCGTCAGCGGTGCAGATTGGCACCGCGTACCTGTTTACCCCCGAGGCCACCGTCTCGAAGTCACACCACCACGCCTTGCGCACTGCCCAGGCCAGTGAAACCGCGCTGACCAACCTGTTCACCGGGCGCCCGGCGCGGGGCATCATCAACCGCGTAATGCGTGAGTTGGGCGCGATCAACCCCACGGCGCCGGCGTTCCCGCTGTCCGGCGGTGCGTTGATGCCGCTCAAGGCCAAGGACGAAGCCGGCTTCAGCAACTTGTGGTCGGGCCAGGCGCTGCGCCTCGGCAAAGACATCTCCAGCTATGACCTGACGCTGCAACTGGCCGCGCAAACCCTGGAAAAACTCGGCCGACGCTGAACCTGAACTCCCGGGACAACTTTGCGCTGTACCGGCAGTGGCCAACCGCTATATATTCCCATACATAGCGGTAGTCCCCCTCTGCCTAACAAGCCGCAAACCCCAAGGAGCTTCTTGATGATGATTCGCGCCTCACGCCTGGCCCCCACGGCCCTCGCCACCCTGATCGCCGCGTTTGGCTTCTCCTCGGCGAATGCCGATGAAGTACAGGTGGCCGTGGCTGCCAACTTCACCGCACCGATCCAGGCGATTGCCGCCGACTTTGAAAAAGACACCGGCCATAAACTGGTCGCTGCCTACGGCGCTACCGGCCAGTTCTACACCCAGATCAAGAACGGCGCGCCGTTTGAAGTGTTCCTCAGCGCCGACGACACCACCCCGCAGAAGCTCGAAGCCGAGGGCGACACCGTCAAGGGCTCGCGCTTCACCTACGCGGTCGGCACCCTGGCGCTATGGTCGGCCAAGGAAGGCTACGTCGATGCCAAGGGCGAAGTGCTGAAGAAAAACCAGTTCCAGCACCTGTCCATCGCCAACCCGAAAGCCGCGCCTTATGGCCTGGCCGCCACCCAGGTGCTGGCGAAGGAAGGCCTGACCGAGAAGGTCAAGGACAAGCTCGTTGAAGGCCAGAACATCACCCAGGCCTATCAATTCGTCTCCACCGGCAACGCCGAACTGGGTTTTGTAGCGCTGTCGCAGATCTACAAGGACGGCAAAGTCACCAGCGGTTCGGCCTGGATCGTACCGTCGTCGATGCATGACCCGATCAAGCAGGACGCGGTAATCCTCAACAAGGGCAAGGACAGCGCCGCCGCCAAGGCCCTGGTTGAATACCTCAAGGGTCCGAAAGCCGCCGCGGTGATCAAGTCCTACGGTTACGAGCTGTAAATGCCGCTGTCGAGTGCCGATTTTTCCGCGATCTGGTTGACCCTGAAACTGGCATCGCTGACCACGGTCATCCTGCTGATCATCGGCACTCCGATAGCCCTCTGGCTGTCGCGCACCCGCTCGTGGTGGCGCGGCCCCATTGGCGCGGTGGTGGCCCTGCCGTTGGTGTTGCCACCCACGGTGATCGGCTTCTACCTGCTGTTGACCATGGGCCCCAACGGCTACTTCGGCCAGTTCACCCAATGGCTGGGCCTGGGCACCCTGACCTTCAGCTTCGCCGGGCTGGTGATTGGCTCGGTGATCTATTCGATGCCGTTCGTGGTGCAGCCGTTGCAAAACGCCTTCTCCGCCATTGGCACTCGCCCACTGGAAGTGGCCGCGACCTTGCGGGCCAATCCCTGGGACACTTTTTTCACGGTGATCCTGCCCCTGGCGCGCCCGGGGTTTATCACCGCGTCGATTCTCGGTTTTGCCCACACCGTCGGCGAGTTCGGCGTGGTACTGATGATCGGCGGCAATATTCCCAACAAGACCCGGGTCGTCTCGGTGCAGATCTACGACCACGTCGAAGCCATGGAATATGCCCAGGCCCACTGGCTGGCCGGGTCCATGGTGGTGTTTTCTTTCCTGGTGTTGCTGGCGCTCTACTCCAGCCGTAAAACCAAGGCGGGCTGGAGCTGATGTCGATGATCGAGGTACGCCTGCAACTGAAGTATTCCGGGTTTGCCCTGGACGTCGACCTGCACCTGCCCGGTCGCGGGGTGACGGCGCTGTACGGCCATTCCGGCTCCGGCAAGACCACCTGCCTGCGTTGCATCGCCGGGCTGGAGCGGGCTGAAGAGGGTTTCGTGCAAATCAACGACGAGGTCTGGCAAGACAGCCGCAAAGGACTGTTCGTGCCACCCCACAAACGCGCCCTGGGCTACGTGTTTCAAGAAGCCAGCCTGTTCCCGCATTTGTCGGTACTGGCCAACCTGGAGTTCGGCCTCAAGCGCATCCCGCGCCAGCAACGCCGCGTGGAGATGGCCCACGCCACCGAGTTGCTGGGCATCGGCCACCTGCTGGACCGCCATCCGCAGCACCTTTCCGGCGGTGAGCGCCAGCGCATCGGCATCGCCCGCGCCCTGCTCACCAGCCCGAGCCTGTTGCTGATGGATGAACCGTTGGCCGCGCTGGACAGCAAACGCAAAAGCGAGATCCTGCCGTATCTCGAACGCCTGCATGACGAACTGGAGATTCCGGTGCTGTACGTCAGCCATGCCCAGGACGAAGTGGCGCGCCTGGCTGATCACATCGTGTTGCTCAGCGACGGCAAGGCCCTGGCCAGCGGTCCTATCGGCGAAACCCTGGCCCGGCTGGACCTGCCCATGGCCCTGGGCGACGACGCCGGTGTGGTGATCAACGGCACCGTCAGCGCCTACGACGCGCACTACCAGTTGCTCACCCTGCAATTGCCCGCGAGCCAATTGCAGATGCGCGTGGCCCATGCACCATTGGCGCTGGGCAAACCGTTGCGTTTCAAGATCCAGGCGCGGGACGTCAGCTTGAGCCTGCAGGCCGAGGAACACAGCAGCATCCTCAATCGCCTGCCGGTGACGGTGACCCAGGAAATCCCGGCGGACAACGCAGCCCACGTGCTGGTAAGCCTGGACGCCGCCGGCACGCCGCTGCTGGCGCGCATCACCCGTTACTCCCGGGACCAGTTGCAGCTGCATCCCGGCCAGACGCTGTGGGCGCAAATCAAGGCGGTGGCGGTACTGGCCTGACTGCCCGACAGCTGCTACGGGGGAGCAAACTTGTTGGCACGACCGCAAAACCCTGCGGTCAATCAGAAATACCTGCCAAGGAATTTGCGCCATGCCCGATCCTGCGTTGCTTGCCGACCTGCCCCGCGACCTGCATTACGTCGACGATACCCAGCCCGGGATCTCCCGCAAAAAGCTGCGGGGCAAATTCCAATACTTCAAGGCCGACGGCACACGCATAACCGATGCCGACGAAATCAAACGCATCAACGCACTGGCAGTGCCGCCGGCCTATACCGATGTGTGGATCTGCGCCGACCCGCGCGGCCATCTGCAGGCCACCGGGCGGGATGCCCGGGGGCGCAAGCAGTACCGCTACCACCCGCGCTGGCGCGAGGTGCGCGACACCGACAAATACTCCCGGCTGCAACAGTTCGGCAGCGCGCTGCCCAAGTTGCGCAAACAGTTGGAAGCACAGATCGAGGCGCCAGGGTTCAATCGGGAAAAGGTCCTGGCCACGGTGGTGCTGCTGCTCGACGCCACCCTGATCCGCGTCGGCAATACCCAATATGCCCGCGACAACCGCTCCTACGGCCTGACCACCCTGCGCACCCGCCATGTGGATATCAAGGGCAGTGAGATCCTGTTCCAGTTTCGCGGCAAGAGCGGCATCGAGCACCAGATCAGCGTCAAGGACCGGCGCCTGGCCACGGTGATCAAGCGTTGCCTGGAGTTGCCGGGGCAGAACCTGTTCCAGTACCTGGACGAGAACGGCGAGCGCCATACCGTCAGTTCCACCGATGTGAATGCCTACCTGCACACCCTGACCGGCGCGGATTTTACCGCCAAGGACTACCGCACCTGGGCCGGCAGCGCCCTGGCGCTGGCAGTGCTGCGCGAGCTTGAGTGGCAGCCGGAATCCGACGCCAAGAAACATGTGGTGGAGATGGTCAAGAACGTTGCCAAGCAACTGGGCAACACGCCGGCGGTGTGTCGCAAGTGCTACATCCACCCGGCGGTGCTGGAGCATTTCAGCCTGGGCGAACTGGCGAAACTGCCCAAGCCCCGAGTGCGCAAAGGCTTGAAAGCCGAGGAAGTCGGGCTGGCGATGTTTCTGGAGCAACTGGCCGAACGCCTGTAAGTGCGCCAAGTCATTGCAGCGGAGCACGAAGCGCCCTACGGTAGTGGCCGGATAATCTCACCGAGGAACCCGGCCCCATGCTGCCTTCATCCCTGAAGCCCTACACCAACGCCGCCTTGCTGCATCGCCACAAATGGCGCGGGCGTGTCGGGTTGCTGCTGGTGGCCAGCCTTTCCGTGCTGGCGGGCATGACCGATGCGATTGGTTTCATGGCCAGCGGGGATTTTGTGTCGTTCATGAGCGGCAACACCACGCGCCTCGCCGTGGCGATCAGCGAAGGCGACCTGGGCCTTACCGGGCGCCTGACGTTGCTGGTGGCGACGTTTATCGCCGGGAATGCGCTGGGCGTGATGGTCAGCCGCGTCAGCCGGCGCCACGCCCTGCCCTTGTTGCTGTGCATCGCCACCCTGCTGTGCGGGGCTGCGGCCTGGCCGTTTGCCGATCAATTGCCGGCGTTGCTGGCAGCGATCATCGCCATGGGCATGTTGAATGCCGCCGTCGAAGAAGTGAACGGGTTGCCCGTGGGGCTTACCTATGTCACCGGGGCGCTGTCACGCTTTGGTCGCGGACTGGGCCGCTGGATCCTCGGTGAACGCCGCAACGGCTGGCGCGTGCAACTGATCCCGTGGGCCGGGATGTTTGTGGGTGCGGTGATCGGTGCGTTGCTGGAGCACCACATGGGGATTCGTGCGCTGCTGGTCAGCGGGGTGCTGTCGGCGCTGTTGGGGCTGGTGTCGCTGAAGATTCCGCGGCGCTGGCACCTGGGGTACATGCCCCGCTAGAAAACAGCTGCCCTCCCGACGCTCCGGCCTCGACATCCCTGTACCGGTAAAGAGCCGTCACGCCGGGTGAGCGGGAAAATACTAAAACAATGCCTGCGGGACTGTCCGCAGGGCATTTCTGAACTTTTCTAACGGAATGGATTACAGGCAGGTCGCCAGTGCCGCCAGGCGGCGCTTGGCCGGATAGTCATCCTGGGCCGCGTAATAGTTGACGGAGGCGCCGGCGCCGGCACTGCGCACGTCGACAAAATAGTCACCTGCCGTGGTGTAGATGGTGAAGCCACCAGCCTGTGCAGGCTCCATGAAACCACCGGCATCCACCCCGAACACCGCTTCATCCTGCCAGCCGAACTGGATGCACTGGGCAACCACCAGCGGAGCCTTGTCCGAGGCCAGGGTTTTGTAGGGCGCGCCGGTACGCGCCTCTTTCATCTTCGAGCCCGCGCAACCGGCCAGCGATGCCAGGACCAAAGCGCCAATTACCACCATCCGCATACCGAAGCTTCCTTGGAAAAAACGCGACTGTACCATTAGCAGGCGACACCGAAGGATTATTGCGTCACCCTGCCGCCTACTTACGAACCCGCTTTTACCCGGAAACCCCATGACACCCAATGCCGAGCGCTACAACCCCTCCACCGACTACGCCGACAAGCTGATCAGCCGCATCGGCCAGACGCCTTCGTGGATCGCCAAACGCATCGGCGTGACCGACAAGCGCATCCGCTACATCCTTGACGGCGAGCGCACCGTGAAGGGCGAAAGCACCCCGATCCAGATGACCTACACCGAGCAATTTGCCCTGGAATGCCTGGCGGCCGAGGCGAAAGCCAACAAGAAAGCCGCCGCCCCGGTTATCGAATAGCTGACAGATTCATGAACTTTGTTTCACTGTGAAGGAAGACCTCGCCGCCTATAGTCGGCAGGCTCATTTTTAAGAAGTCTCCCTTCCAGCCTGCCCTCCCGCAGGCTTTTTTTTGCCTTGGTTTTGCTCCCCCCGTAGCAGGAGTTTGCTGGTCAGAGCAGCCAGCGGAACAGATAGAACAGCGCCATGCTCAGCAACACGGTGATCAGCACGCTACGGGTCCAGAACATCAACGCCACGGCGCTGATTCCGGCCAGCAGGTAGGGGTTGCCCACACTCAGGTTGAGCTTGTGATCAGCCAGGAAAATGATCGGGCCGCAGATGGCGGTGAGCATCCCCGGTACGGCAAACCCGAGAAACTCCCGCGCCCCGCGATTGAGGCGCACCGGCAGGCGCGGCTCGAGAAACAGGTAGCGGTTGAGAAACACGATCAAACCCATGCCAAAAATCATCACGAAGATCATTGCTGCCCTACTCCCAGCCGCTTGCAGGCAAACCCTGCGCTCATCCCCAACACACCGGACACCACCACCGCCGATTCCCAGTGCAGGTAGCTCAGCCAAACCGAGCACAGCAACGACACGGCTACGCAGACGATGGTCGGCACGTCGCGCACTACCGGGGTGATCAGGGCGATAAAGGTCGCTGCGATCGAGAATTCCAGGCCCAGTTGATCCAGCCCGGGAATGCTTTTGCCGAGCACGATGCCGGCGAAGGTAAAGACGTTCCAGATGATATAGAACGTCAGGCCGACGCCTAGGGCGTACCAGCGATTGAAGGTCTGGCGGTCGTACTGGCTGACCAGGGCGAAGAATTCGTCGGTCAGCAAAAAGCCCAGGCTCATGCGCCACCGTGGCTTGAGCGGCGACAGCGTGGGACGCATGTGCATGCCGTAGAGCAAATGCTGGGAGGTCAGCAGCAAGGTGGTCAGCAGGATCGAAATCAGGCTGGCGCCGCTCTTGACCATGCCGATGGCCACCAATTGTGCGGCACCGGCAAACACGATGGTCGACAGCCCCTGGGCTTCCAGTGGCGTGAATTGGGCATCAATTGCAGTCGAACCGGCCAGCAATCCCCACGGCGCACACGCCAGGGACAATGGAATGATCGCAATCGCGCCACGGGAAAAGGCGTTCAGAGGCAGAGCGTTAGGCATACACAACAAGCTCATCGACAGTCAGTCGACAAGCATGCCAGCGGTATCAGGGATTGTCTTGAACGATCGTGCTCAAGCCAGTTTGACCGACACCCGCTCCACCGCGTCCCGGGCTTCGCGCAGTTCGTGGGCGTCCTGGTTGAGCCGGTGGATGGTATTGAGCAGGCGCTGGCGCAGCACTTCATCGCTGAGCTTTTCGACGGCGCGCATCAGGTCAAAGGCCGCGGTTTCGTTATTGTCCGCGACGGAATCCAGGGTCTTGCGCAGGTTGCGAGTGGCACGGGTCACACGTTTTCTTCCTTCATCACCAATGGGCAGGCACTTTAGGACATTTGTGTTTCAGTTTAATTTCAACCACTTGTCATCGATTGTCGGGCACTTGACGCAGGTCAATCGAAACAAGGCTTGACCAATAAATATGGATATCCGTATATTCGTATTTCCATATGTATCAAGGCACTGACCATGTCAGATCTTTTCTCCCCGCCCAACGTCTTTAAATGCCTGGCCGACGCCACCCGCGCCAGGCTGACGTTGTTGATCCTGCGTGAAGGCGAACTTTGCGTGTGCGAATTGATCCATGCTCTGGACGACAGCCAGCCGAAAATCTCCCGCCACCTGGCGCAACTGCGCAGTTGCGGGTTGCTGCTGGACCGTCGCCAGGGCCAGTGGATTTATTACCGCCTCAACCCGGCCTTGCCGGAGTGGGTGACGGCAGTGCTCGACACCACCCTGCAAGCCAACCAAGCCTGGTTAAAAACAGACGCCCAGCGTCTGGAAACCATGGGTGACCGACCACAACGGGCCAGCGCCTGCTGCTGATCCTGCGGAGAGCTTTTCATGCTTGTTGCCGTTGCTATCTTTCTGTTCACCATCATTTTGGTCATCTGGCAGCCCAAGGGCCTGGGCGTGGGCTGGAGCGCCACGATGGGCGCGATCCTGGCCCTGGCGTGCGGGGTTATCAGCCTGGCCGACATCCCGGTGGTGTGGCACATCATCTGGAACGCCACCGGGACCTTTGTCGCGCTGATCGTCATCAGCCTGCTGCTGGATGAGGCGGGCTTCTTTGCCTGGGCTGCCTTGCATGTGGCGCGCTGGGGCCGTGGGCGCGGTCGGCGACTGTTCGCGTACATGGTGCTGCTGGGCGCGCTGGTATCGGCTTTGTTCGCCAACGACGGCGCGGCGCTGATCCTCACGCCCATCGTGATGTCGATGCTGTTGGCGTTGCGCTTTTCCCCGGCAGCCACCCTGGCGTTCGTCATGGGCGCCGGGTTTATCGCCGACACCGCGAGCCTGCCGCTGGTAGTCTCCAACCTGGTGAACATCGTCTCGGCCGACTATTTCAAGATCGGCTTCAACGAATACGCCGCAGTGATGGTGCCGGTGAACCTGGTGAGCGTCGCCGCGACCCTCGCCGTATTGCTGTGGTTTTTCCGCCGGGACATTCCGCAAACCTACGACCCGGCCGACCTCGACGACCCTGCCAGCGCGATCCACGACCGCGCCACCTTCCGCGCCGGCTGGTGGGTGCTGGGCATCCTGCTGGTGGGCTGCTTTGCCCTGGAACCGCTGGGCATTCCCATCAGCGCAATTTCTGCCGCCTGCGCCATATTACTGCTGGTGATCGCCGCCAAGGGCCACAAAATCTCCACCCGCAAGGTGCTGAAGGAAGCGCCCTGGCAGATCGTGATTTTCTCCCTGGGCATGTACCTGGTGGTCTACGGCCTGCGTAACGCCGGGCTGACCGACTACCTCGCGACCTGGCTCGACATCTTCGCAAGCTATGGCGTATGGGGCGCGGCCTTGGGCACCGGTGTACTCACCGCGCTGCTGTCTTCGGCGATGAACAACCTGCCAACCGTGCTGATCGGCGCGCTCTCCATCGAGGCCAGCCACGCCGTGGGCGTGGTCAAGGACGCGATGATCTACGCCAACGTGATCGGCAGCGACCTCGGCCCCAAAATCACCCCTATCGGCAGCCTGGCGACCCTGCTCTGGCTGCACATCCTGGCACGCAAAGGCATCACCATCACCTGGGGTTACTACTTCAAGGTCGGGATCGTGCTGACCCTGCCGGTACTGTTGATCACCCTCGCCGCCCTGGCCTTGCGCCTGAGTTTCTGACGGAGTTCGCTTGATGAAAGTCCTGTTCATGTGCACCGCCAACAGCTGCCGCAGCATTCTCTCGGAAGCCTTGTTCAACCATCTGGCGCCGGACGGTTTCCAGGCCATCAGCTCCGGGAGTTTCCCCAAGGGCCAGGTGCTGCCACGCAGCCTGACCACGCTGAAGGCCGCCGGCATCAGCACCGAAGGCTTGTACAGCAAGGGCAACGACGCCTTTGAAGGCAGCCCGCCGGACATCGTGGTCACCGTATGCGACAAGGCTGCTGGAGAAGCTTGCCCGGTGTATTTCGGCCCGGCCATGAAGGCACATTGGGGGTTGGAGGACCCGTCGGATGTTCAAGGCGATGAAGCCCAGGTCGACGCCGCGTTCCGCGCCACCCTGGAAATCATTGAACGGCGCTGCCGGGCTTTTTTCGAGATTCCGTTCGCCAGCCTCAGTCCCATCGAAATCAAGGCCGAGCTTGATCGCATCGCCACGCCGTAACCGAAGAGCCGGGCGAGTAGTCGATCTGAAGGTCTTTTCCGGCGTATGCTCGCGGGCAACGGTCACAGCGAGCCCCCTCAATGAGTTCCATGCAGCACGCCTGGCTGGGCAACTACGAAGTCAGCAGCACCGCCTGCACCGGCCTGACATTTGCCCGCCACAGCCATGATGAATGCGTGATCGGCGTCAACCTGCTCGGCGAGGAACAGGTGTGGCTGGATCGTCGCACCTTCGAGGCCGGCCCCGGCAGCATCACCCTCTACAACCCGGGGCAGATTCAAGGCGGAGGCGCGGCCGAAGGGCAGCCGTGGCGGTTTGTCAGCTTGTATGCGACTGCCGAGCAATTGGCGGCTGATCTGGGTCTGGCGCACCTGGAGTTCGACCGTTCGCTGTGCTTCCAGCCGGCGTTGGCGATGAAACTCGCCGGGGCGATTGAAGGCGCGTTGAGTGTCGATCCGCTGGCCCGTGAGCTGAGTGAGGAAGCCCTGGTGGTGCTGCTCGGCGAAGTCGTCGGTTGCAGCGGCGTCCGCTTGCCTGGCAGCACTGCGGTGGGACGCGGGTTGGTGATCAAGGCCCAGGAATTGCTGGCTGAAAACCTGCACCAGGCGGTGGCACTCGAGACCCTTGGTGACGAGTTGGGCCTGTCGAAATTCCATCTGCTGCGGGCTTTTCAGAAAGAAACCGGGCTGAGTCCACGCCAGTGGGCGATGCAACTGCGTACCCGGCGCGCCAAGGGGCTGTTGCGCTCAGGCGTTGCGGCGTCGCAGGTTGCCCATGCCTTGGGGTTTGCTGACCAGAGCCATCTGAATCGGCATTTCCGGGCGGCCTACGGGATCACACCGGGGCGCTATCAACGCCTGCTCAAGGGCTGAAAAGCGCAATCTGGTTCAAGACGACTTACACACCCTTCCCTAAAATGCCGGCCATCACTTGAAGGAAGGCAGGCATGTTGACGATCTTTTTTTCGGCGCTGGTGTTTGGGTTTGTGTTTTGCCTGTCGCCGGGGGCGGTGCTGGCGGAGACGCTGCGCCGTGGGCTGCTGCAGGGGTTTATCCCTGCGCTGTTGGTGCAGATCGGTTCGCTGGTGGGCGATGCCGTGTGGGCGGTGATCGGGCTTACGGGCATGGCGTTGTTGATCCAGCATGAGTCGGTGCGGGTGCCGCTGACGGCCGTTTGTGGGCTGTATCTGGCCTGGCTCGGGATTCGCAGCCTGATGGATGCCTGGCGCTTGCCAGAGGCCGGGAGTGCGCCGGCCAGGTCCGGGCAGAATGCGCTGGTGGTGGGGGCGGCGATTTCCCTGGCGAATCCGAAGAACATTGTCTATTGGGGGGCGCTGGGGAGTGCGTTGTCGGGGATAGTCGGAGCGGCGCCTAGCCATGGGCAGACGTTGATGTTTTTTGCGGGGTTTATGCTGGCTTCGGTGTTGTCGTGTTTTTTGATTGCGGGGTTGGTCAATTTGCTGCGGCGGAATGCTTCGCCCATGTGGCAGAGGGTTAGCTATGGGGCGTGTGGGCTGGTGCTGCTGTATCTGGCGATGTTGGCGTTGCGGGGGATTTGAGGGGGCATATCCGTTATTTGGGTAACGGCGGCCTATGGTTCCGCTCTTACAGCGGCTCACTTTGGAAAAGCCGGAATGCCGGCCCAGCCCAAAGTGGGCAAAGGGCTCCGCAATACCTGCGTTCGGCC
>NZ_JACAQC010000024.1:75466-427198 GCF_013385345.1 Pseudomonas sp. I8001
CACGCTGGCCGAACGCAGGCTTCGGAACCCCGCAATAAGTTATCCGGCTATTGTTACTTCACCTACCCTCCACACACCGAGCATTTATCAATAAGCACACTTGATATTGCAACTTCCCCCAACCTTCTATCTGAACAAACTCTGAACCAGTAACAATTTAAGTCATTAAACGTTGACATCCGGCAACTGCCTGAGTAAATTCCCCGTGCCTGCAACTCAGGGCCATTTTTCAACCTCACAAAAGAAGCCAATGGACACAGTATCTAGTCGTTGTCCGATCACCGTGAATGCGGCGAATCGGGCGCCAAACCCAGAAAAAATGACGGGACTCGCCTTTCCGGCCGAGTAAGCTGCGCTAGAGCCTGACGCTCCAACGTAACTGCCTCACCGGATGCCAGTCCGGTCCCGAGGTGTGTTATGACCTTTCAACTGATTGTTTTACCTGATCTGCGTACGCTGGCTAACGCCCTGCGTGCCAAATTGTGCCGCGAGCCCGTAGGCTTTTCCCCTACCCGCAGCACCTTTGTGACCTCATCCCCCCGCGTGTGCCCGACTCCCCGGGCACACTGGCGTATCTGCCCCACCACCGGCCACCTGGTCCAGCAATGGGATCACGCCGACCCTCAAGACCCACAGAGACGGGACGTTTCCAGCCTGGTCGCGCAAGCGAGCCTGATGCTGAGCCTCTACGTGGACGCTCGCGCGGCATAAGCCAGCTGGAAACAGCAACTTCCTGATTATCCGTTACTTGATTAGCTGGAGTTCTCTATGGACGAAGCCAGTAGTAGCCCGCTGCGCGTTAGTTAACTAACGCGCTGTTAGCGGGCCTGTAGAAAGTTACCCAACACTTTATTTAAACCGATCGCGAAGTCAGCGACTCGGCATGCTTTCGCTCGCCTGTCATCAGGTAAGTACCGGGTATGTTTTGTCGAAAAATTGGCGACAGGAGTACACACAATGAGCGCAGTAAAAAACCCGAAACTGCACAAGAAAAACGGCACGGATACCGACACCAAGCTGTCGATGCGTGCCGCCCGCGAAGCCCAGAACGGCCTCTCGGCAACCCTCGCCAATGTCCGGGCAACCAAGGATGGCCTGACCGAACTGGATGCCTCTGCTCGCCTGCAACGTGAAGGCTACAACGAGGTGGCCCACGACAAGCCGCCTCACGCCATCGTGCAATTCCTCCAGGCCCTGAACAACCCGTTCATCTATGTGCTGCTGACCCTCGGCGCCATCAGTTTCTTCACTGACTACTGGCTGCCACTGCAGGCCGGTGAAGAAGCCGACCTGACCAAGGTCATCATTATCATGACCATGGTCATGCTCAGCAGCCTGCTGCGCTTCTGGCAGGAGCATCGTTCGGCCAAGTCCGCCGAGGCCTTGAAGGCCATGGTGCGTACCACCGCCACGGTGTTGCGCCGCGAGCAAGTGGGCTCCAAGCCGACCCTGCGGGAAGTGCCGATGCGCGACCTGGTGGCCGGCGATATCGTGCAACTGTCTGCCGGCGACATGATCCCGGCCGACATCCGCCTGATCGAGTCCCGCGACCTGTTCATCAGCCAGGCCGTGCTGACCGGCGAAGCCTTGCCGGTAGAGAAGTACGACACCCTCGGGGATGTGACGCAAAAATCCGCCACGTCCACGGCGGCCGACCAGGGCAACCTGCTGGACCTGCCGAACATCTGTTTCATGGGCACCAACGTGGTCAGCGGCCGGGCGAAAGCCGTGGTGGTTGCCACCGGCCCGCGTACCTACTTTGGCTCGTTGGCCAAGGCGATTGTCGGCTCCCGAGTGCAAACCGCATTTGACCGCGGGGTGAACAGCGTCAGCTGGCTGTTGATCCGCTTCATGCTGGTAATGACGCCGATCGTGTTCTTCCTCAACGGCTTCTCCAAGGGTGACTGGAGCGACGCGTTGCTGTTCGCCCTGGCAGTGGCGGTAGGCCTCACCCCGGAAATGCTGCCGATGATCGTCAGCGCCAACCTGGCCAAGGGTGCAACCGCCATGGCCAAGCGCAAGGTGGTGGTCAAGCGCCTCAACGCGATCCAGAACTTCGGTTCGATGGACGTGCTGTGCACCGACAAGACCGGCACCCTGACCCAGGACAAGATCATCCTCGAGCACCACGTCAACGCCTTTGGCAACCGTGATGATTCAGTGCTGACCCTCGCCTGGCTCAACAGCCATCACCAGAGCGGCATGAAGAACCTGATGGACCAGGCGGTCGTACAGTTCTCCGAGCAGAATCCGAAGTTCCAGGTGCCGTTTGCCTACAGCAAGGTGGATGAGTTGCCGTTCGACTTTATTCGCCGTCGCCTGTCGATCGTGGTCAAGGACGCGCAAAACGATCACCTGCTGGTGTGCAAGGGTGCGGTCGAGGAGATGCTGAGCATTTCCACCCACGTGATGGAAGGCGACGTGGCCGTCGAGCTGGATGATCGTCGTCGCAACGAGTTGCTGGCGATTGCCCAGGACTACAACGAAGACGGCTTCCGGGTGCTGGTGCTGGCCACCCGCAACATTCCCCAGGCACTCGCCCGCAAGCAGTACACCACGGCCGATGAGCGCAACCTGGTGATCCGTGGTTTCCTGACCTTCCTTGATCCACCAAAGGAAACCGCTGGCCCGGCGATCGCTGCCCTGCGCGAAATTGGCGTGGCGGTCAAAGTGCTCACCGGCGACAACGCCATCGTCACCAGCAAGATCTGCCGCCAGGTAGGCCTTGAGCCAGGCGTACCGTTGCTGGGGACGGAAATCGAAGCGATGGACGACGCCACCCTCAAGCTGCGGGTCGAGGAGCGCACGGTGTTCGCCAAGCTGACGCCGCTGCAGAAGTCGCGGGTGCTCAAGACCTTGCAGTCCAACGGCCACACCGTGGGCTTCCTCGGCGACGGCATCAACGACGCTCCGGCCTTGCGGGATGCCGACGTGGGCATCTCGGTGGACAGCGCGACGGACATTGCCAAGGAATCCGCCGACATCATCCTGCTGGAAAAGAGCCTGATGGTGCTGGAAGAAGGCGTGCTGAAAGGCCGCGAGACCTTCGGCAATATCATGAAGTACCTGAACATGACCGCCAGTTCCAACTTCGGCAACGTGTTCTCGGTGCTGGTGGCCAGTGCGTTCATCCCGTTCCTGCCGATGCTGTCGATCCACCTGCTGCTGCAGAACCTGATGTACGACATCTCCCAGCTGGCCTTGCCGTGGGACAAGATGGACAAGGAATACCTGGCCAAGCCACGCAAGTGGGACGCGAAAAACATTGGCCGCTTCATGATCTGGATCGGGCCGACCTCGTCGATCTTCGACATGACCACCTTTGCCCTGATGTGGTACGTGTTCTCGGCCAACAGCGTGGAAATGCAGACCCTGTTCCAGTCCGGCTGGTTCATCGAGGGGCTGCTCTCGCAAACCCTGGTGGTGCACATGCTGCGCACCCGCAAGATCCCGTTCTTCCAGAGCAACGCCGCATGGCCGGTGATGATGATGACCTGCATCGTGATCGGGCTGGGCATCTACGTACCGTTCTCGCCGCTGGGCGCGATGGTTGGCCTGGAGCCGCTGCCACTTGCGTACTTCCCATGGCTGGTGGGCACCCTGGTCGCCTACTGCTGCGTGGCACAACTGATGAAAACCCTCTACATCCGCCGCTTCAAGCAGTGGTACTGATCAACCGCCCCTGAAAGCGCTGGCTATCGGTAGATAGCCAGTGCACGCGGAGACAGACAATGAACACACTTATGAGCTACCTCGACAACGCTGCTCGCGCGCTGCTGGTGTTCGGCCTCGCCCAGGCGGCCAAGGCGGTGATGGTGCTGGGCGTACGGCTGTACGCGCGCAACGTGCTCAGCGCCGTGGAAATGCGCTTCATGCTGGGTTTTTCCAGCAGCTTGAACAGCACCTGTATCCGCTTGCTGCGCCCGCGTCGATAAATGGCAATACGCACTACAAGGAAAGATCACCATGCGCGTCTTGATCTGTGCAGGTCGTCATTACGCCGATACAAAAATGTCCCGCCAGGTGCTGGACGCCTACCACCGCCTGCGCCCGGTGCAGGTGTTGATCCACGGTGGCAGCCAGTTCCTGGGCAGCGACGTGGAAGACTGGGCCCGGGAAACCGGAGTGGATGTGGTGCGTTACCCACCCAACTGGCAACGCCATGGCAAGCAGGCCGAACGCCATCGCAACCAGTTCATGCTCACCGACAGCCGGCCCGACGTGATCATCGCGCTGCCCGGTGGCGACGACACCTCGGAACTGGTGAGCCAGGCCAGGGCCAGTGGCATCCATGTGCTGACTGTAGACAGCTGAATCAACCCTTATTGGAGTATCCAGGCATGAACGAAGAACCCCGTTGTAGCGGTACCCCGTTGCACACTTTTTTCTATTTGAAACACGGCGCGTCCCTGCCAAGTCCGGTCGGGGCGCGCCACCGGCTGTTGATCGAGGTTCACCATGTACAAGAAACACACCCCTGACGGTTTCGCCAAATACCGCAACCGCACCACCCACGTTACCTTCCATCCCCTGCCCGCCTCCAAGCTTCGGGCAGTGCGGCGCAACCTGATTTTCGTCGGCGTGACCGCGGGCATCGTGCTGGTGCTCAGCCTGATGTCGAATGCCCATGCGGCAGGCGGCTCCTACGTGGTCGACGACGGCGCAATCAACGCCCCAGGCGAATGCAATGTCGACGCCTGGTTCACCGCCAACCGGCACGCGGGCTCAACCCACAGTGAAACCCTGGCGCCGGCCTGCACCTCCGCTGCCATTCCTTGGTTGCAGTGGACTGCCGCCGTGTCCCGGGCCAACCATGATGGCGACGGCGAAACCCAAGTGAATCCGCAGCTCAAGGCGCAGTTGTGGGCCCGGGAAGACCTGGGCCTGGAACTGGCCGCGTCTGCCGGCGTACATTACGCGCTGAACCGCCAGCACTCGTTTGATGGCGCGGACTTGAATGTGCCGTTTACCTGGCAGCCCATGGAGGCCCTGCGGCTTAACTTCAACGCCGGCTGGAGCCACGCTTATAACGACGGCGACCAGACCCATCGGCCGACCTGGGGCACCGGGTTTGAATACAGCCTGATGGACTCACTGACACTGATCGCCGAACGCTACGGCCAGCAAGGCGGCGACCAGGCGTGGCAAGCCGGGCCGAGGATGCATATCGGCAAGAATGTGGACGTGGACCTGGTGGTAGGACGCAGTTTGATCGGGGATCAGCATCAATGGCTCACGACGGGGGCCACACTGCGGTTCTAACCCGCAGACGATGATCCCTGTGGCGAGGGAGCTTGCTGTGGCGAGGGAGCTTGCTCCCGCTGGGCTGCGTAGCGGCGCCGGAATCTTTGGGAGCGCTTCGCACTCCAGCGGGAGCAAGCTCCCTCGCCACAGCAAGCTCCCTCGCCACAGGTTTGGTATGACCGTAAATAGCGATTTAAACCTGCCCCTTGGCCTGCTGCTCCAGGTGCACCTGCAACGCAGGATCAATCTTCAACTGCGCCGCCAGCTCATCCAGATAATTGCGCTCCGCGTCCCGCTGGTCATCCACCAGCAGCACACTGACCAGGTACACCTCCGACGCCACCGCCGGGTCGCCGGCAAACTCGGCAAAATCCGCCGCATTCAACGGTTTGGCCACCTCGGCATCCAGCCACGCCTGCAATTGCGGGTCATCGGTGTGCTTGCCGATCTCGGCCGAGATCATCTGCTGCTCCCGCTCATCAATCTCGCCATCCGCCTTGGCTGCCGCGATCAATGCACGCAGCACGGCGTGGCTGTGTTCTTCGACCTGCGCGCCAGACAACTGGTCAACCGTCTGCAACGCCTGCTGCGGCGCCGACGCCTGTTGCCGCTGCCAGGCCTGATACGCCTGGAACGCCATCATCCCCAACGACGCCAGCGCCGCGTAGTTGGTGCCGCCGGTGCGCCCCTGAGGCGCCGCACGGGTTCCGCCGAGCATGCCGCCCAGGCCACCGAGCAAGCCACCAAGGCCGCCACCGCCGGAAGCCGAAGCAGCGCTGCCGCCCAGCAAACCGCCAAGCAAGCCGCCCAAACCACCGAGCCCGCCCTGAGACCCGGGTGCAGCGCCGCCCTGCTGGCTGGACGAGGCCTGGCCCGCCCGCAACAATTGTTCCAGTAGATCGCCGGTATTCATGGTGTCACCCTCCCAGGGCGCAGAGTTCCAGATCAACAACAATAGCTGCGCTGCGCGAGAACACCATGACCGCCCGGCAGGCTCGCATTATCATGGCGACGCGCCCCCCATCGAGGAACCTCACGTGACCCGTACCGAGCAGATTGCCTTGATGGCGACCTATAACCAGTGGATGAACCGCAAGGTGTATGAAGCGGCCCACGGCCTGAGCGACGAAGACTTGATTGCCGACCGTGGCGCGTTCTTCGGATCGATCCTTGGCACGCTGAACCACCTCGCCCTGGGTGATCGCGTCTGGCTCAAGCGTTTCGCCGAGCATCCGGCAGGCTTTGCCGCGCTGGTACCGTTAGACGCGTTGGGGTTGCCGCCACGTCTGAATCAACTGGCCTTCGCCGATATCCGTGAACTGTCGGCCCATCGCGCCTGGCTCGACCAGCTCATCATCGACTGGGTGCAATCCATCAGCGAGCCGGACCTGGATCAGCCCCTGCAGTACCACAACATGGCGGGCACGCCCATGAACAAGAATTTTCATGCCCTGCTCGTGCACTTCTTCAATCACCAGACCCACCACCGGGGCCAGGTGACAACGCTGCTGACCCAGGCCGGGCGCGACGTGGGCGACACCGACCTGCTGGCGCTGATGGACTAGTTCAACCGCCGCTGTACTCGGCGTACGCCTGTATCAGCGCGGGGAAACTCTCCCTCTCCGGGAGCTGCGCAAAGCTGTGCTGTGCCGGGGTAGTCGCCCACGGCAGCTTTTCACTGGTCCAGGTTTCAATGAATGGCACATAACCGCTGGCGTCATCCAGCATGGTGGGACGCAGGTTGATCAGATCTTCCACGCCATTGGGGCGGGAAAACATCCAACTCATGCAGTGGGGGCAGCAGTAGTGGCGGTCTACGCCATGCAACCCGCCGATCACCGGGTTGCCCTGGGTGATGGTGAATCCGTGGCTGGGGATCAGCGCGCTCAGCGAGAACGCGCTGGATGACATCTTCTGGCACCCGGTGCAGTGGCACGCCATGGTGATCAATGGTTTTTCGGTCACGGTAAAACGCACCCGGTCACAACGGCAGCCGCCTTCCTGGGACTCTTGATTGCTCATCTTCCACTCCAGTCACATTGTGTGTGTGACCGGAGGATAAACGAGCGGGTGCGTCGCGAACAGCGATGCCGGTTTCGTTACGGCACAAAGAAGTCCGTCGAAAATGCCAGGTCCTTTTGCGCTTCCAGTGCTGCCAGACGGTCGCTGAGCTGCTTGTGCATCACGGTGTAGGCGTCTGGCCCCAAGGCAATGCGCTTGGGCGCAGGGTGCTGGTCGACGCTGGCAAGCATGATCGCAACCATCTTGGCCGGGTCACCCGACGACACCGTCGTGCCGCCTTCGATCATCCGCCGTGCGTGGCTGGAAGGAGAACGGTCGTAGTCTTCCAGGCGTGGCGCCAGTTGCGCGCTGCGGTAGCGAAAACCGGTGCGGGCGCTACCGGGTTCGATGAGGGTGCAGCCGATGTTGAAACAAGCCACTTCCTCGCCCAAGGCGTCGACAAAGCCTTCAATTCCCCACTTGCTCGCATGGTACAGCGAACCACCCGGGAAAACGGCCTGCCCGCCCATGGTGGACAGTTGCAGGATCCGCCCGCCACCCTGGGCCCTGAGGTGGGGCAGCGCGGCGCGCAACAATTGAATGGAACCCAGCAGGTTGGTACCCAATTGATGCTCGATCTGCTGATCGGTCATCTCTTCTGCGGCGCCGAAAAGGCCGTAGCCTGCGTTACTGACCACCACCTCAATGGACCCCAGCGCCTTGAATGCCTGATCGACCACCCGGCGAATCGCCGGGGTATCAGTCAGATCCAACTCGGCCAGCCACAGCCTTTCGCCATGAAGCGCTCGCAGGTCCGCCATGCTCGCCAAATCCCGGACCGTGCCCGCAACGCGCTCCCCCCGTGCCAATAATTGCTCGGTCATCTCGCGTCCGAAGCCACTGTTGGCTCCGGTGATCAACCAAGTGCGTGATGTCATGATCAAACCCTCTGTAGTGACGTTGGAGACCCCAGCATATCCATCCGACCTAGACGATGAATGCGCTAGACTCCAATTTTTATAAGCAATCGTCTAAATCATGACTGATCCATTTTCCGAGTTGCTCACCTTCATGCAAGCCCGCTCCGTGATGTCCGGCGGCCTGGTGGCGGGCGGACGCTGGGCGATCGCCTTTCCACCGGCTACCCAATTGAAGTTCTGGGGCGTGTTGCGAGGGACGTGCTGGCTGAAGATCAAAGGCGAAAGCACGCCCATTGCGGTAAACGAAGGCGATGTGTTTCTACTGTCGGCCGAAAGGCCCCATGTCATGGCCAGTGACCTGAGTGCAACACCGGTGGATTTGCAACAGATCCTCGACAAGCGAGTGGGTGCCCTGGCGTATCACGGCGATGGGGATGAGTTCTTCATGATTGGCGGCAAGGTGGAACTCAGCCCTGACTCCGAACACCTGCTACGTGCAGCACTGGCGCCCTTCATCCACTTGAATGCCAGGACCCATGCGCTCGAAACACTGCATTGGTTGCTCAATCAACTGGTGCGTGAACGGGAGCATGATCGTCCGGGTGCAGCAGTGGCCTCATCGCAACTGGCGCACCTGATGTTCATCGAAATTCTGCGTTTGCATTTCGAAACCGCACCGCCGCTGTCCGGCAGTTGGCTGCGCGCCATGACCGACAAACGCCTGGCGCCGGCGCTGCGCCTTATCCATGGCGAGCCGGGCGAAACCAGGCCGTTGGAGGTACTGGCCAAGGCGTGTGCAATGTCGCGAGCCAGCTTTGCGGCCTACTTCAAGGACGTCGCCGGGGTCTCGCCGATGGCCTACCTCACCCAGTGGCGCATGCGTCTGGCAGCGCGGGCGCTGGCTGAGGGCAAACGCTCGTTGATCGAGCTCGCGCTCTCGCTGGGCTACAACTCCCAGAGCGCATTCAGCCATGCCTTCAAACGTGAGATCGGCCGCTCGCCGTTGCATTACCAGCAGGCGCTACGGGTGTCGACGGAGGCGCAATACCCTCAAACGAACGCATGGGGCAGCGAACTGTCATAAAAGACAGAGCGGTGAACATCAGCCAATGGCTGCCCCGCCCTGCCCGCGCGCATCAGCAGATTACCGATGCGACGCATCCCCCAAGAAGGAGACGCTTACATGGTCATTCACTTCAAGGTCGCCGGGCATCTTGCCTGCGGTCATCACGGCAACAACCTCCCTTCCAGCACCGAGCTGAATCGGGTCAAGTGCCGTACCTGCCGTAACACCGAAGTCTTCAAGGAAGCCCGCCGCACCCAACGCAACGCCGCTCGGCGTGCCGCGCGCAAGTCCAAAACCGCCCATGCCGCCGGTGACTGGCGCAGTGCCTGGACCCAGCGCCTGACCGACCTGCCAGGCCGTCAGCGCCTGCCACGCGGGTTCCACGGCCAGCCATTCGTTTAAGTTACGCAGCCGGGGCACGACGGTAAGCGGCCAACAGCACGCCCATCGTCATCAACAACCCACCCGCCCCGCGATTGAAATGCTGCAAATGTGCGGGCCGCAAGCGACTGAGCAAGCGTGCCCCGCATACCGCGTAGAACATCATGATGCTGACATTGAGCACGCACAGCGCCAGCAACAGGCACGCGTACTGCGGCAGTTGCGCCTGGGTGCTGTCGACGAATTGCGGCAGGAATGCCGACATGAACAACAACGCCTTGGGATTGGAAATCGCCACCAGGAAACTGCGGGTGAAAATACTCGCCGAGCGGGTGCCGCCGTCCTCACCTTCGCCCACCGATGGCAACGCCGCCTGGGGTGATCGCAACATCTGCCAGCCGATCCAGATGAGGTACGCCGAACCGATCCATTTCAGCGCCTGAAACAACCCTTCGCTGGCCGCGAGCAGCAATCCCAGGCCACACGCCACCGCCGTCACCAGCAAAGCGTCGGCCAACACCGCCCCGGCCATGCCCCAGAACGCCGCCTGCAAACCATGACGCGAACCATTTTGCAGGGCCAACAGAACCGTCGGGCCAGGTATCGCGATAATCGCGGCGCTCATCATGACGAACAGAAATAAGGTTGCCAGGGACATGACAGGTTCCTACGGGCTGATCAGCTGCGAATCATCCCACCATATCCTCTGTGTGGCGAGGGAGCTTGCTCCCGTTGGGCTGCGTAGCGGCCCCAAAATCCTGGGAGCGCTTCGCACTCCAGCGGGAGCAAGCTCCCTCGCCACCGGTCATGTGTTGCTCAATTGGGTGCCAATAAAAAGCCCCGGATTGACCGAGGCTGTTGAGGGCTCATGCATCATTGGCGACCGGCCTCGACCGTGCCTTGTAACCCGGTAGCGCCGCGGCATACGCCAGCGCCTGCTCACGGGAACCGAAGGATGCCAGGCGATCAGCCTTGGTACAGACGCGCCACGGGCCGCTGTTGACCTGCACGATGTCATAACCGTTGAGATGCAGCTTGTTCAGCATGGGAGTGCTCATAGTCACCTCTCTCTCCAGAGATAATCCAGGTGTTTGCCCGGTCTACCATACACCCGCTGACGACGAGGCAGCCTACCGGACGTCGAGTCAGCGGTAGGCTGGCAACCCCCATCGCGCGAGGTCAAACGCCTCCAGGCTCAGCAGTCTTCCATCCGCATGCAGGAACTTCTCCTGCGGCATCGCCGGGTCCGGGATGGCCACGGCGTACATCCCGGCCGCCTTGGCCGCAGTGATACCGAATGGGGAATCCTCGAACACCAGGCATTCAGCGGGCGTCACTCCCAGTCGCTGGGCGGCCACCAGGAAGATATCCGGCGCCGGCTTGGCAGCGCCTACCTGAGGGTCATCGGCGGTGACGATGGCATCGAACAAGCAGAACCAGTCGCGGTGCAAGGTGGTTTTCAGTTCGAAATAGTGCCGCGACGAACTGGTACCCACCGCAATCGGCACACCGTGGGCCGACAAATGCCGCACCAGCGCCTGGGCCCCGGCCATGGCCGCCGCCTGGGGAAACCGCGCATTCATCAATGGTGTGCGTTCCTGCAAGAACGCCTCGGGGCTCATCGGCAAGCCCACGGCCTGCACGATATAGCTGGCCAGTTCATAAGCCCCCAGGCCGATGGTGTTCTGCTTCATGCTCCAGTCAAAGGTGCGGCCGTAGCGGTCGGCAATCAGTTGGGTGACTTCGGTGTAGATGCCTTCGGTGTCGAGCAGCAGGCCGTCCATGTCGAAGATCACGGCCTTGATCGGCGCGGGTAGCGGTGCATTCATCACGGTGTCCTCAGGTGCGCCCGGCGTAATGGTCGATCAAGCGGTTGAGCAAAATCGCCAGCACGATGATCACCCCGGTGATCGCCATCTGGTAGAACGAGCCCAGCCCCAGCAGGTTGAAGATATTGCGCAACACCTGCAGCAGCATCACCGCCACCGCCGTCCCTACCACGCTGCCGCGCCCGCCGAACAGGCTGGTGCCACCCAGCACCACGGCGGCAATTGCATCCAGTTCCAGGCCCTGGGCTGCGGTCGGTTGGCCGACGTGCAGGCGTGAGGTCATCAACAAGCCGGCGAATGCTGCCAGGCCGCCGCAGATGGCGAACACCGCAATCGTCACCGCCCGCACCGGCACGCCGGACAGCCGCGCAGCCTCCAGGTTGCCGCCGGTGGCCAGCACATACTCGCCAAACACCGTGTAGCGCAGCACCAGCCAGGCGATGACGGTGATCAGGATAAAGATCAGCCCCAGCACCGGAAACGCAATGCCAGCGCTGGGCCAGATGTCGATCATGGCCGAGCCGAACGAGGTGAAGCTGGCCGGCAATCCGCCAATCGGCGCACCGTCGGATGCCAGGAAGGTGGCCCCGCGCAGCGACACCAGCCCGGCCAGGGTGATGATAAAACTCGGCACCTTGCCAAACACCGTGAGGCTGCCCATCAAGGTGCCGATGGCCAGTCCCACCAGCAACGTGGCCGGCACCGCCAGCCAGCCGCTGACCTGCTGCTGCAGGAGCACCGCCACCAGGATCCCGCCGAAGGCACACAGGCTGCCCACCGACAGGTCGATATTGGCCGTAAGGATAACGAAGGTCATGCCGATGGCGATAATCCCGACAATCGCCCCCTGCTGGAAGAGGTTGGCGATGTTGCCGAAGGTCAGGAAGTCGTCCGACAGGAACGTCGCCACCACCACCGCAAACAGGAAAATGAACACAAAGTTGTAGCGCATCACCCACTCCAGCACCGCACTGCGACGGCGGCTGGTGAGGGTGACGGGCTTATCGAAAACCGGGCTTGGGTTGCTTGCAATAGTCATGGTTCTACACTCGTTCTACCGATAAGGATGGCCTGGTCGATCTGGTCGCGACTGGCAGTCAAGGGGTCGAAACACAGCGCGTTGCGCCCCTCATGCATCACCCAGATGCGGTCGCAATTGACGTACAACTCGTCCAGCTCGCTGCTGGCGACCAGCACCGCCGCCCCTTCCTGCGCCAGGCTGCGGGCCAGGGCATAGAGGTCGGCCTTGGCGCCGACATCCAGGCCACGACTGGGCTCGTCCAGCAGCAACAGGCGCGCGCCGTCGATCACCCACTTGGCCATGACCACCTTCTGTTGATTGCCGCCGGAGAGCTGGCGTACCGGTTGCTCAAGGTTGTCGAGCTTGGTCTGCAAGCGCTGCAGCACCGGGCCGGCGCGGTCCTTGGCCTGGCGATGGGAAAACCAGTTCAAGTGCCGGGTGTGCACCAGGCAGGCATTGCGGTAGATGGGCGCATCCAGCAGCAGGCCTTCGGTCTTGCGGTTTTCCGGCACCAACCCGACGCCCTGGCGGATCGCCTGGCGCGAGGTTTGCGGCTGATAAGGCTGGCCAAACAGTTCAACATCGCTGTCGTTGCGCCCCACGCCAAACAAGGCTTTGAGCAACGTGCTGCGCCCTGCCCCGTTAAGCCCGGCAAGCCCGACAATTTCGCCCTGGCGCACTTCCAGCCCCTGCACGTCCAGGCCCTGCTCGCCTTGCAGCCGGCGAATATTCAGCGCCAGGTTGTCCCGCGGCGCCTGACGCGGGCTGCGTTCCAGCAGGTCGCGGTGCTCGCCGACCACGGCGGCGATCAGCGCCTGGTCGTCGATCTGCGCCAGCTCGTGGGTTTGCAGGGTTCGCCCGGCACGCAGCACCGTGACCCGGTCGCCGATCTCGCGAATTTCATTCAAGCGGTGGCTGACATACAGCACCGCCACACCCGCCGCAGTGATCTCGCGAATCACCTGGAACACCCGCTTGAGTTCGGTCTCGTTCAGCGCCGCCGAAGGCTCATCCATCACCACCAGCCGGGCCTCACAGGTCAGTGCCCGGGCGATGGCCGCCAATTGCTGGTTGGCAATCGACAGGCTGCCCACCCGGTCGGAACTCGAGAAGTTGGCCCCGACCCGCAACAGTGCGGCCTTGGCCAACGCACTGCGCTTGCCCCGGGAAATAATCCCGAAGCGCTGGGGCGCATAGCCGAGCATCAGGTTCTCTTCGACGGTCATCTGCGGGATCAGGTCGAGCTCCTGATAGATCATCGCGATCCCGGCCTGGCGCGCCTGTTGCGGATTCTTCAGTTCCACCCGCCGGCCCGCCACCGACATCTCGCCGCCATCCGGGCGATGGGCGCCGGCGACGATTTTCAACAGGGTACTTTTGCCCGCGCCATTGGCACCCAGCAGGCAATGCACCTCACCGGGCCGAACGTCGAGGGAGGCATCGGTCAGCGCCACCACATTGGGCGGAAAACGCTTGCTGACATGACGGATATCCAGGGCCAACTCACTCATGATCCTGCTCCAGCAAATAGCGGGCGGTGGCCGCGTCGGTGGCCAGCACATTGACATAGCCGGCCTTGACGCTGGCGTGGACGATGCGGTGCTTCTGCGCGCCGACGCACACGGCAATGGACCAGGCCTTGTCGCGCAAGGCGGCCAACGGCAGGCCCAGGGTGCGGGCGTCGAGTTCGGGCATCACCGGTTCACCGTCCATGCCGATAAAGCGGCCCATGATGTCGCCGACGGCGCCCAGGCGTTCCAGCTCTTCGAGCAATGGCCGGTCGATGTAACCCGACTCCATCAACACCGAATGATCAGACAACTCCCCCAGGCTGAAACACGCCACCGGCGCCTGTTGCCCGAGGCGCAATACCTGGGCGATCACCGGGTCCTGCTCCAGCGCCTCGCGGGTATGCACATGCCCGAGAATCGCCGGCACCGGCAGCAACGTGGCCTGGCCACGGGCAGCCTGGGCGAAGCGCTCGGCGACGTTATGGCTGGACTCGCCCATCGAACGGGTATTGATCGCGCCGTTCAGCAGCACCACGTTGACCCCCTCGTTCCAGCGCGGCACCAGCCACTGGGCCATTTTGGTCAGGGTGCGGCCCCACGACACGCCGATCAGCGCCGGCATCGGCTGCAAGTTGCACAGGTAACGGGCGGCGGCCTGGGTCACCACGTTCAGCGCGGTGTCGGCATCTTCCACATCCAGCACCAATGCTTCACGCAGGCCGAAACGCCGTTGCAAGGCCACTTCCAGCTGCGGCAAGCGCGCCGAGCGAGCGACGATATCGATGCGCACCACCCCGCAATCCCGCGCCTCGCGCAGCAAGCGGCTGACTTGCCAGCGGGTCAGGCCGGTCTCCCGGGAGATATCGCTTTGGGTCTTTTCCAGGTCGTAATACAGCTTGGCCACCTGGACCATCAAGTCATCACGCTGGGAATCGGCCGACAACCGCGTGGCAAACGTTTCTTCAGGATGGGCGCTCATGCTGCCGGCCTTACGCCGAGCGTGCGGTTCGCCGGTGGCTTGCAACTGATGGGCGCGACGCTGTCGGTGGCGGCGCGATAGCGGCCCAACAGCTCGATGTATTGCTCGTGGGCGTAAGGGTCGGGCTCGATCAGCCGGCCGATGGTGGTGAAGTCGGTAGCGGCTTCCTGCAAGGTGCCGAACTCGCCGAGGGCGCAGGCGGCAGCGGCGGCGGTGCCGATCAGGGTGAGGTTGTCGTGGGGCACCATTTCGAACGGCACACCGGTGGCATCCACCGTGGCCTGCAACCACAACGGGTTCTTCTGGAAACCACCGGCGGCGACCACCCGGGTGATCTCGATGCCCTCGGAGCGCCAGGTGTGAAAGATGTTCGCCGAGCCCAGGGCAATCGCTTCCACCGAGGCGCGGTACAGGTCATGCCGGTCATGGTTCAGCGACAGGCCCATGATCGCGCCGCGCATGTCCGGTGAGCGGTACGGTGTGCGGTTGCCCATCCAGTAATCGAGCACCAGCAAGCCGGTGGAGCCGGGCTGCAGTTCTGCGGCCTGGCGGATCAGGCGCTGGTGCCCGGCATCGTCGAGGCCGAACATCTTTTGCGCCAGCCAGTTGAGGATCGAACCCGCGGAGACTTGCCCGCCTTCCATCAACCATTGGCCGTCGAGCAAGGCGCCGGGGTACGGGCCCCAGATGCCCGGTACGTCGATGCGTTGCGGGGTGTGCATCAGTTGCACCACCGAGGTACCGCCGATAAACAACAGCTCGCCGGCGCCAGTGGTGCCAGCACTGAGCATTGCCATGTGGGCGTCGATTCCGCCCTGGGCCACCAGGGTGTCGCGGCTCAGGCCCAGATGATTGGCGGCATCGGCGCTCAATGGGCCGATCCGGCCACCGACCTTGATCACTTCCTGAGGGAGTTTTTGCGCCAGTTCAGGCACGCCCAGTTCGGCGTACAACTCCACCGGAAAACGCTGCTGCAGGGTGTCGTAATTCCACTTGCAACTGGCATTCAATTGGGAGGCGACCCAGCGCCCGGTCAACTGAAAGTTGATCCAGTCCACGGCCTCGCAAATACGCTCGGCGCGCTGGTAAACCTGAGGCTCGTGCTCGGCCAGCCACATGGCCTTGGGCACCAGCCATTCCACCGCGTCACCGCCCTGGTTCATCATCGGGTGGCTGACGTGGGCGGTGCGCGCCGACTCGGCAGCGGCGCGGCAATCCATCCATAACAACGCCGGGGCCAGGGGTTGGCCGTCCGCCTGGGCAACCACCACGGTGGAGGCTGTGGTGGCGACGCACACCGCCGCCACCTGCGGGTGCCCGGCCTGGGCCATCAACTGCCGGCAGGCCTTGCCCAGCGCCGACCACCAGTCCGCCGGCGCCTGCTCGGCCCAACCCAACTGCGGGTATTGCGTGGCATACGGCGCCTCGGCGACGTGTACCAGTTTGTGGCTGTGCAGGTCATACAAACCGGCCCGCACCCCACCTGTTCCGAAATCCAGTCCCAACAACAAGGTCATCGGTAGTTCTCCTGCGTCTTGTAACAACGCTTTTTGTTTTAAGCCCGGCAACGCACAGCGTCGTCGGGCTTGGCGACACACAGCTGACGCGGCTCAGGGACGGAAAATTACCTTGGCCGCGACTTCGCTGCGATCGGCATAGCGCTTGAACATCGCCGGCAATTCATCCAGCGGCAAGTCGTGGGTAATCATGAACTGCCACTGCAATTCACCGGAAGCCAGCTTGTCGATGGAGGCCGTCCACTCATCGCCCGGGAACGGTGCCGAGAACGAGTTCCAGGCGCCGTGCAGGGAGATTTCCTGGCGCAGGAAGTGCGAGAACGTCGCAGTGCTGAGGGCCACGTCACTGGTGGGAATGCCGATAAACACCACATGCCCGCCAGCCTTGGTCAGTTGCACGGCCTGGTTGATCGAGCTGGGATGGCCTGCCGCTTCAATCACCAGTTGGCAACGGGGCAACTCGGCATCCGCCGCGCCGCTGAGCAGGGTGTGGGTGGCGCCGGCTTCGCGGGCCATGGCGAGTTTCTCTTCGGCGATGTCGATGGCGACGATGTCCTTGGCCCCCATGATCCGCAGCCACTGGATCGCAAACAGGCCGATCGGCCCGCAACCTACCACCGCACCGCTCTGCCCGGCCTTGAAGTCGGCTTTCCAGATCGCATGCAGGGCAATCGCCGCCGGGTCCACCAGGGACGCGGCAATCGGGTCCATGCCTTGGGGCACCTTGATCAGGTTGCTCAGGGGCACATTGACGTACTCGGCATACGCGCCGTCGCGGCGGCTGCCGAAGTAATCGTAGCGCTCCGAGCGGGACGGAAAGCCTCGGGCATATTGGTCGCTGCTGACGTCCGGGATCATCGGCGGCACTGTCACCAATTCGCCGATGGCATAGCCGTCGACACCGCTGCCGATCTCTTCGATAAAGCCTGCGAATTCATGGCCGCAAATCAGCGGCATCACATGGGCGCCCTTGCTCAGCATGCGCGGGATATCCGAGCCGCACACGCCGCAGGCGGCGACCCGAACCAGCGCGTGGCCGGCCTTGACCGCAGGTTTTGGAACATCTTCGACCCGGATATCGCCCGGTTGGTACATGACGGCAGCTTTCACAGTGAATTCCTCTGTTGAGTGACGAGTGCGTTCGACCAGGCACCTCCCGCAAGAGGTGCCCGCAAAAATCCATAGCGTGGCGGCGCAGATCCGTCAGAGCGCGCCGGGGCGGTATTCGCCGAAGGTAGAGTCATGCTTGACCTCGGCCACGTTGGCCTTGGTCACCACCTGGGTGCCGGCGTCGACAAAGTTCGGCACCGACTTGCCGGCCGCCAGGGCCCGCGCCGCCTCGATGGCGACCTCGCCCAGGTAGCGTGGGTCGTTGAGGGCGGTGGCCACGTATTGATCGCCGCTCTGGATGGCATTCAAGGCCTCGGACAAGCCGTCGATCCCGGCCACGAGGACGTCTTTCTTGCCACTTTCGGTGAGCACTTGCAGCGCGCCCATGGCCATGTCGTCGTTATGCGCGATCACCGCCTTGAGGTCCGGGTGCGCTTGCAGCAAATCCTGCATTGCCGTGACTGCGTTGGCGCGCATGTACTCGCTGTAGGGCCCGTCGATGATCTTGAAGTCGGTGCCGGCCAAAGCGGTGTGGAAACCCTTGCGGCGTTCTTTCATCACCGTACCGCCGGCGTCGCCCTGAATCTCGATGATCTTGCCCTTGGTCACGCCGCGCTGCTTGAGCGCGGCGAGCAGCGCCTTGCCGGACAGCTCGCCCATCTCGGCATTGTTACGGCCAATGGTGGTGGCGACCGGGGCATTGATTGCGCGGTCGACGGCAATCACCGGCACCTTGGCGCGTTTGGCGGCGTCGAGGGCCGCGCCCACGGCGTCGGGGTTCACGGCATTGATGATGAGGATGTCGACCTTACGGGTCAGCAGGTCCTGGATATCGTTGTTCTGCTTGCTGATATCGCCGTTGGCGTCGAGGAAGATCAGCTCGTCGCCGCCCTTGGCCGCTGCAGCCTTGGCGCCGTCGCGCAGTTGTACGTAGAAGGGAGATTGCAGGGTGACCTGGCTGAAACCGATCTTCAGATCCTTGGCCTGGGCGTTCAGCGCCAGCGCCGAGGCCGCGACAGCCAGTGCAAGGGCCAGCACATGAACAGGTTTACGGGCTATCTGGAGCATGGTGATTCCTATTTTTATTGTTGTCAGGATTCGGGCACGGCCTTCAGGGAGGCCGTGCTCACAAATGTGAACCGCGATCACATTTGAAAAACTATGCCTTGCTCCCGAGAGTGTCAAGGCCAATTTGTTAAATTCCGAACAAATGAAATAAAAATCACAATGCTGTTTGAGTCAGATCAGCAGGATCGCCCCGCTGTCCCTGATCACCTGCTGCTGTGCCGCCTCGAGCCCGGGGTCGCTGATCACCCGCTGGAAGTCCGACAGCTCGGCAAAGTGTGCCGCACGTACTTCGTCGAACTTGCTGTGGTCGGCCACCAGCACGCAGGTCTGCGCCCGCGCCATGACCCGGCGCTTGACCTCCACTTCGTTGAGGTTGTAGCAGGTCACACCGTGGGCGGCGCTGACGCCGGCCGCGGAAATGAACGCCCACGCCACACGGATGCTATCCAGGATGCCCGCCTCGGCATGGCTCTCGAAGACCATGTTGCGCCGATGAAAGGTGCCACCGCAGAGGATGATGGTGCAGTGGGGCTTTTGCTGGAGCTTGAGCAATACGTTGAGGGAATTGCACAGCGCGGTGAACTCCAGGTCATCCGGCAACGCCTCGATAATGAACGGCGTGGTGGTGCCGCAATCGATAAACACCGTGTCGCCGGGGCGCACCAGGCTGGCGGCCAGCACGCCGATCTGACGCTTCTCGGCGACGTGGCGCTGGTCCTGTTCGGCGACCTGGTAATCGGGCTCCGGCGGCCCGCTGCGGGTTACGTGCCCGCCCAACAGGCGCAGGCCCTGGGGGCTGTCTGCCAGGTCGCGGCGCAGGGTCATTTCCGATACGCCCAGCAATGCGGCCATGTCACGCAAGTGAATCGCCGACTCGCCCTGCAAGGCCTTTTGCATGGCCCGAAATCTTTCGCTTTTCTTTGAATCCACTGCGTTCCAACCCTCGTTGAATGCGAGCCCTTGATCAGGGCAGTCACAAATTCCATTTACAATGTTATTTATTTCACATTTAATGCATCCAACTTAACACAAACCGCCTTTTCCCAGCACCTCATCCTTACAGGACACTTGCCATGCCGACTGATCCGTTGCCGCTCGCGGCCTATATCGACCACACCCTGCTGGCCGCCGATGCTTCCCAGGCGAGCATTCGCCAACTGTGCGCCGAGGCCCGCGAGCATGGCTTCAAGTCCGTGTGCGTCAACAGCGCCAACGTGCCGCTGGCCGCCGACTGCCTGCGCGACGCCGCGCCGTTGGTCTGTGCCGTCGTCGGCTTCCCCCTGGGTGCGGGCTTGAGTGCGGCCAAGGCTTATGAGGCAAAGCTTGCGATCGAGGCCGGTGCAGGCGAGATCGACATGGTGCTGAACATCGGCTGGCTGAAGGATGGCCTGCTGGACCAGGTACGCGACGATATTGCCCAGGTGCTGGCGGCCTGCGGCGCGGTACCGCTGAAAGTCATCCTCGAGACCGGCCTGCTCGATGACCAGCAGAAAACCCATGCCTGCAGCCTGTGCCGCGAGCTGAACGTGGCGTTCGTCAAGACCTCCACCGGTTTCGGCCATGGCGGCGCGACATTGGCGGATGTGCGCCTGATGCGCGGCGTGGTGGGGGCGCAGATAGGCGTGAAAGCGTCGGGCGGCGTGCGCGACCTGGCGACGGCCCAGGCGATGATCGAAGCCGGTGCTACGCGCCTGGGCAGCAGCTCCGGGATCGCCATCGTCAGCGGCGCAAAGGCGGCCGCGGGCGCCTACTGAGTTGAGTGCAGCGCTGGCGCCCTTTCACAACCCTTTCACAGTCGGGCGCCTATGGTCATCTCAGCTCCTGGTGAAAACCTTTAAGCCCGCGCTCCCCATCGCGGGCTTTTCTTTGCCCGGAATTTATCCGCAGGTCATCTACAGCCGGCGTGGCGGTGAGCCGGCGCAGGCCACGCCCTCCAGGCAGAATACAAACGGGGCTACCACTTGAATTTCGCCTTTGAGCAGCATTGAGGGTGGAGGCGCAGGCACTGGCGACGCCGCCGGAACGAATCTCTCCACGGCGCTGACGAACAGATCCGAACCTGTATGGCTGATGACTTTGTGGCGTATCAGGTTGCCTTTGGCGTCGACCACGAATTCAACCCTGACCAAGCCGGTCAATCCTTGCAGGCGAGCTTCTTCGGGGTACGACTTGAAGTGATTGAGGTGAGTGAGCAACTGGTATTCCCATAAGCGTTGTTCTGCCAGTTGTTCCCGGGTGGGGCCGCTCGTGCAGGCACAAAGCAGTAAGACAAGTGCGATCCAGCTGTATTTCATAAACGCAGTTCCGTTGACGTTTGGTGTGCAAGGTGAGGCTAATCAAGGCTCGGTGCGTCAGCGTGTTATCCAGGTCGAACAGAATGGCCCGTGGGTACACGAATGCTTCTTGTGGAAAACCAAATCTGCCTCTCAGGCGGTGGTACTGACGATGGAACCGGTACCGCTTCCACCGTCGGAAGTCAGTGCCTGCAACAACGCCGAAGACGCAGACTGCAATGCAGCTGCCGTTGCGGCAATCTGCGCCTGGGCGGCAGCCACGGCGGCCGCTTTGGCGTCTGCGCTTTGATTGCTGGCCTGGGCCTTTTGCATGTTTTGCTGCTGCTCTTGAAGCTGCTTTTGCAACTCCGCAATCTGCTTTTTCAGCGCCTTGACGGTGTCGGACTCCTGCGACGTGGATGCCGCCTGGCCGCCACCTGCAGCGGGCGCACTTTTGGCACCCGTGTCCGGGTTGAGACTCAAGGTTCCAGAGTCTTCGGTCTTGGAGCTATCGCTGACGCTGGCCGGACTTGGGTTGGCGGGTACTGAAGCGAGACTGCTGACGTTCGTGATCATGTCAAATATCCAATTCCGGTATCGATGTTAATTGATCGGCGCTTAAGCTGATTACTTTAACCCGTTATCGACCCTACCGAACCTGGCGACAACAGCGGACCAATTCAGCGGCAAGGTCTCGAAAAGACGTTGACCAGGCTTCCATCCGGATCACGCAGCAATACCGAAGTGTTGCCCCATGGCATGACCGTCACCGGCATCACCACATCAGCCCGACCGATACGCAGCAGGACGGCCTCCACATCGTCCACTTGAAACTCCAGGATCGCCGAACGGTTGCTGGCGGCGACTGCCAGTCCATCGTTGTGAAGGCGGACCAGGCGTTCATCGGCTATGGCCAGGACGACGCCGTCGAGGTGAATTTCAGCGAACCCGTCAGCCAGGTGCCTTGGCTCGACAGTCGAGAGGTTGTGATAGAACTGAACGAGCCGTTTAAAGTGGTTGGTAACGAGACGAACAGACGAGAATTTCATCATTTGACCTGACAGGAGTGAGAGAACTCACCTTAATTCAAGCCCGCGTCAGTTCCTGACAGTAGCGTTGTTATCGGCGTTCCAAACGACAGCCTGTGCCACCACCACGTACTCGCCATTGAAGGTTGCCGCTGGCGAGCCGTAAAGCTGGTAACCCAGCGCAAGCGCTTCAGAGACCCGGTGACAGAAGGATGCATCGTCCTTGCCTGTCAGGATCCGATAGGTAGGTAGGCCTTCAGGAGGGGAATTCTGCATGGAAGCACCTGCTGGAACAGTTAAGGAAAGCCACTTGGCGATCGGGTGACGCCGGCTTGTGCCCGATGATATCAGTCAATGATCACGTCGCGACCCTCGGCCTTCAAACGCGCGAGGTTGTCCTTCATCTGCTGCAACCGTTCAGGCGGATGCCCGTGCCATTTCGTGACCTCCGCCACGACGCGCAAAGGGTCAGTGGAGCGATAGGAAAGCGTTGGATTGCCGGGAAACTTCTTATCCGTCACGTTGGGGTCATCCATGATTGCCCCCGTTGGCTCCACAACATAAATCCGTTCCCGCCCACTGCCGAGCGCCAGCTCAGCCCCCCAGATGGCGGCATCCAGCGTGCCCGCAAAGTAAACCCAGGACAGTGCTTTACCTTCTGTAAAGTTGGACGGGTAGCCGACGCGGATCAGATCGCCGGGCTCCAGGTCGGCCCGGGTGCCGTGAAAGAACTGACGGATGAACATGCCAGCGGTATTTGACATGAGCTCGTTGCTCCGTGGATGAATGTTATGTTTGGATGCGAATGCCCCCATCGGCTGGGTTCCTCTATACCACCGCACCTCAGGAAACCGTTGTGACGAATCTGACCATACGACGCGCCAGTATCGACGACTTGCCTTTCATTGTTTTGCTGCTGGCAAATGACTCCCTGGGGGCTGTTCGAGAAGATAGCAGTCTTCCGCTTCAGCGTTCCTACACACGAGCGTTTGAGGCCATCGACGCAGACCCGAACCAGTTTCTTGCCGTCGCTGTGGCTGATGAAGAGGTGGTCGGTACTCTCCAACTTTCTTTCATTCCGAATATTTCTCATCGGGGCGCATGGCGAGCTCAAATCGAAGCCGTCCGCGTGCACGAGCGAATGCGTGGGAGCGGATTGGGCCGGCAATTCTTCGAATGGTCGTTTGAGCAAGCACGTCAGCGCCACTGCCAACTGATCCAGCTTACCTGTGATCGTACGCGGCCAGATGCTCATAGGTTTTATGAGTCCCTGGGGTTCTTGCCAACCCACACAGGCTTCAAGATGAAGCTGTGACCATTTGAGGCGAGCTGGCCCGGCGTTTGATTGCCGGGCCAGAGGGCGGAGTCAAAGCAATACAGTAGCAAGCATGCCCAAGGCGCCGAGGACAAACCCGATCAGTGCGCCACGCCCTGGTGCTTCATGGAACAGCGCCCAGACCACCACGGGCTCAAGCAGCAACAGGGAGGTGACTGAGACCACGGTGACGACCCAGATATCACCGACCGCCACGTACCCCAGCCAATACGCACCCAACAGGCAAAGCCCGGCAAAACACATCAGCACAACGGGAAGGACGAACGCCTCCCATGAACCATGCCCTGTCTGGGCAAGCCTGGCGGTTACCACCTCGCTGTAGATTGCACAAAACTCCCCCACCACCATCAACCCTAGAGCAGAAACTCCGAGTAGTTCTTTGGACATATCAAAAACTCCTTCGTATTCAACGCAATATTTTTCAGCTCCCAGCGAGCAATGCCGCTGCCCAGGAGCGTGATGCAGTGATACGAAGCAGCCTTGAACAGGCCTGAATTACCGAAGTGCTTTTCCATGCTCATGTCCTTCAAAGGGTGAGTCTCAGCGCCCGGAAAAGGGCGCTCGCTGCGATCATACGTTCCGACAGCCCGCCTGAACAACCTGCTCCCTCTCGGTCTGCCGCGGAGTGCTTCTGCAGGATCAGTGAGCGTTGAACCAGTCGGGGGCACAACCGGAAAATGACACCAATGGTCGTTTCAAAAACAGGTTCCGGTCGTAATGTCAGTGAGCAAAAGCAGGCTTGCTGTAGTCGAAAAGAGGCTTTGCGACTAAACCGGTATAGGGGACATCGCCAAATGAGCAAGGGTATGCCCCCTACCCCCACGGTGGCCGAACACCCGGCGCACCCGGCACATTGAAGGACCGACGCCATGCAGAACCTCAAGATCGCGACATTCAATGTCAACGGCATAAAGACGCGACTGCCCAACCTTCTGCAGTGGCTGGAAAAGGAGCGCCCGGACATCGTCTGCCTGCAGGAACTGAAGGCGCAAGACAACGCGTTCCCCGCTGGAGAACTTGAGGCGGCGGGCTATGGCTCATTGCACCATGGCCAGGCATCCTGGAACGGAGTGGCAATTCTCGCGCGGGATTCCGAACCCCTTTTGATCCATAAGGGCCTGCCGGGAGCCAAGGACGACTCGCAGTCTCGATACCTGGAAGCGGCTGTCCATGGCGTGATTGTCGGATGCCTGTACCTGCCCAACGGCAACCCTCAACCCGGGCCAAAATTTGATTACAAGCTCGCGTGGTTCGAGCACCTGATCTCCCACGCTGCAACACTGCAGGCCAGCGAACATCCGGTGGTCCTGGCCGGTGACTACAACGTGGTGCCCACCGACCTGGACATCTACAACACCCGCTCATGGCTCAAGGATGCCCTCCTCCAGCCAGAAAGCCGTGAGTGCTTTCAAAGGCTGCTTTCCCAGGGCTGGATCGACTCGCTGAGGCACCTGTACCCGGAAGAGCGGGTGTACACGTTTTGGGATTATTTCCGTCAGCATTGGCAGAAGAATTCCGGGCTGCGCATCGACCATCTGCTGCTCAACCCGGTACTCGCGCCGTACCTGAAAAACGTCGGCGTAGATGCATGGGTACGGGGTGAAGAGCATGCCAGTGATCATGCGCCGACGTGGATCGAGATCTCATCACGGCAAACCCGGTCAAGAAAGAAGCCAAAACGCAGTTGATCACAAGCCACGACGCTGACTACCGGCACGCGTGCCGGTCCCCGACTCACCCATCCCAAGGTGTGATCCGGGCTTACTGATGGGGCACGAATTTCGCGAGCATCAGCCAGCGACTTATGGCCGCAACGAGTTCGGTCTTGCACTCCACCGGCAGCCAATGCCCGCCAGGCAGGCTCGCCACTGTGAGGTCTGCGCAGGCCGCACGCATTGGATCGCCCAACTGATTGCCGTTGATGGTATTCATCGGGTCGTAATCACCGTTCACAAACAGGACGGGCATGGACAGGCGGCCGCCATCGGGTGCGCGATGGGCATATTCGATGTTGGCGTCGTCGTTCAGATACCACGCGCAGGGCGTGCGGAAACCATGCTCCTCGAACGTGCGCACCAGTACCGCGAAGTCCGTCTCGGGCCAGAGCGCCGGGTCTGGCGGGGTCGGGGGAGCCCGGTGCGCTTCGCCAAACCGCCCGCCTTTGCGGGTCACTTCGGCATTGGAGGCGACCCTGGCGATGCTTGCAGGGTCGCCTCTTTGATAAATCGACGCCAGCGATGCTGCTTTGTCCGCGTCAAGATCAGCCACGGCGGACGCAAAATGCGTGTTGTAGTAGCGGTAATAGTCCCATTGGCCGTCTGGATACTGGTCGACTGGGTAAATCCCTCGGTCAACCAGCGGTATGAGCGTCGCCAGCGCGTTCGTCGAAGGAAAGTACGGAACCGAAACCAGCACAACGCCGCGGCTGCGCCAAGGTTCATGGGCGACCAGTTCACCGGCCACGACGCTGCCCCAATCGTGGCCCACCCAGATGGCGGGCGTTCCACCGAGATGGTCATGCAGCTCTGTCATGTCTGCCACGATGTTTTCAATCGTGTACGCATTGATCGCGGCCGGCGCCGAAGAGCCGCCATAGCCGCGCATGTCGGGTGCGACGCAGTGCCAGCCTTGGGCAGCGAACGCTTCCATCTGTGCACGCCAGATCAAACCGAGTTCGGGCCAACCATGCAGGAACATCATCAATGCCCCATCGGCAGGTCCCGACTCCAGATAATGCGTTGTGTGACGGGGCGTACTGAAGACGCGCGAAGTCAGCTTGAAAGTGGACATAGGATCTCCTCATGTCATACCGGCGCGATGTTTCACTGTAGGTCACCTCGAGTGCGTGAGCACCACTGCCCGCGTATTTTCAGGTCGCGCTTATCCTGGGATCGGGACCAAAAGAACTGAAGCAACCACACGTCAATCAACGTTGTAGAAAATTTGAATTAGCCAGTTGCCCGGCCGGTCAAGAATTATGAACGCAGTAAATCTGACGAGGTAACAGCAATGACTATCCAGGCAGAGACACTCGTACAACTGACCGAAGCCCTGCAAGAGCGAGGCATGCATCTGGTTTCAGATGTTCACTTCACCCGCGCGCCCTATCGGCAGAATCACCTCTGGGTCTGCACCGTAGCGTAACGATCCCTTATGATGCTTGCCTGCCAGAAGGTCGCCAACCGCGACAGATGGATCAATGCGAACACTCTTATGGATAAGCCCGATGCGGATCAACGTTCTGACAATTTCCCTGGCCACGTTGATGATGACCGGGTGTGCCAACCATGGCGCCAAGCCTTCGACGCACGCGCTGGCGACTCAAGATAACGTAGTTGGCATCTGGGCCATGGTTCCTCTGCGCAACGGAATTGCCAACGTGGTCGAATACAGCGCTGATGCCAAAGCCACATTGCATCCATTCAACTGCGCTGAACCCGGGAAGCACCAGGAAAAGGAAGTGAGCGACTTCAAGGTGTCCGACGATGGAAAGGTCATCCATCTCAAATCACCTTCAGACAACTTCGACCTGAAGGTCCTGGCATTCGACCCGCAGACCATGACGCTGAGCATGGATGTTTCGGATACGAGCCTGACCTTCAACTACGTAAAAGTCAGTAACGTCGCACCGCTGTGTGCCCTTTATCCAAACGCCGCCGCTGAAGCTGCGCGCAAAACCCCTTTCAAGGCCAGTGATTTTGTAGCGGATCCCGGGATACCTGCCCACTCCGGTATGGAGCGATATATTGGCAAGTGGGCAAATGACAAAGGCGAGCCGGAGGTAGAAGTCATCATGGGTCCCAACGGCAGTGCCTACCTCTACATGGCTTCCAGCAAAAACTGGCACTTCCTGTACAACGAGGTGCATTGGGTAGGCGACGAACTGCATTTTGAAAGCTATGCCTATTCAGACCTTCCCTCTCTTTACAGCCACCCTTTCCATAAATCCAAGACCCACAGCATTCTTCAGCCGAGCGGCGACGGAGGATTACGTTATTCGATCTTTATCGATAAGCGCCGGTACGAATTTCTATTGAGCCGGGCGAAGAACTGAGGTTGAGGTAGCGCACTACTGTTGCGATGACCCGGCGGTGCATCTGCAACGCAGAAGGCAAGGAAGCCTCGCAAACGAAGTGGATTGCGGACCTGTTGAAAAATTGCCGACCGGAAACAAACAAGGGCTTGCATCAGCTTTCGCCCGCAAACCCTTGGTTTTAGATGGTGCCCGAAGCCGGAATCGAACCGGCACGCCCTTACGAGCGGGGGATTTTAAGTCCGAAAACTAATCCTTTAAATACATAGACATAGAAGCAATTCCTTTCCGCATCAGAGATAAAAATGACCCTCTACAGCCCAGCAAATTCAAGGGCCGGCATTTTTTTGCGGAAAGGAATTAACCCCTCCCCGGCGTCCTGCCGATCGAACACATACCCAAAAACTCTGAACAAGAGCGGGCTGCCTTTTCAGGCTTGGCCAACTTCCTCCAGCGCAGCATCCCCTCGAAGTCTGACCTCTTCTTTTATCTCCGCAACGAGCCTGGCGATTGCGCGGCTTGATCCCAACGTTTTTGGATCAACCCCGGCGACCGTCAACAATTCCTGCTGAGTCATAGGGTCGATGAGCTGAATGTTGAGTGAGTCATACCTGATCGAGCACACGCACCGGGTGGGAAGGAACGCCGTCTCAATTATATGGCGTAACTCTAAGGTAGAGATCATCACGTGACCCTTTAAAACCAATGAATAGAGGCCTTTCGGCGCGGCGATGTGGCTTAGGGAACCTAAATGTAAAAACGTTCAAGTTAGTACATGTTAGTTTGATTTTTGAGACGTGGTTCACGCATCGTTGCCACCTTGGCAGCCGCCCGTCGCATGGCCATGGAGCTTAGAAGGCAAAAGCACCTCTTTCCCGCGCTTACACAGGCGTTTGCAGATGGGGTCATTGTTCAGCAGCGCCACGACCACGTGCCCGTGGGCCGGCTCAATAGATCGGTCCACGACCGCCAAGTCACCCTCAAAAATACCCGCGCCCTGCATGCTCTCGCCAGTGATGGCGATCAGATAGACGTGCGGAGCCCTGATATTTAAGACCTCATCCAATGAGATGTGCTGCTCGATGTGATCGGCCGCCGGCGATGGAAAGCCGGCGGGTACCCGAAAAGAGCAAAAGGGCAGCTTCGTGCCACCCTCGGCGATAGGACCTAAAATTGAGAAGCTCATGACGCAGCCTTTTACAGACACTGTACGAATGTACAGTTAATATCGCAGATGGCTTGCGGTCAATTTGGTGTAAGAGATATCTGACAAGCGGGCGCGTCAGCCCAACTCATCTGCGTACGCGACGACGGCCGCTTCGGTCAGTTCCCGCCACTCGCCGCTGTCGATTGCGCCGCGCTCTTTCATGTCGTCAACCAACGCCAAGCACCTCTCGTAACGCTCCTCCGGTGTGGCTGAGTTGAAGTCCGGGTCGTTTCGCAGGGAAAACCACGCCTCCATTGCGTTGATCTGATCGATGTTTATTGCCATGACGAATACCCGGGGCCAGTGTCTACAGTGTAGAGATTGGCCTGGCCCAGGCTGTTCATTGGGGCCGACGAGCGGAGACGACTATGTGCGGAAGACTTTCCCAGTACAGCGGCATTCATGACTTCGTTGCAGCGCTGAGCATGCCAAATGCACTGGCGAACTCCGTGGGTGAGTTGCCCCTGGAGCGGTACAACGTCGCGCCGACAACCCAAGTCGCCCTGCTCCACCTGCAGGGCGATCTGCTGCATGCCGACCTGGTGCGCTGGGGATGGCGACCGCACTGGGCCAAGGACCGTGCTGCACCGATCAATGCCCGCGTAGAGAAGGTGGCCCACGGCCCGTTCTTCCGCGCGATCTGGCCACACCGGGCAATCACACCCGTCGATAACTGGTTTGAGTGGGTGGATGAAGGCGGGCCGAAGAAACAGCCCTACCTGATCCGCCGGCGGGATGGCGCGCCGGTGCTGTGCGCCGCCATTGGCCAACTGCCCGACAGCGACGAAGGCCCAGGCGAGCATGACGGCTTCGTGATCATCACCGCCGACAGCGCCGGCGGAATGGTGGACATCCACGACCGGCGGCCCGTGGTGCTGACGCCGGACCTGGCTAGGGAATGGCTGGACCCGGCCACGCCCAAGGAGCGAGCAGAACAGATGGTGCTACACCAGGGCGAACCGGCCGAGGTTTTCGAGTGGTTCAAGGTCGATACTGCCGTGGGCAATGTGCGAAACAAAGGGCCGGCGTTGATACATAAAATAATGAATCAGTGAATGAGCTCTTTTGCCTTTTCAAGACACTCCGTCGCGCTATCCAGCGCCTCAGCAGCCTTGGCCGAATCCGCACTACCGTTCTCTGTGCGCTTTCCAGTAATCACGAACAGAATATCGACGCCGGATTCCGCGACCGATGCCAGGTAATCCGCCCGCGGAAGACGAATACCGTTCTCATACCTTCCCTGAGCATTCACTTCCACTCCACCAATCGCACCAATGGCAGATTGGGACAATCCAAGTCTAAGGCGTTCAGATTTCAATCTTGCACCGATGCTCATGCCTGTATATCCAAATGGGTGTACTCATGGGAGCCATTGAATACAGAGCAAGTTCCCGCCTACAGTTTTCTTCATCTACCGAAAAACCACATGACGCCCACCACAGCAACGACCCACCCCAGCGTCAAAAGAAAAGAGAGCCCTGCCAGCTGCTTGTCCATAAGTGCCTGTCAGTTTTAATGGAGAATTGCCGTCCTGAGCATCCAAGCCAAAAGCGTAGCTCATCATCCTCAGTGCGCAATCGCCCTGACGTACGCCTGGCACGCCCGCAGCGCGATCACGGCATTATCCCCGGCGTCGGTGATGCCGATAACTCTTTGAACATGCGTTGGGTTAAGCTGGGTTAGCTTGCGTAGGAGCCTACGCTGGCGCAGGACAGCCGGCGACCCTTAGAGGTGCTGCATCCGCAATAATGACAGGAGCGGTTGCCGGATTTAACACACCAACGACAACCGCTCAGTCAATAGGACTTGCTATAGGTAGCGTATATGCGTCAGGTTTTTGCAGAAAGCATCGAGCTAGCTTGGTTTAACGACGGACTGTCTGGGATATCCATGGATATGAGCGAAAAAACGTTTCAACGGGGCTTAAAAGAGCTACTGGTTAAGCAGTTTCTAGCACCACGTTCCCCATCCACGCTCTGGTTCAATCCTGCTCTTTTTCCAGGACTACCGAGTAAAATTCATTACCGAATACCGTAGGAAAAGCACTCGCGACTCCTCCACCCCGGTAGCAGTCACGATTGAAACCGAAGCAGAGATGTAATGGTAAGATTGAGGATTAACTACGTGATTGAACTACGGAAAAATATAGCCGCATTTATCTTATTATTAATGTTTTCGGCAAGTGCTTCAGCGCTAGACGCAAACATGAGATTAGAGAACATCAAATCTTTAGGCTTAAGTGTTGAAATACCAACGCAATTCACACCATTATCTGAAAAGCTAGCTGAAATTAAATATCCATCAAAAAGAAGACCTCAGGTTATTTACAGCAATGAAAGCGGCTCTGTATCTTTTGGCATATCAAAGTTAAAAAAACCGGAACTAGTTGGAATTGATGAAATCAAAGATAATATTTTAATCGCCATGAAAAACTTAGCACCTCAAGCTTCACAGATCGAGGCTGGGGGCAATAAGGCATGGCTTATAACATTTACATCGAAGGGGCTCGATGCTGACATATTGAATATGCAGCTATATATGCTATCAGATAATAATTTGATAATTGCAACATTTAATATGACTGAGAGCAATGTCAACGAATATCAGTCTCTTGGTAAAAAAACACTTACCTCAATAAAACTGAATGGATAAACAGTGCAAGGCTCGCTCCGCTTTGTGCACGAAACAGGAGTCTTGGCTGGACTTGCAGGGACGTTCTGCGGGGAAGGTGGCCGGGTGGATGTTGACGCATCCTGCCCGGCCGCTCCTTTTACTTCGGTGTAGAAACCTCTTTTAGGTAGGCCTGACAGGCTCGCAGGGCGATCAATCCTTGGTCTCCGGCATCGGTGATGGCGATAATTCTTTGAGCATGCGCTGTGTCAAGTTGGGCTCGACGGGCTGCATGAACCACGCCGACGGCGCCGGGGGCGGCAGGCACGTCGCAGCCACCGGCTGAATCCGTGGCGTCGAGAAGGACTGACAGCCGCACATCAGCAGTAGCAAGGCGGTCACGCAGCAGAGCCTGGTTGCGCTGGGCATCGGATAATTCCTTGGTGTGTTGTTGATCGGCAGCGGCCAGTTGCTGCTCGGTGGCAAGGCGCTTGTCCTGCTCGGCGCGGGCCTGGGCGGTAGCGGCATTGCCGATCGCGTCAAGGTCCGTCTGGAACTGTCCCGCCTGCTTTGCCAGCTTCCCGTCATACCGCCATTCCTGCACCTGCCAGGCAGCGCCGAAGCTCACGGCCATAGCCAGCAGGATCAGCGCCGCCAGGCTGGCCAACTTCTGCACCGGCGTCATGCCAGCACCTTCAGCGCCACTTTGTACAAAGCCTGGCGATCCTCCAGGCCGTTGATGCCGCCATTGATACGACGGGTGATCTTCAGGAAATCGCTCTGGTCCGCCAGAGTGTTCAGCCCGCGGGTAGACCAGAACCAGGCCGCCGACATCGCAGCGTATTGCGGCTGCTCGAGCAGTTCCGGGCGACTGATCAGGTCCAGGCCCAGGGCCTCGCCGCACGCAGCGTAGTTGGCCCGGCCAGTAACCTGAATCAGGCCGCGGCCACGGTATTTGAAGCCATCGCCATTGACCTTGTTGCCCAGATCGGAGCGCCCTTCGTAGCCGGCCTGCTGCGGCGTGGGGCCCCACAACTCTTTCAGCCAGCGGAACTGCCCCGACTCATGCCCGATCTGGGCGATGAAGGCAGCGATGCGCAGGCACGTGACAATTCCGTACTTGGCCATGGCCGTATTCAGCACAGGAACAAAAACGCCGGCTTGTCGGCCGGCGTTCGGGAGGATCTGTAGCAACTGCTGCTCTGTGATCGGCATGCTTTTCTCCAGGCAATAAAAAACCCGCTCAGGGCGGGCGGTGTAGAACGTCGGTAGTTACGCAGGCGCGACAGGCCACTCAATGGCATCCGGGTATTGCGGCTGCTCGATAACCCGGCTCAGCGCTACTCGGTATTTCTTCCAGGATTTGAGCGCCGCGAGATCTGCGTCAGTGGCTTCGTCGACATCCACGGCGTCCTGAAGTGGCGCGATCGCATAGTCAGCGAGGGCACGCAACCGCACGATCTCTGCCAGGGCCCTTTCCAGCAGCGCCTCACCAGATGTAGTTGGCTCAAGTAACGCCGCGGTCGGGAGTGACTCCACCGCCACATGCAGGGTGATGCTGTGAGCCAAGTCTGTTGGCTCACCGTCCTTACCCACACTTACCGCCAGCACGCCGTCGTTGTAGCTGATGCCGACCGAGCAGGCCGAATCGACCTGATTCACCGCGTAGCCCCAGCCTTCTGGCGGTGGGACCATTCCAAGCGTGCCGTGCACCAGGTACTGTCCCGGGCCCGGGTGCTCGGTCGTAATGGTGTTGACGCCCAAAGACGTGACATCAATGACGGCGCCGTCGGCGCCTAATATGTTTACTGCTGCACGAGTGGTCATTTAGATAGCCTTCAGTGTGCCGTCGGCGGCGCGGGTCGTGTTTTGGGTGTGGTACAGCTCTGCCCAGGCCGTCCAGTTGCTGGCGGCCCGGATCCTGAAAAACATCCTGTTCGTCGTAAGCGCCGTCCATATCTCATTTGCGTAGGCGCCGTTAGGGTGCTGGTTGTGAATGCCATGCCCCTGTCCATCTATGGTGCCCTGGCCTATCGGAACTCCAGTCGTGGCTGCTGTCGTGTTGAAAAACTTGGTCACGTTCAGGGTGCTCAGGCTGCCCGCCTCCGTGATGCTTGAACCACCCAGCCCGTAGTCGCCAGCCGCCAATGCGCCGAGAATCGCCCGGGCGGCAGGGGCTGTTGTCGCCCCTGTACCGCCCTTCGCCACCGGCACAATGTTTTCCGTCGAGACCGCGCCCAGGCCGGCCAGGGTGGCGCCCCATTGGTTGACGATCTGCCGGAGTTGATCGGCGGAGTCCTTCACGTAGCCCTGCATCGGAGCCAGGGCGTACGTACCCGCGGAGACTGTCGCCCCCAGGTAGTTCGGCGAGATGGTCAGCACCGTGTTGCTGGCGATGTTGGTCACCTCATACCAGCGCCCATCGGGCCCAGTCCATGCATCACCTACGCGCCCGTTGGCACTGAACGACGTGCCTGTGCCAGTGACCGTATTTGAATTCAATGCAACTGCAACTGTGCCGGCTCTGTACCAAGGCATACTTTTCTCCAGGAAATAAAAAACCGCTCAGGGCGGCTATTGGATAATGAATTATCTGGTGAACGGCTAAATCACTGGCTTAGCGAACACCACGGGCACATAAAATGTCGCAGCGTTAGAGACTCCAATCGTAAACATCACAATCCGGTTGTTTGCGTAGTCCCACACGCAGTACAACTTAGCGCCCTTGCTAGAACCGGCACTGACATCCATCCCTATGTTGTTGATCATGATGTAATCGCCGGAGTCCAGGGGGGATGGCGCTGTAAAGTTGACCTGGGTCTGACCCTGCGGTGTTGTGCTGGATCCAATGTAGGTCCATGCCGATATCGTGCGGGTGAACTGCGCACACGGTGTCCCGCTATCAACCAACAACTTGCTTTGCCCATCCCACAATCTAAACCCGAATTTAGCCGTCGGAACTGCTCCGCCGAACGCGGCTACGAAGAACTTTCCAGAGCCCATTCCCAAGAATGAGAAGCCCGTCCAGTTGCCTGCGGTACCGGTTATCTTGGCGTAACTTATGGTTACCGAGGCACTGGGGCGAACAAACACCAAGGGCGGTTCCTGGGTGGTTATCGGCGCCGGGAAGACGATAGGTCCGCTGTAGTCACCTTTGTACAGGACGACCAACCTGGCAAACTCCGAATCGATGACCACGACACCTGAGTCGTTGGTAAACGACATTCCATAAGACGCCATTATCGGTACTTCATCACTAAAAGCCTTTGTGTGGCCAACCCTGGGGCCGGCGGTGACGACGGATTTATGCTTCGGTTAACGTACCAAACCCTAACTACCCCGGACATGACTTGAGGCTCGTATTGGATTGCATTCAGGTTCTGTGCGCTGGGGTCTTCAGGGTATGGCGCGGTTGGAACGCACACCGCGTTGCAGGTGGCTGGATCACAACCAGGCACCGCTATGTCGCTATACAGCGTGCCGGCAGGCCGGGTTACTAGGGCTGAATAGATAACGCGCACGGTGAAAGAGGTCTCATCCAATTCAAGGAGGCCCGTAGGCCCCCAAACTCTCGCCCCATGGCTCATGCTGAAAGATCCCCCCACTGGTATCGCTTCACACCGTTCTCATCGAACACCTTGCCACCGGCGTTGTTGATTACCTGGCGTGCCTGGCCGCCGAGCGGGCTGTTGATTTCAAATGTCCCGTCGAAGAACAACTTCCAGCCGGTAATACCTGCCTGGTAATTGTTCGACTGGATGTAGTTGCCGATCTTGGCGTTGGTGATCGTCCCGTCCTGAATCATGGCGGAGCTCATGAACACCTGACCGCCCTGAACTACAAACGGCGTGGTGAAAGCACCACCATCGATTGTGTTAACTACAGCAAACCGATCAGCACTCACCAGGAACTGGCTTTGCAACAAGCCGTCGGCGTTCTGCTCGATACCCAGGCCGATCCCGGCGGCGACATACTGCCCATTGGCGTTCACCTGCATTTTCACCGCCCACATCGTAGACAGTTTGCCGTCGGTGTCAGCCTGGGCCCTGGCCGTGATCTGGATCGCAGCCTTGTTCTTCACCTCGCTGATTGCGCTGGCCAGGTCTCCCTCGTCGGTACCGTCCCGCCCGCCGCCAACAACAGCTTGAAGCGTGGTGGACTGTGAGGCGACGGCCTTGGTGGTGTCGGCTAGGGAATCGGTGACCGTTTGAACGGCTGCCGAGTTTTCATCGACCTTCGCCTGTGTCTTATCGATTCTTTGGCCGAGCGCGGTGTCCGCATTCGCCCGGGCGGTTGCCTCTTGGCTGATCGCCGCGCCGTTGTTGCCGACGGTGACCCCCATCTGATCGATGCGAGTACCAAGAGCACTATCGGCATCAGCCCTTGTCGATGCCTCGCTGCCAATTGCAGCAGTGTTGCCGTCGACGCTGCTTTTCAACTGATCCAGTCGTGTCGCCGTTGCAAGGGTTTCAGTGGCTACCACCTGCTCAAGCGAGGTAAGCCCGGCCCTGTTCTGCCCTACCGCCGCATCCAGCGACGTGGTGCGCTCAACCAGCGCTCGGTTGTCCGAGGCCTGAACCTTGACCTGCTCAGCGAACTTGGCGGTGGCATCCCAACCTTTCAGGGCGTCCGCCAGGTCGCCCTCTCCGCTGTCCTCCCTCCAACTCGCCTGGAGCGATTGCAGGGCGGAGGCCTGTGCCGTGACCTTGCCATCCACGGTGTCGATGGACGCCTTGTTCTGCTGGATCTGCAACGCCATGGCCTGGGTTGTCTCGGCAATGGTGCCGATATCGAACCAGTACTGGGCATTGGGAGGCGTAGTGTTTTTCGGTACCGGCGCGATGGCTTGGTACAGGTGCTGGCCCTGCCGCACTACGTCGCCAGCGGCATAGGTTTTGGTCGGATCATAGACCAGGGCGTCCGTGATCTGATCGATCAGGTCTTCCAGTTCCTGCTTGGCCTGCTCCAAGCGATCGTTCACAGAACCCGGACCGTCGCCGGAGATCAACTCGATCTCCTTGACCAACTCCTGAGCCAGTTCGGTTTTACCAATCTGGCCGGCAATCAAGTCCAGGATGGGGCCGGCCTGCGAACTGGCCTGCCCAATCACACCGTTCACCACCGGATAGAACGGCCCGATGTTTCCGGTCCGGTCCACCAGGCGCGCCCAGAAGAAGAAGCGAGCGCCCGCCAACAGCGACTGCATGCGGTAGTCGGCCTGCGGATACGCCAGGTCGGCCAGCTTGGTAGCGGCTCCAAGATTGTTTGCAGGGCCATACCACAGTTCGGTGCGCTGGGTATCCTCGGCACCAGCAGGGAATCCCCACTTGATGCCGATGCCGAACAGCTCACTGGTGGTGGTCAGGAATGACACCGCCGGCGGCAGGCCGACCTTTCCTTGTAGATTGGTCAGGTTCGAGCTTTTCCAGATCGACGAGATCTCAAAGGCGCTCACCGCGCGCACCCGAGCCAGGTAGGCCCCGGAGTAGATTCCGGTGACGTCCACGCTCGTTGAGCCAGTACGCTGCACCTTGATCCAGTTGCCGTTATCCTTGCGCCACTCCACGTCATACGCGACGGCGCCAGCAACAGCGGGCCACGAAATGTTCATGGTGCTGATGGCCAGGCCTTGGTCGATCGATACGTTCGATGTAACTGTGACGCTTGCAGGTGCCGGAACAACGGTGATCGGGATCACACTGATTGGGCGCTCTTCCAAGCGCGCACCTGTGTCGATGCTGGCGAACTTGCCAGGCTCATATTGCAAGGCGCTGATGTCGTAGTCGCCTTCTGGCGTCCGTGCGGTCCGCATCACTCGATATAGAGGGATCGCAAGGTCGTCAGCGTCGATTGCCCACTGAAGCTGTGCCGCCGGCGCCTCACTGTAGGCAACGGTCACAGTTACGTTGCGGCCGCTCACGCTTTCCACGGTGCGTCCTTCTGCCCGTCCGCCGGGAAGGTTGATCACCAGGCGGTCGCCGGCCTTGGCTAGGGTGTCGCGGTCCAAGGTGATGACCTTCCCCGTCGCAGCCGCAATGCGCCCGCCGATCTCACGGCCCGCCAGCAGCGAGTCGGCAACGGGGATGATGAAGCCCGGCAATGGGATGCGGCCTTCCATGCCGGTCCTGAAACTGATAGTCCGGTCTTGGTTGTTGCTCAGCACCAGCCATTTGGCGCGACGCTGAGCCTCAGATGCACGGGTGCAGCCGATGGCGCTGATCTCCGTCGGTTTGTCGCCCAGGCGGCGCTGGAGCGGCAGGTCTGAATAGACCGTGACGTCGGTGTCGTAGTTGTTCAGTGGGTTGTCGTAGCTGACCAGGCAGCGCGTGAAGCGTGTCTTGGCCGACGCACTGCCGTAGGAGATTTTTCCGTCGATTACATTGGATCGGGTGAAGACGTAGTCGATGTCCTGCGACCGAGGCATATCAGCTTGCATGACCAGTTGACCTTGGGCCCAGTACGTCATGCCGCGGTAAATACCTGCGATGTCGCGCAGCAAGGACCAGGCGTCGGCCTTACCCTGCAGGTTCATGTCGCACAGAAAGCGTGGCTCAACGCCTGCGGCACCGTCCGGCACCATCTGGTCGCAGTACTGCGCGATGCGGTACAGCTCCCACTTGTCCACCATCCACGGCTTGATGCGGCGACCCAGGCCAAATCGGTCCTGGGTGCAGATCCCGTAGGTCACCCAGGCCGGGTTATTGGTCCAGGCCTCCTTCATGGTTCCGTCCCAGGCGCCAGAGTACGTGCGGGCCACCGGGTCATAGTTGCTCGGCACCTGCCAGCGGCGGGCCTTACACTTCACGGTGACCGCCGGAATGTTGGTGAACTGCTCGGCGTCGAACTCGATGAACAGTAGCGCTGTGTTCGGATAGCGCAGCTTTGCGTCGATCACCTGGGTGTAGCCGGCGATGAACAGGCTGTCCGCGATCTTATCGGTGTTCTGGTTTGGAGTGATGCGGCGAAATCGAATCAGCCACCCGCTGGTCGCAGGTGGAAGATCGATACGCATGGACTTTTCGTAACGAGTGGTAGCTTTGCCTGTCATGGCGCCAACCAATACCTCCTGATATGCCCCTCCATCGGTGGCCACGTCGACCGCGTATTGGATGCTGTAGCCGCCAATGTTCCCCTCACTGTCCTGGCTCGCCAGTCGCGGTGTGGCCAGGCGAATACGCGCTGCCGACAGCTGAAGATTGGTCACCGACTGAACCCACGGCGTGCCGCTGCGCAGTTCGATATTCAGCGAGGTTTCGTTGTCGACAGACGGGATACCGGGGATATAGGTCTGCTCAACCGACCCCGGGCGCCAATCCCACTTTACATTGGTGAAGTTGAAGTTCCCGCTGCCATCCTGGATCGGCGTGTTGTCGAGGAAGATGTCGCGCGCGGTTGGTGTGCCGTCGAATTCACCCTCGCCCACGGCGATCAAGATCTTGGCCACGTTGGTCGAGCGCAAGCTGTCGGGCGCCTCTACTGGTGCTTTTGGCTTGCTCTCGCCACCTTTGGCACCGTGAACATCCAGATTCTGTGCTGCGCCCATGCTTTCCTCCAGGCAATAAAAAACCGGCTCTTGGCCGGCTTGTTTGGTGCGTTGTGCCTACGTTTTGTCCTCGGCGTAGATCGATGCCGAGATGATTGCCCCGCCCCACCGACGGTCTCCGATACAGATCGGGACAGGGTTGCCGCTGGCCGTGGTGTTCTTGGCTGATCCAAATGCGTAGCTGGGCATGTTTTCTGGCGAGGCGCTTTGTGATAACCCCTTGGCTTGAGGGCTTAGCATCTGTATGACGCCTCCCGCTACGAGGCCTAAACCGAGCTGCACAGCCCAGGCCTGCCCGAAATATGAACCCGCCACAATAAGCACCGCGCCGATAATTGTTTGTATCAGCCCTCCGCGCTTGCTGCCCTCTACGACCGGAACGATACGTATCTCCCTGGCACCGCCCATGCCGAACTCATCCGGCCCGACGTTTTTCCTGTTGCGGAAGATGGCGAAGCGAAGGCCCAGGCGATCAAGGCGGCGGATCTCAGTCTCGAATCCATCAATGGTTGCCTTCAGCGCCCGGAAAACCTCCCAAGTGTCGCCCGAACCAACCTGGCGCCGATGCAGTCGGCCAAACTTCTGGGCCAGCGAGCCGGATAGCTTGATAGTGGTCATCGGCGAATAAACGATGGCGCTCATCGGGCCTCCTTGTGTCGAAGAATTAAGCGGGTGCGATGCAGCCATGGGCCGCCGTAGATGATCACCTCTGATGGCCGGCCATACAGGTGGTGCAGGACGAAAGGCCCTGGTCCGAACACGCAGGACTCTTCGCCTGGCAGCGTCGAATCAGTCCCCAGGTAAATCCCTGCGTGGTTCGGGTGAGCTGTGCGGCCTACCTCCATCACGATCATGTCGCCTCGCCGTGGGCTTTCGACCTGCTCGAATCCGGCGGCGGCGTAGTTCGCCTCGTACAAGCTGGTGCTGCCCGCACTCTCCCACCAGCCATCGGCGCGCTGGAAGGATTCAAATTCAAGCCCCCACTCCCGCTGATACCAGTCAGCGCAGACCTGCCAACAATCCCACGCCCCATGCACGAACGGGCGCTTTAGCAGCGGCGTGCTGCCGGTTGGTGTGATAGTTCGAAGATCGCCCTCGGGCCAGGACAGAATGTGCCAGGGCAAAGCCGTGGCTTCGCACATGGCCAGGTCACGCGATGACGGGCGGCTAGTGGCGTCCGGGTGCGAATGCACGATACCGATAACCTGGCCTTGGTCTTCTGCCGCGACATAGTCCTCTGGCTCAAGCCGGAACTCTTCGCTTGGATCCGTGGCGATGTTCCGGCACGGGAAGTACTTCTGTGACCGGCCCACGGCCAGCACCAGTCCGCAGCACTCTTTCGGGTACTCGGCCACCGCATGCGCCTGTATGGCCGCAATGATATGTTTGCGCATTTTCAGCTCCGGGCAATGAGTGACACAGCCGGAAATCCCCCGAACGGGTAAGGGTTGCCCTCACCGAATCGGGGAATGCAGCAGCGCCCTAGCGTTCCATCGGGAATGTCGTTTTCGGGGTTATCCGTCAGGTTTCCATCTTTGTCCCGATACGGCCCGGTGTAGCCACAATCAGGCCCTCTGTAGCCGCCGGTCAGCGCCCAATGGCATAGCGTGGTCATCTGCCTGCCGATTGTTTCACTGCCGACGTCGCCAGGGCTGGCCAAGTCCCAGCTGACCGACTCGCCGTCCTCGTTGGTCTTCTGGTCGACATACCAGACCTCGATCGATTCTTGGGTGGGGTCGGCCGCAGGGTTGCCGCCTTCGAAGTTAACGGCATCAAGGAACTCGGCCAGCGTGTTGCGAATTGTCAACTTGAACTCCAGCAGATCCTCGAAGGCTAGGCAGAGCGCAGTGATGCGCCCGTTGACGTTGCCGACGGCCAGTTTCGGCCGTACCGCCGTGCCGTCGCCATTCGCCTCGCTTCCCTCGTACTGCATGGGCCAAGCGCCGTACTCCTCACCCTTCCACCAGATCGACTTCGCTGGCAGCTGGTCGGCGTTCGAGCCGGCGGCCAGCAGCTCCGCAGGCGTGTGCGGGATAGCGTGACCATGGAAGCGCAGAATTCCCGCGCCGTAATCGCTGCCGTCCAATTCGAACAGCATGACTTCATTGCCAGGCTCAAGAGTCTGGATAGCATTGATCAGGGACATAGATTGACCTTTACGGGTGGAACGCGCGCTCAAATGTCGCCGTCACTTTGAATACGCCACCGCCCATGGGCGTCGGGGTTGGGTTCTTGCAGGTGAACAGGCCAAGCTGCCCCAGCGGAGTGATCCACAAGAAAGCTTTGGCGCCCTGGTGTCGATCGAAGAACGCCATGATGGCCAGTACCGTGGCAGTGTTGCCGGTATGGGTGATTGGGTAGGCATCTTCTTTATTGTTGGGCCCATCGCCGACGACTTGCTTATAGCCCCCGCCAAAGCGTGATTCCCTGGTCCTATATTCAAATGTCGGCGACTCCCCGTGCTGGGTGGCCCATGTGAAAGTTTCAATCGCCACGGTTACCTCCCGTTGATCAGGCGCCAGATTGAGCCGCCAGGCTGTAGGCCCTTGGCAATTGCGGTTTCAGCCTCAGTTTTGGCTGCCTGCTGAATGCCCTTGCCCAGTTGCGTGGTGTCTTCCTGCGTTGCATTGCCGCCGTCGCTTGCTGTTTGCACGGATACCGACACGGGGAAGTTGTAGGTGTTTCCACCGCCACCGCCACCTCCACCTCCACCGCCCAGCGCACGCACACCAAGTTCGCCGCCGGCCGTCCTGGTCAGTGGCATGATCGCCTCCGGACCGGCCTCGGCGAAGATGCCCGCACCCTTGGCGAATGCGAACATCTGCGGCTTATCGTGCACCTGGTTGCTGAAGCTCGACAGGCTCGGCGAGTCATAAACACCGCCCTTGGCGTTGGCGGTGATAGCGCTACCGATGCTTGAGCCGAAGCTGGCACCTCCACCGCCATACGCAGACGCTATGCTCGATAAGATGCTGGATGCAGCCTGCCGAGTGGCGATCCTCGCCATGTCCGCCAGGATCGACTTGGTGAAGTCGGAAAACGAAAGCTTGCCGGTGACAGCAAAATTGGCGACTGCGTCTTCCATGCTGGAAAAGGCATTGGTGAACAGGCTCTTGGTCTGGCCAGCCACATCGTTGGCAGATTGCAGGTAGTTCTGGAAAGCCGACGATGCCCCGCTACGCCAGTCGCCTTGGGCCTCCGACATCTTGTCGTAGTTATCGACCACGGTGTCGCTGTACTTCCTTTCCGCGTCCTCCAGGCTGGCCAGGTCGCGCATGTAGTCTTCCTGACTGTACTTGTCAGGCGCAGTCTTGCGGCGATCCAGCAGCTTGGCGCGCTCGTCGTTGAACCTGTCTGTGGTTGCGTCGAGACTCGCTTGTAGTGCTGCTTGCCGGTCGCCCAGGCCCAGCCCATTTGCAGCGCGGGAGCCGGCGGCTTCCAGTGCGGCTCGCTGGCGTTCCAGCTGATTGACGTACGCCTCTGAGGCGGCCGTCAGTTGCTCCAAACGGCCCTTCTCGTTTGTGGCGATAACCGTCAGCTGGCTGTCGGCGTCCTTCTGAGCCTTGACCATCCCCTGCCGTGCGTCGGCGATCTTCTGGTCAAGCTGGATGCTCTGAGCCGCCGTTGTGCCTTTCTTGGCCTTGGCAGCCTCCAAAGCGTCGATCTCGGCCTGGTAAGCCGCGGCGACATCATCCTTTTCCTGATTGATCAGGGCCGAACGCTGCTTGGCATAGTCCGACAGCGAAACTACGCCGGCTTTCTGCTGGGCCTCCAGTTCCTTCTGGGCGTTCCGGTATTCATTGACGATATCGGATAGGTTGTTCTTGGCGTTATTGAAGCCGGTCAGGTCGACCTGGCTGGAGGCGCCTTTCGGGTCTTTGTACTTGTCATTGACGTCCTTTATCTGCTCGGCGACGTACTTAGGATCAACTCTCTTATCGTTGGGGTTCGCCGCGCGGATCTTCGCTGTGTCCTCATTGATCTTTTTGATCTCGAGAGCGCGCTTTCCTTCATTCGAAAGGTTCGCCAAGTGCCTAGCATCAGCACGAGCAGTTGCATCCACCGCGTCGTCTTCGATCTTTCTGCGGTCGCCTACGTACTTGCTTTGACGCTTTTCAATCTCGACATAGGCTTCTTTTAGTCGGATCGACTCTTCAAGCTGCTTGCGCTCCTCAGATACCGAGGCACTGCCGGCAACAATTTTGTTTCCGGACGTCTTTTTATTCAGGTCGTCGAGCTTTGCTCTCTCGCTTTCTAACTGCTCTGCCAGAGTTTTCTCGCGTCCGAGCGAAAGCGGGATATCGAGCGCTTTCTTGGCTGCATCCCGAATGTCATTCCATCCACGCTCAATGAGCCCAAGGTTTTGGGTGATCTGGCCGGCTCTTGTTTCAATAGTCGAGGCGTAACTGTCGGTAAGTATTTTTGCAGCGCCGACCGTATCTCCTTGCTCTTGGAGAGCGACGATTTGCGAGTACACACTCGCCGTCAAAAAATGATATTGCTCATTTAGAGACTTCGCCGCAGCGACGGGATCCTCAGCAATTTTCACGAACTCTGCGACGGTTGCATCAACCGACTTGCCAGTCGCCTTCTCCATGGCGATAGCAGCTTCTGATATCTCAACAAAGCTCCCGCTAGCGAGCTTACCGCTACCTGCCAAAGATGCCAGGACCTCGGCAGCCTGCCCTGTCGTGCCGATTGTTGCGCTCACCTGGCGAGCCATATCGCTAAGCTGGGCGGCACTTACCCCGGCGCGATCGCCAGTCAAAACCAGTGATTTACTGAAGTTTTCCTGCTCCTCACTGCCTTTATGGTAGGCATATGCAAGCCCGCCGATGGCGGCCACCACGATCCCAATAGGTGCAGCGATAGCGAGCATGCTGGTCATGGTCGCGCCAGCGCCAACTCCCAATTGGGTCACGGCACGAACCCCACTACCCCAGTCCCCTGACTGAAGCGCGTTGCTAAGCTGCATGACGTTTTCTTGTGCCTGGCGGGTTCCTAGCTTCAGCTTGTCGAATGCACTGGCGGTCTCGGTCAAGCCGGCCCGGTCTTTTCCGATCTTGGCCAGAGCCTCGTTGTAACGAAGCGCGTCATACTCACCCGACTTATGCAGCTCGTTGAGAGCCCGCTCACGAGCCTCCAGTTCAGCAAGTTTCTTGGTGAGTGGATCTATGCCATTAACAGTTCGCTTGAGCGCCTCAATGCGACGGTTCTCTGACTCAATCAGTTTCTGCTTTTGAGCATTCTCTTTCTCGGCAGCTGCGATCTGCCGCATCCGCGACGATTCGACTTTCAGTTCTGCCTTATCGAGAAGCCCCTCAAGTCGAATTTCATCCTCAGTCAGTAGCAGACCACGCTCCTGAGCCTTAACGTAAAGCTCATTCGCCCGCGAGAGATTCTCTCTGGAGCCCGCGGCGGCCGCGACAGCAGCTTCAAGCTGCCGAGTGATGGTCATCTCGTACGCGGCACTGTCGCTTCGTTTTTTGCCGGCGGTTGCCTGACGATCAATCGCGACAGTCGTCTTTTCGACCCCTTGCGCTACTTCTGACTCGGTCTGAGAGATTTTCTTGCCAGTGTTCGCGAGACCTTCACCAGTTTTCCCAAGTTCATCGATGGCCTTTTCAGCCTCCACCGCCGAATCGACAAGCTTGTCCAGATCATCGGAAGCTTTAGCTGCCTGTGAAGACTCAACCGAAATGCCCAGGGAGGCGAAATTTGTGCTCATTGGCTTCTCTCTTCTTGCACGGTTGGACTGCAATCCGATGCTTTTCTTTGGGCAATAAAAAACCGGCTCATGGCCGGCTTGTTTTGTGCGCTTATTTCGGCGGAGGCTAGGAATCCTGCGTTAAATCGCTGCCGCAGTGCTTGCACTTAACGGCGATCGCCAGAATCTCCTCTCCGCAGAACTGGCAATTCTTCTTTGGCTTTTCCTGGGTTGGCATACTGAAATTGGTGAGCGGCGCTTCAGGCTCACGCACCATCACCACGGGCGATGGCTGTTTGAATGCCCAAACCAGAGCCGCGACCCAACCCAGCAAGCTCCAGCCGAGGAAGAAATTCACGGCGGCTATGGCGGGCAAATTCGTGCTTTTCCTAATCCATGCCTCAATAGTGGGGAGCATATAGAACATCGGCACGAACACTACCGAGCTATACGCAACTATCGTTCCGAATGCGTTGAGCGGTCCGCGCTGCGTGCCCATCGAATAGCTGAAAAATGCCAAAAAACCTAAAACGAGCAGCCTCAAGACAAACATTCGAAGTCCCTGTCCAGTGATCATGGGGTATCCATGCTTGGGACTTTATCGTATCACCGTCGAGGCATGGGCAAAAATGCCAACAACAAAGCCCTGCATTGGCGGGGTTCTTCGGGTTCGCGTGCATCAGCAGCTGGCCAGACATCCAGCGTGGATGGAATGCCAGTAACGCGCAGGCCGCTATCAGTAGTAGCTTTTGGCCTCCAACCCAGAAGGAACTGAGCAATGGCCAAGCAACCTACCAACGGCGGAAAGGAATGGACAGCGGCAGAGATTACTCAGCTGCGCACCCTTGCTGCTGGTAACACCCCTACCCGCGTAATCGGCCTGAAGCTTGGCCGTTCCGAGGCATCCATCTACAGCAAGGCCGCCGAGCTGGGCATAAGCCTCAAGCCAACAAACCAGTCGCCTTACAATCGGAAGCCTTGAGGGCTGCTGTGGCGCGATCATAGGAAGCTCTCAGCTCATCGCTCCAGCTGTGTCCATGATCAGCCAACGCAAGCGCGAGAGAGTCCAGCGTCCGCGCAATATCGCTACGTTCGATTTGAGTCATTTCGAAATACTCGAATGAGTGAAAAAAGGATTCCCCAGTCCTACGCCTGCAAGCCCAAGGACTGGGTAGCGCCAATATCGGCGCGCTTATGACCTGGAGGTCAATGTGACAGACAGTACCCAACTCAGGCCTTACGATCGGCACGACGCTTTGATTTTAGGTCTCGCAGAGGTCGTTAAAAATCTAACCGCAGTGGTGTACGCTGGCAGCGCTCAAGGGCATTTACTTGAGGAGAATCTTCGTGCGGCTTTGAAGGTAGAAAATCCGAAGGCTGTGCCACCTGAGAAGATCGAGCTCTACAGGTCTGCCATCAACGGGGCTCTGACCGCAATCGAAACGGTAAAGGCGAACTCACGCTGACCATCGCCGATGCAAGCTGCATCTCACTCTCGCTGAGTGCGCTTGCATCGGAATCACCCACAGCAGGCCCCTCCACGCCGATTCCTATGCCGGCCACGCAAGTCTTTCCAGACTCAGTTACTCCCATTTTCAGCTCGTACACGTAAATCTCCTGCGGCCATGCCGCGTCATGTTGGTTGTCTTGCGTCTTTGTGCCTGAGGATCACCCTCCCCTAGCGCTCTCCCGCTGCTCCGCCATCACCTGCAGGGCTTCAGCCTCCATACGGCGGAAGTCGCTGAAAATGGTTTGTCGCTGGCTGATCGGTACGCCACACATCCGAATCACCCCGGAGAGAACGCTGTAGTCCATGCCTGTTGCGCCGCACGCACCTGTGCGCCACTGGGTGCTCATGGCCTCGAAGACTTTGAACGCTTCCCAGTTTTCGGGCCAGATTTCGACTTCCTTGTCGGGGATGTCTTGGCGCGACAAGCCGAAGGCCATCAGGTCTGCATCTGTAGGCCCCGGCTCATACAGCGCGCGTGCGGCGCTTAGGAGTTTCCCAGGCGGGCCTCGCTAAAGGCTTCGGCGTACGCGTTCAGCACCGCCTTCGGCACCGAGTTGATCGAATTCACGAGGATGCGCACGTTTTCAGGCGTGAATTCCTCTTCGATATCCCAGCCCACCACCACATCCAGCAGTTGGTCAGCTTGTAGGGCGATCTGGGCGGCGGTGAAAGCTTTGAGGTCCATATCCCCGACCTGCCTGCCCAATTCGTCGTGCCGCTCGTTCCAGCCGGTATACAACTCGGCCAGCGCGGTACGGTCCAGGTACTTGAACTCGAACTCCACCTTTTCGGCGTTGTACCCGGCCCGCTGGATCATCACCGGCGCCTTGAAGGTCGGTTTCTGGATCAACTTGAACTTAGCCATGGTTTACACCGTGGCCGCGTAGCGGGTTGGGCGGCCGGTCAGCGCCAGACTGATAACACGGGTCATCAGGTTGTTACGGGACATGGTCGGCGTCGAGGTGATCGACACGTAGCCGTTGTAGATGATGCTGCTGCCGCCAGGAAGGTTGAGTCGGAGCAAACGAGCCTGCTTATCATCGTCCGCCGCCTCACATACGGCCACATATGGCTTGGACGGATCGTCGGCGACGGTGAAGGTCAGCGTGATTGGGTTCTTTGTGGTCGGCATTTGGCGATCGTCATCGTCAGCCAGGAAGCCGAAAGTCAGGAACTGCTGATCACCACCACTGGAATTCATCTCAGTAATCTGCGAGATCTCGGTGAAGCCAGTCACTTCGCGGACAGAGCCGATGCCGGAGCCGGCAGGGTATTGCTGAACACTGGTGGTGTTGACGTTTTCCAGCGCAAAAGTGCCGCTGGCAATCTCACCGACTCGAACGCCGCGACCATCGAGGCGAGTCCAGCCAGAATTGACAGCGATGACGTCGCCCTCAGCCAGACCGTGCGCCGCAGCGGTTGCAACAGCTGGATTGGCATTCGTCAAAGCGGTAAATGGGATCGCCGGGCCGTAAGCAGCTGCGATCTCAAGGGTGGCGCCGTTGGGCATTTGGATGCCGGCCATGGGTGTTTCCTCTTTTCAGAAATGACAAAACCCGCACGGAGGCGGGTTTCGGGGTTTGCCCAACGGGCTAAATGTGTTTGTTGCTAATTGACTTCCATATTGCTTCGGACCTCGTCCAAAGGGATACCGGATTTCGAGCCTACGACCACACCGGTAAGGCCACAGCTTGGGCAGCAGGCATGCTTATCCTCGTACCACTTAAGAATGTCAGTTGGCACGAGCCAGAGACCGCATCCGACGCATAGGCACCGCTCGCTCAAAGCGATTTCTTCGCGATTCCTATAGCAGTGATCCTCTACCCACTCACTTAGATATTGAAGTCGCTGCTTCCTGATTTCGTCCATCGCAGGTATTCCCAAACCAATTCATGAATGGATTCTACCGTCTAGGATCAGGCGGTGTCGGCTCGGTATTCGAACGACACCGGCACCGTGTAAGTCGGCGGGTCTGTGATGCCTGGGCCAGGATCAACTGGCGACATCGTAACGACGGTGAGGCCTGTCTTTGTGTCTCGCGCATAAAGCGGGAATAGCGTGGTCAACTCAGCCACAAGTGGGTTCGTCTTGGTCTTGCCGGTACCGGCCGGGGCCACAATGCTGATCTGGTAAACGCCGATGAATGCTCGATGGTCGCCGGCGAGCGTGCTGCTGGCTGTATCGCCTGGGAGCATGAAGGCCCGCAGATAGGTCTCGCCGTCCGCCGGGTCATACTGAGTGTTTTCGAACACGACCTTGATGGGCTCCGCACGCGCCCTGCTCCAGGCAAGTAACTTGGCCTCATAGATCGATGCGATGATGGCGTGACTCATACTTGGTTATTCCTGATGGCGTCATCGACAGTTTTCTGGAACTGAGACAACGTGACCCGAATCATCCCGTGAGGCGCTTGCTTGCTATGCCCATACTCAAGCGGGATTCCGTAGGGCAGGTTATTCACGATGTAGGCCGTCTGCCCCGCGGTCAGGGTTTGAACCTGTGCCTTGAGCACGGCGATGCTGACGTTACCGCTGACATCGATCTGATCAAGCATTCCCTCGGCCGGCGTATCAATCGAAAACTGCCAGTTCCCGCGAAACCGCCCGCCGACGTAGCCCTTGCCTGCCACCAAACCGTTCACGTTGAAGTTCTGGTCGCGCTCGGTCTTGGTGAGGGGCTTGGCGTACTTCAAACCGCGCCGCAGCTTGCCTGCTTTGGTGAAGTTCGATTCGTTGAGATTGATGATCGTATTGCGGACCGCGACCTTGAAGTCATAGTCATCGGCGGCCCGGGTGTTCGCCTGGCGGTGCGCAACGTTCGCCGCCCATATCTCTGGATTGCCCACGGGCGACATGCGGATGACGCTGCTGCCGATCTCGATAACAATCTCGCGGATGGTCGCGTCGATACCGGCCTGGGCGCGCTCGGCGAAGTCACGGATGTTCTCGGCGAAGCTACCGTTCATCCTCGCGTACTTGTTCGTCATGACCGCACCTGCAGCTCATACAGGATTGGCGTCCCGGCTGGGTTGACCTCCTTCAGCGGAGGAACAATTGACCAGGCACGGCCTTGGGCAACCACCTTATCCAGCAAGCCCGGCACCCAGGCCAAACCCTGGGCAGCAATCTTGAGTTTCTTGTCGCCCTGCCTGATGAGGCTGTTGTTCTGGAATTCCAAGCCGGAGAAGTCGAGCAGGATGCCTTGGGCGATCTGCTCGATGGTTGCGCCAGGCGCTTCCCCGCCCGTCTCCGGGTCGTACTCGCCCGGCTGAGTCTTGCTGATGGTCACGGGCTGGCCGAACTCTGTGATCATCTCCAGAGCCATCACGGCCATTTCGTCGTAGAAGGCCATGGTGGCTCCAGATGTGAAAAGCCCAACTCGATGGCTGGGCTTTCGCTTAGAAACTGAGCATTTTTTGAATAAAGGTTTTTAACGCTTCATCAGCTATCGTAACCGCTCGTTTTGCCGCTTCCGGATCATTAACGTTTCCCGCCATTCCGGAGAGAGCGGCAAGATATGCCCGAGTCCAAAATTCACGCTTTTCATCAGCACTGGGGGTCATTCCTACGCCTCCTGTTTCTTGTCGAACAACAACGCTACCATCACGCTCTTACCGCAAACAACCCCCGTTTTTGTAGGTAGTCGGCAAACTGCGTAGCGCTCGGCCGATCCGGCGCCGCCGGCAACAGTCGGTTGCTGGTGGACGGGATAGCCGCATACTGCCGCGTCACCGCACCTTCAACACGATCCAGCAGCACGGCGCCTTTGCGCTTCTCCACCGGGTCGATATCGTCTTGGTGGATCTCGGCGGCCAGGGCCATTTGACCGTACTGAATACGCGCTGGCAGGTAGTTGTTCGGCTTGATCTCGTGATCCAGCAGTACCTCCCGGCGCGGCCAGGACAGTCCCTGCTCGCTACTGGTCTTGCGCCCCTTCCAGACCATGCCATCCATCGCCAAGGCGGCCCGGCGCAGCAACGCTTCCTGCTCAGGAACACCTGCGGGGATGACCGTGCCGAACCTCACGGCATACATGGCCAGGTCCTCGGCGCTCGCGTAGCTTTCGGCGTCAGGCTTGCCGGTGCCGTCCTCGATGATGAGTGTCATGCGTCAACTCGCTGGAATGGTTTGAAGATTGGCCGCCGGATCACCGACAGCCAGCAGTATTACTCCTTGGTCAGCTCAGCGACGAGCTTTTCCAGGGATTCTTTCGAGGCGTTGGCCCGATACTGGACCTTGGCTTCATCGAGCTTTGCTTTCAGAGCCGCGATATCACTGGCCTCGTCAGCCGGCGGCGTGAGGGCAGACTTCTTCAGCGCTTCAACCTCGCCACGCAGTGCGTCGACAGTTAAGGCCAGGCCGTCACGTTCAGTGGTCAACTCATCAACCGAAGCATGGGCGGTGCCCAGCAAGTCAAACAAGCGCAACGCCAGGTCGCCGGACTCTGGACGATGGATTTCGCCAGCTTCCAGGCCGTCAACAAGGATCAGGATCGATCCATGCTCAGCACGCAAAGCCGTGATCACCTTTTCCAGTTCGGCTTGGTTGCCCGCACCAACAATCTGCGCCCGCTTGGCTTCCTTCACCGACACATCGATGCCGGCTGCTTCGTACGCATTGACCACGCTCGGCCAATCGCCAATCACCAGCACGCTGGTCACACCCGCTTCGGGCTTATCGAAGTGTTCCGGATTGCGGTAACGCTTCTCCGGGTCGAAGCCGCTCAGCTGGTTGCTGTAAGTCAGTTCCATGTGTTTCTCCAAGGCGGCCATTGCTGACCGCGCGTTGAGTTTGAGCCTTAACCGCCAGTGACCGGAGGCGTTGCGGTCAGCGTGATCATCACGCCGGCAGTGACCTTGTTGCTGCCCGCGTGCTTGACCCAGTTGGCAGCGGAGCCGACGGCAGCCAAGGTCGGGTTGGAACCACCAGTGGTGGCTTTCCAGCTGTAACCCAGCACGTCGATATTCACGGTGCCTTCAGCGCGGTAGCCGATGCTCAAGTTCTCTTCGTCGTTGACTTCGTAGGAACGGAAGCCCGGGGCCTGCGACTCGGTGATAGTCACGGCGTTTGGCAGCAGGCCGAAGATCACGTCCGCCGGCGCGGTATCGGTCACCAGTACCGGCTTGCCCAGGGTGCCTGGTAGGCCGCCGTAGATCACGACACCAGCTTCTTCGTAGATCTTGTTGGTGATGGCTTCGTCGACGATGTCGAAGTAGGCGCTGGAGTGCATGACCCACAGAGCAATACGGCCGAACTTGTCGCCGAACTTGCGCATACCGCGAGTCAGCGTCTTCTTGCCATCGGTTTCGATGTTGGCCGAAACCACCATGTCAGCGTTGGAGCCAATGGCGGCACGCAGGCCAGCGGTTGCGTACTGGATGAAGCCTTCCAGGGTCGCGTCAGCAACGTCGGCGCCGACGATCTGGGAGAACTCCTCGACCGGACGACCGCGGCGCTTGAACGCCTCTTCGGTGGTCTGGTACGGGCCGTACTTCCAAGGCGCTTTGACGCCAACAGCTTCGCCGGCGCTGATCTTCTTGGCAGTTACCTTGCCGTCAGAGTTAACATCGCGGTGTTCCAGAGAGCCGTTCAGCTTGTAGAGCGCGCGTTTGCGGAAGTCGCCTTCGATCAGCTCGTTGTCCAGCACCATTGCGCCGTTGGACGATGCGTTAAACACATCCAGGTTGTCCTGAACACGTTCCAGGTATGCGGTTTGCGCCTCATCGTTGTAGATGATCAGGTCGCTGTTAACGGTTGTAGCCATGAGTCAATCCCCTTACTTGGGCAATGCGAGGTATGCGGTTTGGCCGTGCTTGCGCTGAAAGTCGCGCTTCTGCTCGGAGGTCATTTCGGAGCGCTTGAATGCAGCCTTGCCGCCACCCCCGCCCGGGGCAAATGTCCCTGAAGCCCTTGGCCACAGATGAGGTGCGCTTTCGCGCAGAGATTCCGCCCATTCGAGAGGAGTCAGAGGGGTTTTGCCGTCTTTGCCGAGGATGACCTGGCCGGATTCATCAACGGCGACTGCATCGCCATCTTCGTTAAGGGTAAACACGCCTTTAGCGCGCAGGATGATGTCGTCGGTTGCTTCCGGCAGAGCACCGGCCTTCAGCGCTGCGCCGCGTACCGAATCGCCCAGGACTTTGCCCTGGAACTTGGCCGCGAAGGATTCGGCCTTCTCAGCTCGCTCGCTGATGGTCTTCAACTGCTTGTCGTAGTCGCCACGCAGGCGCTCGGTCCGGCGGTTGAAGACTTCGTCCACCTTGCCCTCGGTCAGCAGCTTAGTTTCTTCGTCCTGCCCGGCGCGGTTGAGCAGTCCTTTGACGGCTTCAATGTCGATGCCTTCAAACTGTGTTTCGAACTGGGTCAGCTTGCCGGAGGTTTCCTTCAGCTTGCCCAGCAGTTCCGAGTTCTTGGTTTTGAGACCAGACACAGATGCTTCAACGGCAGTCGCGATAGCGGCCTTGATTGCCGGGTTTTCCAGGTCGATTTCGTTTTCTTCTGCCATGTTGATGCACCCCTTGGGTATGAACCGCCCGCTTTGCAGGCAAAAAAAACCCCGCGAATGCGAGGCTTGGGAGAAAGATGGTTTGGTGTCGCTGCGTGTACTGAACTGGGTAGAATGATGTCAATCTGTCCAAACAACTAATGGAGTAGTTCTCACAAAATGAACCTAGAAACGATTAAACAATACACTCGTAAGGGTTACGTCAGAGCAATGGGTCTGATCACTCTCCTCGCGGGTATTGCAACAGTTTACGGAGTCATTTACCCCTCAGGTCCCGAGCTGAATCCAGCATTCCTGGGGCGCTGGGAGAGCAAATATCAATATCCAGTTCCAGGAGGGACGTTTACCTTCAATGGTGTCACCGAATACTTTCGAAACGGTAAATACAACTTGAATGGGACATTTGAATTCTCCGGCAATACCGCTGGCGGGCCTTTTACTTCAGTCGTGCTAGCGCGCGGCGTCGGCACTTGGACGGCTAGCAAGGAATTTCTTACCTTCACATTGACTGGATTACGCACAGAGCCCGGAAGATACAAGAGCGGCGATATTGACCTTCCGATTCCCTTACTGGAAAAACTAACCGGTATCTCTTTACCTGATTTGAATGAACACTATTTGCCTGGTAGCTCAGACGAGTTAAAAATCGTTTCGCAGGAGCAAAAACGGATCGTACTTCAGGGCAAAGATCCTGCTGGGAATCCATTCGTAGTAGTAAGCAATCGACAACCTTGAGATCTAAACGACGGCTCAGTTGATGTTTGCACGCTCGAATGCCAGCGGTTCAAGCCCTTTCATCTGCACCAGCGTCAGCGGCGAGAAGTTGCGATCAAGCTGCAGCTCGGCGAAGCGCTCGACGGTCAACCCGCCCTCCCTGAACAGCTTGGCCCGGACAGGACCGATGGCGACGTCTTGGAACGAAGCAGGCTGCTGCTGGAGCCAGTGGTAATAATCGAGATCGGCACTCACCTGCTGGCCGCCGTCTGCGCCCACCGAGGCCCGCGTAGCGCCCTTGGCGAACATCGCGCTGAGCTTGGTCAGCAGGATGAACGTGGTTCGGCAGTTCGGGTGGAATGGCGGCCTTGGGCCGGAATCTACCGGAAACTTGCGTTTGTCCATCGAGCGGCACAACTGGCTGGTCTTGCTATCCAGCGTGGCCACCATCTGGATCTCTTGCACGATATCCGTGTTGGCCTTCGCGACCTCCATGCGCGCCTGGGACGACACATGCTGAATAGCGGTGTGCACGACCGTGCTGGCATTGCGGTTGGTAGTGGCCAGGATACCGTCTTTGTACCCTGCCGCCTTGGTGCCGCGAATGTTGCGAATGATCTGGAAGTTCGACTGCCCCTCGAAGAAGCCCTGCCGGATGGTGCCGGTGACGCGCTCACGCTCTGCACCGGTCCAGTCTTTGATGAAGGCCTTCAGCAGCTTCCCGCCACCGGTACCGCGCACGCTGAGTGGGTTCGTCAGCACTGCGGTTCGGATTGCCGCAGCTGTGGGCGCCACCACATCGAGCGACACGCCCACCGGTGCAGACTTGGCCAGACTGGTCGCTTCGAACTCCGCCTCGTAATTGGCGATGTCCACCAGGTCAAGGTTCAGCTGCGCGCTGTACCGGTCGAAGATGCCCAGCAACAGGCCGTCCACCTCCTTCAGCAGCGCCTCCAGGCGCTTGACGTTGTACTCGGTCAGGTCCGACTTGGTTAGCCGGTCCCGGATAGACTGGTCAATCTCCTTGAGGAAAGGAGCAAATTTTCCGACCTCCCCTGCCTTCAGCTTTTCAAGGAAGACCGCGTGCCGGATCGTGGCATCAAGTACTGCCGGATCTACCGCCATTTGGTTTGTCCTCGTCATCCAGGCCCAGGCCGTCGATCTGCTCTTCCAGTTCACCGTCGATCTGCAGGTCCGTACGCTCTGGCGCAATCAGGCCCAGCTTGCGCAGGTAGGCCCGAAGGTCTGCCTTGGCGAAGCCGCCTTGCTGCCACAAGCCAACCAAAGCCGTGATCATCTGCGGATCAGCCGTCAGTTCGACGAACTCCTGATTCACCTGGTAGGCGACCTTCTTGTCAGCGATGCCCGTGTAGGCGCAGCACCACATGACCGCCCGGGTATAGGCCTCACTGACGTTCGCCACACAGCCAGCCAGCACAGAGGTAGAGGCCGATTGATCGCCGCGGGACTCCGTTGCGGTCTTGGCGGCCAGTGACGCCACCACCATCCGGGCGCCCAACTCGATCATCATCTGGTTCTTATCGGCCATGGCCTCCTTGACCAGCGTGTTCGGTGCCGGCTGCGCGTAACCGAAGGCGCCGCCCGCTGGGAGGAGCATCGGCGCGCGCGAACCGACATAAACACCCTTCGCCTCGAGTAGCTTCACCCACTGCTCATCCAAACCACTGATCCATGGCTGGGCCTGGCCACACCAGAAGACGCTGTCTTCGTAATCGGCACTGTTCCGGTAATGGCCCAGGTTGATCATGGCGATGTCGTACAGCGGCGACTCGTCGATGCTTGGGTCGTTGTTCTGCGCGCCGACGAAGGTGAACGGGATCTCCTTGAAACGCCCGGTGACGCCTTCGGGCTTGAACTCTTCGATGACCGCCAGCGGCCCGCCACCTTTCGGCCCGGACCGGCGCCAGACACGGCAAACGAAACCGTCCTCCTCAAGCGCCAGCTCCCGGTACTGCTCAGCCGTCTTGTAGCCGAACCCTTCCGGGATCTCCGGCGACTCGCGCAGCACGACCAGGGTAAGCACGCTATGCCCGTTCACCATGCCTGTGCGCCAGTTGATGATGTCTTCAGCGCAGTAGGACAGGATCACCGAGTGCCCGCCGATGCCGTCGTCCTGGTGATAGTCGACGTAAAGACCGTGGCGACCAGCTTCAAGCACCTTTTCAAGCGTGCCCTGGGAGTGTTGATAAATGCTCACTCCGGAGCCGTTGGCGTTGTCTTGCAGGTATTCCAGCTTCTTCGGCACCGTGAGGGTCGGGTCTTTATGGAAGGCCAGGCCCAGCAGCCCGTTACGGGTGTGCCCGGTGGCGTTCTTGAACACCGCCCGCTCGCGGTAAGCCCGGTTCCGATCTTCGTTCTCCGGCGACTTGTCGTGCGCGTTGATGTACGGCAGCCGATCGACTACCCGGTGCTGGCCCGCGCAGACGTCGCGAACGGTTGCCCAGCGGTCCAGCACTGCCGTGTATTCCGCCCGCTTGAAGGAGACGTCGTTGCTCATCGGGCGTATCCCATTTTGATAGCGGTGACCGGTTTGATGATCGGGTACTCGCGGTGGATGAAGTAGCCGCCGGCGTCGTTCGCGTGATCGATGCCGGCGGTTTTGTCTGGCTCCCCGTTCGCGCCCCACACCTGCTGCTCCAGGCCGTCGGCGTAGGTTGGGCAGGTGAGCGAGTTGATCAGGTAGCGGCGCTCGCCCTGCGCATTGCAGAAGACGGCGTTCATTGCGTTGATTCGGTCCTTCACCGGCGGGTTTGCCGCTGGAGCGATGACCGCGAACCCGGCCTGCTTGAGCATGGCCAGGTCGGTGATACTGGCGTTCACGGACTTGCGCGAATCGCCCGAGGCATCCGGGTAGATCCTGATCTCGCAGGTCTTCTTGAAGTCGTTGCCGTCGTGCTGCCAGTAGCGCTCTTTGATGCGGCGAATCATGTCGGGCGTGTCGTAGCCGTCGATCAGTTCATCCACAGCCCTGGGCAGCCCCTGGTCACGCTTAACATGGGTAATCGCCGCCATCTTGCCGACGTTGAAGTCCATCCCGATGAACAGGGGCTCACCGGGCTGCACGGTGTCGAAGCACCCGTTCAGCTTGCGGTCGTAGGCCGTGTAGATCGTGCCGGATGTGAGGTTTACGAACTGGCCTTTGAGGTAAGCCATGATCAGCTGAGGTGGATACGACTCCATCAGCGAGGCGATGTAGTCATCCGGCAGATTGAGCTCGTTGTCGAACGTGCTGGCCTGCACCAGGCCGTACATCTCTTTGAGCGATGGCTTGTCGCGCAGCTGCTTCACGAACTGCAGAAAGACGAACTTGAAGCCCTCCGGCGTCGTGGTGACATCCACCCCGTTCTTCAGCCCGGGCAAGTTGTAGCGCATCCGGGCGATGATCTTGCGCCAGGCCTGCTGTGCCTTCAGGGCAGTCAGCACGTCCAGCTCATCCACCAGGGCATGGCCAATCTTGAAACCGACGATGGTCTGCGGCTTCTCCATCGACCTGCAAATCACAGTGCCGCGGTACTGCCGGCCGCTGTAGATGTGAACTTCGTGGTTCGCCTGGTTGATCTTGGTCTTCAGCCCCCAGTCGTAGGCCACCTCATCCATGGTCGGATAGAAGATGTCTCGGATCTGCGGGTAAGTCGGTGCGAAGTAGCCAGCGTTGACGCCGGGCCACTCCATGAAGTGCTTGCTCAGTGCCGAGCATCCCACCCAGGTCTTGCCTGAGCCGAACCCGGCAACGAACGCACGGAATTTGTGGGGCAGCGTGAGGAACTGAGCCTGCGGAACATTAAGGCTCGGCATTCGGCTTCCTCGCATCCACCACGTCGACCTGGATGCGGGTCGGGATCACCGGCTCATCGCCAACCTCTTCCTTCCGGGCCCGGTTGACGTAGATGTCGCCGGTTTCCTTCGCGGCCTGTTCGAGGATCTGCATGGCCAAGCCGATGTTTTTCATCGACTCTGCCTTCTCCACAAATCGATTCATGGCGCGCAGACGGAACGCGCGGTTGGCAATGGGTATGTCTTCAGTCTCTTCGCGGAAACGCTTTCTGGTCTGCTCGAAAAGGGTCTTCCATCTGTCGGCGAGCTTCTTACCTGAAACCTTTGTAGGGTCGTGGGATTCGACCTGCTGCCGGGTGATGCTCAAGCTGAATTCTTTATGGACCGCCTCAACCACCTGAGAAGGCGTATCGAAGCAAGCGAGAGCCTGTACTACAAAGGTCTTCACCTCACTGCTTAGAGCTGCCATAGGCGTTCATCCGTCCAAACCTGTCCAAAATCAGGCCGACTTGAGCAGACAGGTTCCGCAGGCCCTCGCAATGTTCAATTTCCCCACCTCAGCAGGACTGTTTGCAGCATCCACCAACGCTTGAACGTCAGGGCTTGCGCCGTAGCGGCGGACGACACCGACGAACTCTTCGACGTCGTGGCCCTGCAGCTTGATCTTCGGTGCACCGTCTTGGGTGAATGCTGGTTGACCGTACTTGTCGGTCGCGTGAGCCAGGTGGTACAGCTCATGTTCGATCAGTGCGCAGAACTCAAGGTCACTGCACTGGGCGCAGTAGTCAGCAGCCAGGGTGATGATGAAGGCCGGCACATCGCCGAACCAATCACGCATCTGTTGCTCCATCCGGGCTTTCTGCCAGCCACCGGCGCGGAACGCTACCTGTTCGGCCTGGCCCAGGACTGTCCTACCCTGCTTCTCGAAGCACGACGACGCCCACATGATCCTGATGTCTGCATCCAGTAGGTGGGCATGGTCTTCGTTGTGAATGCTGCCGGTGTCGGCAAGGATCTCGGCCTGGAGCCACTCCCACACTTCGGGAGCTGGGGTCAGCCGGACGCCAAAGTCGGAAAGATCGGACAGCTCAAGCAATGACGATGGAGGGTATGGCCTGTCCATGGGTCACCTTAAGCTTGAAATAGTGGCGCGTTGCCGGTATTGGTGACGATCAACTCAACAGCAAGGAACGCATCATGTCTGAAAACTTCAAGAATCTTCGCAGGGACAACGGCTTAGGCGAAGGATCATCAGCCCTCCAGCGAGAGGCAGCCGTGGCAGCCGCGCTGACCTTGATTCAGTCCAAGGTCTTGAACTCCACCGGCGCGTCCCAGCTTCAATGGGAACTCGATAATTTGGATCGTTACGCTGACAAGATCCAGGAAGCTCTGAAAGTGAAGTGATACACCCGTGCCGCACTCACCTGCGGCACACCTACCCTTCCCCGATATCCAGCAGCACATCAATCAACTTCTGCTCACCCAGGCGCATAGCACCCAGGCATTGCAGGTCGTCGCACTTGGGGCCGAGGCCGAACACCGTGACCTCGCCCTTCGCGCCGATCAGCGTCAAAGCGCCCACGGTACATTCAGGATGCTCGCCCGCATCAAGGTCGTCGGCAATTTTGCGCAGGGTCTTGGCGGCGTCGCGCCAGTCTTCCCGCTTGAACTCCAGAACCTTGACGGTCATTTGGTCACCTGCTGCAGCCACTCTTCAATGATCCGCTTCACCACCAGCTCAGTCAGGATCGAGGAAGGCTTGTCGCCGGCGATCACAGATTGAACCAGTGCGTGCGGGATTACGTGGGCACCATCATTGGCTACCACCATCAGGTGCGGGCGCTGGTCGGCTATGTCGTGGATGCTAGCGGTCATGCCCTACTCCAATGCCGCGCCACGATTTCGGGCATTCGAAAACGTGGCGCGGATTACTTGCTATTGATTAGTCAGAATCCACTACCCTTGATCGACGACTTGCGGCAATCTGCGCGCCTCATCTCTAGTCGAGCTAACGTCATGCCAATTGATGCAGCATCCGCGATGGCGTTAGCGCGCAAGAACTTCCATTACCTGGCCGAAGCCAAAGATCAGGCGCACTTGGCAAAGCTCAGACTGGGCGCAGTCGGTTACAACCAATCCCTGATGACAGCTGGCTGGATCAGTCAGGAACAGGTGGATCAGCTGAACGCTGAGCTCGACGTTGCCTGCGGTTCCCGAAGTCGTGCGCTGCGCCCAGACCAGTAGATCGGAAAGCTATTTGCCCCGGCGCTCGACACCACCAGGTGCCTTGTCACAGTGCAGGCAGTGCTCGCAGTTCAACGTCCGGCACAGCCAGACCTTCACCCGCTGCCAGTACGTGACCATGAAGATGTGCCGGGCACCGGCCAGGGCCAGGGATACATGCAGCGTCAGGCCCGCAATGGTCGGGCCGAAGAAGATGTTCTGGCTGCGCGCCATGACGACGAAGCCGCTGATGGCGACGGCCGAGTAAATCAGCTTCCCGAGGATGCCGTCCCTTACCTTCCCGCTCAGTACGCACCAGGCTGCCCACAGTGCGACAAGGCCGCAGGCGATGGAGTTGATCAGTTCAAGATTCATGGTGGGTTGCCTCCCCCGAACCGCTGGCGAATAAGCGCCCAGAGGTCAGCGGATTTGATGGCTCGATTGATGGCCGCGAGGAGCGAGCCGCCGAATGCACCCAACAGGAAGCCGATACCGGCGACGATCTTCGGCTCGGTCACTCCCAGATAGGTGCTGACCATGCTCGTCAGATAAATCGAGCAGGCCATGCCGGTGATCAGGAAGATCATCCAGGCACGCCAGTCGTTCAAGTCGTCCTTGTGCCACCAACTGGCGATCACGGCGCCAACTAGGCCCGCAATCAGCAATTCGAACCTGTCGATCTTGTCGAGCAGGCGCTGTAGATACTCCATGCGCTCGACTCCGTGGGGCATGTTTGAAATAGGTCAGCCCCGGCGGCACTCCCTACTAAGTGCGAAGGGTGTGGCGGGGCCGAAAACGAAAAAGGCCCCGCACGATGGCGAGGCCTTAAGATTGACCAGGTTTCCCTGAAACCAAACGAAAGAGGCCCCGTACTTGGCGGAGCCTCCTTTAGACCGGACTCATTGGTTGATTTCAACGCTGAAGAGCGTTCAAAATGCGGTGTATAGGCACGATGAGTAAATACTCTCTCATTTTCTCAATTAATGCAACGTTTCTTCGGATTCTGCATTGTGATTTATAGATGCAGAGTGAGCGGATCCAATGCGCTCTGTCCTTTCGAGAAGCGAAATGCCCGTATTTTGCCGTATTCCCTTCGCATGAATGGGTCGTGCCTACTGACTCAATAAGTAAATGAAGTCGTAGGGCTAACGGTGATCTGATACCGTTTAGCCACATGGTCGTGATACACGAGGTTAGTCATGGACGTAAATACCCACTTCCCTGAGTACGAAGCAGAACGCTTAAAACGCGTTGAGGCCCTTTGCCCGCAAAATGAACAAGACGATGAAGTCTTCGAAAAAATGATTTCAATGACTTCAGAATACTTCAATGCTCCCATCGCCCTGATTTCTATTGTCGACAAGCACCGCCAATGGTTCAGGGCACGGATCGGGATTGAGCAGCAAACTACACCTCGGGACGTTTCGTTCTGCGCACACTCTCTACGCGACAGGAAGGCGTTAGAGGTTTTGGATGCGCAGGATGATGAGCGCTTCAAAGATAACCCCATGGTCACCGGCGCGCCCTTCATTCGCTATTACGCTAGCGCGCCACTTCTCACAAGTGATGGTTTCTCTCTGGGTAGCCTATGCATAATAGATACTTCACCTCGACAACCAATGAGCAAGCGAGATGCAGCAATGCTCGTTTATTTCGCTCAACTCGTTGTCTTGCGGATTATGGGTTTACGTTCCCGTAATTTTATTGATCAGCCAACCGGACTTTTCAACCGACTCAGACTGGAAGAAGATATTCGACTAGCAAGCTCTAGCGGCATTCAGCACGATCTATTTGCTGTGGACGTAATATCTCCAAAATTTTTGAATGACGTAGTAAAAGCGCTCGGTTACAGCTTTTCTCAAAATTTAATGCTCAGCGTTAAGGGCAGACTTCAGTCTTTATTACCTAATAATTCTCTCTTGTACAAAATCAGTCCAACACGTTTTGGGTTTCTGTTAGAAGGTGGCCATCCGGTGGAAGGTCTCTGCCTTAAGATTCTTTCAAATTTTGACGAGCCGGTTGATTGTCAAGGAATCCCAATACTCATGCAGACAGGTATTGGGGTATTGAAAATCGCCGATGCAAAAGAGAGGGACTGGCTACGGTTAGTCGTAGGGGCAGCTGATGACGCAAGGGTTCGAAACTTGGGCTGGGCGATGTATCAACCTGAGTTGGACGCAGCTCAGCAGCGAGCGTTTACCCTATTGAGCTCCCTGTCTGATGCAGTTCGGTCTGAAGATCAGCTGAGCTTAGTTTTTCATCCGAAAGTCACATTACCTAGTCTAGCATGTGAAAATGTTGAAGCATTGATCCGGTGGAATCATCCTACACTCGGGCCTATCAGCCCCGCAGAGTTTATACCACTTGCAGAGAAAACTGCGTTGATGCATTCAATTACCTTCTGGGTGCTTGAGGCCGTAGTTAACCAAGCTAAGGAGTGGTTCGACAAAGGTATTGAATTACGAATCTCCATGAATGTCACTGTCAGTGATCTTGAGAATTCTAAGTTCGTAAATAAAATTACAGAGTATATAAACAACGGCGCCCTTCAGTCGAAAAATCTAGAACTTGAATTTACGGAAAGCATGCTCATGTCAGATCCGAAGACAGTTATTGAGCAGCTTGAGCGCGCCCGTGCGTTAGGCATTGAAGTTTCCGTGGACGACTTCGGTACTGGCTACAGCAACTGGACATATCTAAGGCAACTGCCTGTGAGTACGGTTAAATTAGACCAGTCACTAATCAGCAACCTCAACACCAACGAAAAAGATAAACGGCTAGTTAAGACACTCATCGAGCTTGCCAGAGGATTAGGCTATAGAGTCGTAGCAGAGGGCGTCGAAACCCAAAGCATTCTGGACCTGATCACGCTCTGGGGGTGTTCAGAGGCTCAGGGATACCTGATAACAAAACCCCTGAAAGCGGAACCATTAGAAAAATGGCTGGCGCAAGGTGGTTTCAGCTCGGTATGTGATGGGACTAGAACGCCAGGCACCGAGTCCTTGTAGTCCATCAAAACCTGTCGGCGGGAAGCCTGTTATCACCTCCCGCCGATCTTAAAGCTGATGTCGCTCAGGCCATCTGTCCAGTTCATTGCCGCAGCAAATTATGACGCCATGAATTTCTCCATTAGCCCCTCGGCGTCAAGTATCTCTTGAGCGGCCATCAGCGCCTCATTCACCTGGCCATCCAAAGAATTTCGTATGGATGAACGCCAACGATATCGGGTCGACTCTGGCTTTCCGTCATTGTCCCAATTGGTGATGTCGTACCATGCCGCTGGCAGCACCGCGGCGGAGCGCTTGCCGTCGGCGCCTGCTATCTGAGGAATAGCCCAGGTCAGCACGGCGCATTCCCGAAAGCGCTTCGGTGCTGGAGTCTTTACCGAATTCAGCAGCTCCAGAATGGCTCCGTGCTTGCGCTCTTCGTGAGTGGAGTACTTCGCTACCAGTGCGCGCCAGTGTGCAGGGGTGAGCGCTTTGTGCAGTCGGCCGAATACCCAGCAGTCTTGGAGAAACGCCGCCTCCTTACCGACGATCTCCCCCTTCTGCTTGGCGCACTGCACCTTGGGTTCAAAGTCGCAGCCGCCGGCGGAACTGATGGTCTCCGCCGCAAGGGCTCGAACTACTGCTGAAACAACGTTGCGATAGGTCATGCGGCTTCCCCTTTCTTCAGCTCTCTGGTCATTGCGCGGTATGTAGCCTTGATAGCTTTGATCTCATCTACTGTGTACTTGCGGGCCGGGTGCAGGCCTTCCAGCCAGGCGACCATTTCGACGCCGATACGCTGCACCAGACGGATGCGGTATTCCACTGCGTTGCCGGACAGATTCCGATTGCACTTCACGCACTGTCGATGGATGTTCAGCGGCTCGAAGCGCAGCTCTGGGCAGGCACCGACGGATCGGTAATGCCCGGCGTCCCAGCGGCTACCGGTCATGAGGTCGTTGTCGTTCGGCGTCGAGTCGCAGCTGATGCACGGCAGGTGTGCGTCACGCAGGCGCACGTACTCGTTCACCGCGGCCTGGGCTTCGCGCAGGTGATCCGCCCGGGTCTTCAACTTCTCCTTGCGGACTTTGATCTCGCGGCGCCCTACTTCGGCCAATGCCTTGCCGGCGATCGCCCGTCCCTTCTCGGACTTGCCGTGAGCGATGGCGCACTCGATCTCCCCGCACACGACTTGCGCGTCACGGGTACGCACGAACATCACCCGGCACTCGGGGCAGCGCTTGCGGCGCGGGCCACCGGACGCGAGTGGAGTCTTTCGTTGCAGCGGTGTGCGCTTCATACAGCCTCCTTGGCTTTCTGCTGCCCGAATTCAAAATTGCCACGCAAAGGCATGAGGTATTTCTCAGCAATGCAGCAACGCGGGTGCTCGACAAGGGTCTTGCCGATGGTCAATGACACCAAGCCATCTGCCTCCACCACCCAGGCGTTTGCATCTCCACGGTTAAACCATGGACCGTGGGCGGAAAACGAGTCGCAGCCAGGCCCCAAGCACTCAACCAGCTGCACGCAGCGCCCTATCAGGGTTGGCACCAGCGGACAGGAAACGATCAACGCCAGGTCGCCCGGCTTGAAGTTATGACTCATGCGGCCTCCTTGAACGCTTCAAACTCGGCCATTTCGGTCAGGCGCTCTTCGGTAAGCGTCGGCCAGTCGTGCAGCACCAGGTACGCGCAGCACTGTCGCCAGAAGTCTTGGAATACCTCTTCGCCCATCGAGTCGTAGGAGAGGCTTCGGGGTGTCTTGCGGGTGAGCTGGCCCAGGCCCGGAATGTCGAACGCTTCCTCATCGCAGTACACGCCCGACTCCAGTTGCAGGGCCTTGATCGCGTCGTGGGACTGCTTGCCGGAGAACCGGTCGATGTTCTGGCTCAGCACCCTGCCCAGGCCGTGGACCAAACCATTGAACCGTGGGTTGCGTGGCTGCTTGAGCTCGGCACGAATCTTCGTGTTGATCCGGAAATCCCGCTCGCGCAGGATCGACCGGTCGGCGTCGGAGGACGGCACGAACGCGGCCACCTCCTTGCCCGTGGCTGGATCGACCAGGCGGCGCAGCACCAGGTACACAGGCATTGGGCGTGGCTTGGCTGGCTTGGTCATGGCTTCACCCGAAAGAATTCAATTTCGAATGGACCGACATAAACCCGGATGGCAGGCTTGGAGGCGAGCTTCGTGAAATAGAAATGCCAGTTGCGTGGGCGGAACCCGAAGAGCAGCCATCCCCGCTTGAACCCGAAGCTGACCATGTAGCCGTTACCACGGTAGTCATCGCTAAACCTGCCGTAGTTGGTTTTCATGACTGCTCTCCCTTGCCCATGGCGGCGTCGGCGGTTGCTCGCGTTTTCGGGCATGGCAAGCCGCCGTGATCCGTGTACACGCCGAAAATCACGCAACCGGTGAAGCCAATTGCCGGCTCATGAAAAGGCTTGAACGGGTGACGAGCATCGCGCTCCTTGCGCAGCGTCTCGACTTCTTCGCGGCGGCGCTCGGCCAATACTGCAAACTCTTCCCCGTATTTCCGAAGCGCCTCGTTCTCGGCCTTGAGCTGGTCGCGCTCAGCAGCCAGCGCTTCGAAATCTTCCAGCGGTCCAAGAACGCCATCCCCGCCGCAGGTGCCGCACACGTCCATGTCAGGCTCTGGCGGCTCGTTGTTACCCTGGTAGGAACTGTGACCTGAATAGACTTCGCCCTGGCCACCGCAGTCGCGGCACACGCAAAGTCGAGTTTTGACACGCTCGTTCTCGCCGATCAAAGCCAAAACCGTCGCAGGGCTGGCGGCAAGCACCAGATCCGCATAGTCCTTGTTCTGCGCCATGAACTCGGGAAAGGACCGGTTCTGGTGGACATCGAAGACGATGCCGTTGTCGTTGCGGATGTACAGAGCACCGTGGCTGCGCATGAAGCGAAGCGGCTGGTGCTGCTGGCACACTTCGGCAATCGCTTTCAAATCGCGGAAATCGTTCATTCGGCGAACTCCTTGAGCAACTGGCGGCCCCCCATGACTGCACCCTTGTCACCGGATGTACGGCTTATGTCCTTGAGCCATTCCAGCATTCGCGTGTTCTGGGCTTTCAGGTCGATAACCATGCCGAGCAGCTCATCGCCGTCGGCGTCCATGTCGGACTTGAGTGCTTCGCCAATCGCGCCAAGGTCGCAAACTGCCGCCAGGAGCATGCGCTTGTGACTCTCAAGGTCCTTGATCAAGGCGAGGACTGCCTCAGCACTGGCCACGCATCGGAATGAGGCCTGAGCAGGCAGGGCCTCCCATCCGCACCCGGACGCGCAGAGCTGGATCGCTCTCGCCTCCTCGGTTTTTGCAGCCTCAGCCAGCCGCACAAGCTCGGTGTAGTCGGTCATGGCTTGCTCCCTGCACAGTCGTTGCAACCTGGGCGGCAAATCCACTCGGGCTGCGGATCCCCCTCAAAACGCTCCACTCGCTCAACCGAATCGCCGCGCTTGATGTAACCGGCTACGCGCTTGGCGGTGTCCTTCTTGCTCATGGCGTCATCCCAGCAGGATGCGGAGACCTTTCCACATGCACGGCGAGCCAAGTACATGAAACCAAGCGAATTGCGCTCGGGCTGATTCACTTCTGCAAATTCGCTCATGTCTGCTGCTCCGCTGCTTCTGCGATCAATGCCTTGCGCTCCAACTTGCGCGCCTGGAGCCAGGCCTCTGACGTGCGATCTTTCTCGCTGCCCTTGTCGACCCACTCCCACACCGGGCGGCCGTTGCTGACCATGTAGGCCCGATACATCTTGCTGTACTGCTGCTGGCGGATTTGCTGGACGCCACGGCCTTTCAGGAAGCGTTCGTCGCCAGCCTGCGGTTTTGGTTTGGTCTGGGCGGTGCTGTATCGAATGCTGGTTACGGTCATGTCCGTTTCTCCGCGCCGCACACCGGCTCGCGCTTGATATTCATTTTTGCCAGCAGCAGCTCGCGCGCGGACTTACCGTCGGCCGGGATACCCTGCTGAAGGATTCGCGCTTGGGTCTGCTGGTCGGCCAGCTCGTTGGCGAGTTCGAATTCGGTCTTCTGGCTATCGTGGCCGATGCCGGCGGCGATCCGGCCGTCGAGCGGCAACCTGGCCTGGGCACGGCGAAGGATGATTTCGTAGTTGCGGTCGAACCTGGCGCGAAGCCCCTTGTCTTCCTGCTTGGCGCCGCGAAGGTCAAACAGACCGGTAGCCTCGGCGGCCAGCTTCACAGCTTCGTGGCTGTACGTGGTCATCAGCGCTTCGATCCAGGCGTCACCAACGGCAGGCATGCCGAAGTCTTCAGGCCCTGGTGCGCACATTGCGATGAACTCACCAACGCTCGGCGCGAATGGCTTCTTGAGCTTGCGGCACTTCTGGATGCCGAACTCGATCTGCTCCAGGGTGCGGATGCCCGCCTCGGCGAACTCCTTGATCCACTCGGCCTTTGCAGCGTCCAGTGCTTCGGTGGACGGCCACGCCTGGCGCCATGCAGGGAAGATCCCACGCAGCCGGCGGAACAAGTCGTTAACCACCTCGACCGTCTGCGGCGTGATGTCGATCGGCTGGACATGGCTTTCAGCGGGCAGGTTGCCCATGGTCGCCATCAGTTGGTTGACTGGCTTCATGGGAGAGCCACAAGGCCGTCAGCCCACGCCTTGCTGTTGAAGTCTGGTTCGCCAGACTGAGGGCGCGGCGTGAACCGGTGGACGTTGCTTCCGGCCGGCGACGGATCTGGCACTTCGTCTTCCCAGCGCTTGCCGTTGATCCATGTCGATGGGTGCGGGATGAACCGGCCGTCGTCCTTGAGCCAGTCTGTCGTTAGGCATTGCGCCCCCAGGGCCTTAACCAATGAATCGAAAAGCTCGTTGGTCAGCTTGAGCTTATCCCACGCCTTCCGTGCAGCCTCCTTGCCCACCTTGCGTGGATACAGGGCCCAGAACTGCGCGAACAACTCAGCGTGATCGACCTCATCATCGCCATAAGTCTTTTGTTCTTTATCTTCTCTTCTCTTCTCTTCTCTGGTCCGCAATTTGTCCGCATCACTAGCGGACACGTTGCGGACATTCTTTGCCTTTCTGTCGTTGCGCTTGCGCTCGTTATCGTTGGCGCGGCGCTTGGCGCTGGCCCCGTTATGCTCCTCAAAGCGCGGCATTACGAGGCTTCCATCGTCCTGGATACCCGCCCATTCCACGTCAATCATGGCCTGGGTAAAGCCTGGCCAGCCCACTACCGCATCCATCGCGTCGACGGTGTAGCCCACCAGCACGCCATCATCACAGTGGGTGTCGAAGATGCTCCAAGCGATGTGCAGTCCACCGATGATCCGCAATCTGTCCGCTTTCAATGCGGACACCATGCGGAATACTTTCGGATGCGTCTGAAGGTCGATTCGCATTTTGATCCAGTCCCCGGCCATTACGCGGCCCTCAGTGCTTTGTCGTGGGTGAACAGGCCGTCCCAGGTCTTCTTCATGGGAAGCTCGCCAGCCAGGTAAAGGTCGTACAGGCGTGCAGCGCCCTTCTTCAGCAGGACAGGCGTGTAGGAGATAAAGGGATCTTTGCCGTGCGGGGTGACTTCGTGCTGGTGCTCGGTCATGTACTTGTCGCGGGCGTAGGAGCCAACACGGTGACGTAGGCCGGACTTGCTCTCGTTGTAGAGCCAGCTGCGAGCTTCCAGGTACTTGCCCACCTGCATGACGTTGACCCCATTAAGGCCCTTGCAGAACTGGGTGTGGGTCATGCCTTCCTTGAACAGGTTCTCCAGGGAATGGATCTTGGTCGCCTGCTGGTGGTTTTCAACTCGAAGCACCTGCGTCTGTTCGATCTGATCGGCATATAGGCGCAAGGCTTCTGCGTAGGACGGGAGCGCGACGGCCTTCTTGTTTTCCGCCTCCAGTTCGTTGAGGCGGCGAATCACTTTGAGGCGCAAAGGAATGCTGTAGCCCGTCAGAAGAAGCTCTGTCAGCTCACGATCAAGATGGAGGTTTGAGGTGTAGCCACGCGAATCCAGATCTTCCCGGACATGGCTCACATCTGAGCCATCCTTTTTCAGCTCGTCGAGCATCTCTCTGATGTCGCGAATAACGTTTTTGTGCAGCTTCCTGGTCAGTCCGGCAATTTCGGAACTGGTCATTGAAATTACACGCGCCACGTTTTCAGATTGAGAAAAACGTGGCGCGAGATTGTTGGGGGTATTGCCTTGAGTTATCTGTTGCATTAGAGTTGCCTCAAGTGATGTAGCAATGAACCGGGCCGTGAACCCGGTTTTTTTGTGCCTGAGATTCAGGCGTTATAGGTGTCCGGCGCATCCGTGGTAATTTCGAATTTCCACAAACGAAGGCCAGGAGGCCGGACATGTCATTAATCGATACTCAAAACTTCAACATCACCTGCGGCGAGTGCGCCCACCAATTCCCTCATTCGGTCGGTTATCTGAAGCTCAATGACCGAATGACCATCTGCCCCGAATGCGGGAATCGCCACCAACTCGACAAGGCCGGGTTTGAGGCTGCCGTCGCTGAGGGTGAAAAGCAGATCGATGACCTTCAAGCGAAGGTGCGGCGCATCGGAGAGAATCTGTTCAAGGGTGGCAAATAGCCCCTCAAGCTCGGAAAGACCGGGCTGAGCGTTCAGTTGAAGTTTCAGTTCGGCTTTCATCAGGCGCGCGCCTTGTGCAGCTCAATCACTGCATTGACTTCTTCGTGTCGAGCTGCCAAGTGTTTGGCATGCAGGGCGAGAATATCTTTGGCTTCTGCGGCATCAATTTCACCATCCTCCAATGCCAGGGCGATCAACTGGTCTACCCTCCCCCGCCTTACCGCTGTACGCAGAGAGCGGTGGTGCATGTCCACGTTATCCAGCGACTCGGAATCAGGAAGGCGGACGAAGATCCCGCCATACATGGCGCAGATGTAATCGGGGAGGAAGGTGGTTTTGGCCTGGGTTTCGAGTACGCAGACTTCGTCGTCACTCAGCTTCTTGACCCCTGCCGACTCGTAAATCCGATTCTTGAAACGCTTGAAGTCCTCCTCGCCAAGAAATGCCGCGGCGCAAGGAAGGCCGCCCGATACGGCGTTGGCGGCAGCAATCACTGCTGCTCTGCGGGTTTCTAGCACTTGCGACTTCATCGTCTAGTTTTTCCTTGGGTCGGTTGCGGTCAGAATTGCTTCAATGGAACGGCGGACAGGGATGTCAGGCAGCGGACTGCTGCGAAGCCTCAACAGAGGCCGGAGCGATCTGCCCCCACGGAAACGATGGGCAAAGGTCGGTGCGGTTTACGACGCCACCGGTCAACGCCTCGATTTGAACCGCGCGCTTTGCTGGTACTGGGCGCTCGCCGGAGCACCACTGATTAACTGTGGGTGCAGTGACCTGCAGCAGGCGCGCCATTTCCACCTGACTACCCAGCAAGCGAGATGCTTCTTTGGCCGCTTCTGCTGATTTCATGAGTTCTCTCCTGGAGATTTGTGTCGAATATAAGGCATTACCTTATCGCGGGCAAGTCATTGCCTAACCGTCAGCGCAATAGGCTTAATTAGGCAATGCTTACCGGACCAGAATTAGGCGCCGCCATTGAGGCCGCGCGGATCGCCAAGGGCGTATCGAAAAAGAACCTCGCAGACGACTTCTCCGTGAAGCCTCCGTCGATACAGGGCTGGGTGAAAAACGGCAGGATCGACAAGTCAAAGCTGATGGACGTGATCGCCTATTTCTCTGACGTCGTGGGGCCGGAGCACTGGGGGCTACGCCCAGGCTTTTCCTACGAAAACCTGGAAGTCTCCAACGAAGAATCTTCCATTCAAGACAGTAATGACGGACGCTCGCTGGCTTCGTCTGCGGCAGACATGGTTCGTCAGATGTTGGCGTCGAAAGGTAAGAGCCTTTCAGAAGATGCTCGCGCCAGGTTGCTGGCTGCTGCTGAGCAAAGCGACTCAGGAAACGTTATCCATGTCGACTTCTCTCGCCCCGGCCAGGTTGGCGATGAGGTTTGGATCGCGCACTACGACGTGCGCGCAGCGATGGGTGGCGGGCAGATCCCGCACGAATACCCGGAAATGCTCCAGGACATACGGGTTAGCCCCAAGCACCTGCGTGACCTGGGCGTCACCTTCAAAGAACACTTCCATCTCAAGATGATCACTGGCTGGGGCCAGTCGATGGCTCCAACCATCAAGGATCGCGACCCGCTACTGGTCGACATTACGATCCGGGAGTTCACCGGGGACGGGATCTACCTCTTCTCCCACGACGAGATGCTGTATGTGAAGCGCCTGCAAAAGAAAGGCAAGGATCGCTTCAAGATGATTTCGGACAACAAGCACCACGACCCCGAGGACATTCGTGTCGACGACACCCACATCCTGGCTCGAGTGCTTTACGTGTGGAACGGACAACCGGTATAGCGCCATGCCCCTCACCAATTCGAACAAACAGCTGCGCAACGAGCTCAATTACCTTGGGCTGGGCCTCGAGCAAACCGCGGGCGGCATAATCAACATCACTAAGGACTGCCAAGATATCGATGTTGCAGCCGTCCTAAAGCTGGTAGCGAAGCTATACGATGATGCGGATCGGCTCGCCGCCCTCGCAGACGAGGTTGGTGCTGGACTGATAACGCGAACCGAATCTGAGTAGGATCGAAGAAACAGCAAGGAGACTGCATGCCCCTCACCATGCCAAACCAGCAACTGCACCGCGACCTTAAAGAGGCTGCCGCCCTGCTCAAGTGGTCAGGCGTCGACCTGAAGCAGGCTGCTGTAAAGCTTTCTGATGCCGGCCAGGAAGATGACGCTCGCGAACTGACAGCGATCGCTATGAGGTTCCAGGAGGTCGAGGATCTGATGGATGGGTATGCGGATGAGGTGAAGGTAGGCCGAATAAGCCGGGCAGCGGAACAGCCAAAATGACTGCATGGCGAGAGCAGACCTTCTGGAGCAAGGTTGGAGTCATTGCTTGCCTGGCTTTCCTTATGATGCTCCCCGGGTATTCCGACGTAGCTGGACTGGGCGGAGGCTCATCCGGCCGCAAGCGGGTGTTCAGCCCTGGCTTCATTATGCTCTGCGCCTTCGTGGTTGTGGTTGAGCTGACGGCGCTGAATCATTTCTTCGGTGCGCGTGGATGAGGTGACGACGGGAAGGATTGTGCGGATGATGAACTAACCTGCACCGCCTGCATCACCTGCACGCACACCTAGATCCTGCTAGACCTGCACCACCTGCTGCGCCTGCACATTCATATTGCACCTGCACGGCCTGCGTGTTAATTTCGCCGAAGCGCTCATATCGGGCCCTCTTGCGAAAGGATAGTCAATTGACTTCAAGTATCGAAACAATTCTGGAAAACCACCGGCTTGTGGTTGAAGAGGGCTTCGTCCGCGAGGGCGATTTAAAGTATAGAAATTATGCTGTTACAACCCTCCGCGGAGGCGTGGGAAAGTCAACTCTCTCGTTCAACTTAGCTTATGAAATCTCTCGAAAACATTCACTATTGATTGCAGATCTTTGTGCGCAACGTAATCTGACAGAAAACTTGATGCGAGGGATAGAGCCAGAGTACACACTACTCGACGCCTTGCAGCCTGCGCTATTAGGTGCGGCATTTGGCGACGTGCCAGATGATATCTCATACCGTGCTAGCCAGTCTTGCGATTCATTTAAAGGGGGCAAGACCTCTTATGTAATACCGGGTGACGCAGAAATGTTTGCGTTCCCATCTACTCTTTACCAGCAGTTGCAGATTGCAAATGCCCAGCAAAACACCAAAGCCATTAAGAACCTCCTTGAGATACTCAGGGCTGTATTGGACAAGGAAGCTAAGGAGCGGAAACTGGAAAAAATACTGATGGATACCAGCCCGTTCTACGCCGGCGGCACACACTTGGCCTGGTGTGCAGCCGACGCAGTTATCATTCCGGTTCGAGTAGATGAGCACTCCATAGATTCTCTTGATCTGACACTTGATCATCTATCCAACCCAAAAAAAGACTTTTCCGTATGGAATCATCGGGCCGGAGGCAGATCATCCCCAAAGGTGGCAGCCATTGTAATAACTATGGCCGGGGCAAAAAGCAGGCTAAAGTCTACCCCGGACAGCGCCTCTCGCATGTATATAGAGAGAGCCCTCTCAGTTGCAGAAAAATATCCTAATCTTTTTGATTTTGGTGACCCTGCAGAATCTATCGTGATCACTGATGACTTTGTATCTACTGGCCGAATTAGCGGTGCAAAGAGCATTCCAATTGAAAAGCTAAAAGTTGGCAGCTTTCACAATGTTGAAGGCAAGCGTCTGCAGGTCAATAGTTCAGCAGAGCGCTACAAAAAAGAACTTAAGTATCTTGTAAGTATTCTGTAGTTATTGCTTGCTCCGCTTTAAGTATCAAGCCCGGCCCAGCGCCGGGCTTCTTGTATCTGTCTGCGCCTAGTGCAAACCCTTCGGCTTTGTCGGCAATCGGACCCGGATTTCCTTTGCAGGGTTTACCAATGAAGCATCGATACTGCCATCCTCCCCTTTCGCTGTAGGCGCGAGCGTAATCCCTGAGACAGCGACAGCCAGACCCGGCAGCTTAGCCCCGCCGGCCTGAGTGACGCTGGTGCCGTTTGCAGTGAAGTGCATGGTCAACCCCCAAGAACCAGTGTGGATATTCTGGTCGCGCAATAATGCGGTTATCAGATCACGAATCGAAAATGACCGCTCCTTCGTCGCCATAAGTCCCCCTGTCAGTTCTAAGATTCTCACTTGGAATAGTAGGATGCCTCGGCCAATGATGCCCGGCCCCGCCCCTGGCTTCTTGTTTCTTCCCTTTCCAGTTAGGATCAGTACTCGCATCCGTATGGAGGGCGCTGCATGAAACCCAATGCAACCAGGCTCGTCAAAATCACCGCTCTCATGAGTGTGTGTGCCTGCGTGACCTACGTGGCCCATGTAGTTACACGAGAGGTCGCCTACGTCCAATCCAAAGTCAGCAGATCGACGATCATTGATCCCGCCCACCAGGGGCTTCAATGGCCTGCAAAAGTCGCTATGCCGGAACTGCGGGATTTGTCTGTTAAAACGAAAGTCCAGGCCGGCCCGATGACTGAAGATCACCCGACAAAACGATGATCGGCATTTCACAAACCTTTCACAGTCGAGCGTATATGGTTTACCCCGGCTCCTTGTGAACCCCCTTTAAGCCCGCTATCCCCCATCGCGGGCTTTTCTTTGTCTGCGATTTTAGGAAACCAAAACGGGAACTGGAACCCTGCATCGGAACCTGGGCACTTTTTGATTGGCATCATGTCCATTCTGGATCGCTAACACGTTAGTACTTCATCATGCACAGCTGGAAGAAGATATCGCTCACTGAGGGGCTGGAGAAGAGTCTGCCAGGGCACCAGGTCGACTGTGTTCTAATTAATGGCTGGAATGCTACCGTGTTCGTGCGGCATCCGGAGCATGACTCAATGTTTTGCACTACGGGTATCAACCTAGCCGAGCTTTCAGACAGCTCAAGTGTGCAAAAGCTTGCCGATGAGCTTATTTTTGAGATCGACATGTCCAAGGCAGGGAAAGCTGGTTAGCTCTAGCTGTAGTTTCGCATTTATCATCCGAAAACCGTTTAGGCCGCACCACCCCGAACTTTCTTTGCCGGCGTTCGGGTTGATCGCGTGAAGCTATACCTGGGCCGGACCTCTTTCCTCTAGAGCCGCGCTTCAGCAATCTGGCGATCAGCGGGCGTTATTACGCATTCTCTTGGGCTAGACTTGGGCTGAGCTATGGAGGAATCACGCATGGAAAAGTCGAAAACAGCACAAGAGATTCGAGCGCTTCTACTCAGCCAGCGCCCCGACCTTAAAGAAGATCTTGCGAAGATTTCAGACCTTGAGGCGCTGCAGTTCATGGCATGCGCCTATAAAAGTGCGATTGATATCAAAGAGGCCGAACTGGTTGAGATCGATAGGCTACTGGACGAGGCTGCCAGGGCGCTCTTTTCCCCTGTACTCCACTGATCTGCCCGCGTATCCAACGCAATTAACTCCGCAGTAGGTGCCTGGCATGTTAACGACCAGCCCCACTTGGTTCTTGCGCACCCTCGCCCTGGATGCCAATGGTGGCTGTACGCCACGAATGGTAAAGTGCTGGCTCATTACGGGAGGGATACCATGAGCTTGAAAACCTGCACTCTGCTTGCTGTTTTAACGATGACCTTGGCTGGCTGTGTGGCGCCACAACAAAAGACGCCGGCCTCCACGGCTCCGCCCAAGCCTCCGCACGTGTTTAAGTCCATTGATTTCAAGTACGACCCGAAATCGCCAGAGGCTGTTAACTTTTCTCGTCAGCTAGATATCCCAGCATGGCAGTGCGACCTTGAGGCAACGACAGGTAGTTATGCGGTTCGGTATAGCAATCGCCCACTGATAGCTGAGTACAGCAATTCGTTTATGGAATGCTTTAAGCACGCCAGGGCTCAGGGCGACGAGGCTGTGAATCGGCTTAAAGCCGCCAAGGTGCCGGCGAAACAAGCAGAGTTGAGCAAGGACCTATACGCGAAATGGTCAGCCTATCTCACTACCATGAGCCCGTATCGCACCACAGATCAGCAAGCTAAATCTGCGTACCAGGCGGCAAAAGAAGCACTGGCGACCGAAGTAAAGTTTTCTAACTAGGTCAGTCGCCTATATGAGCCCGCCCTGCGCGGGCTTTTTGATGCCCGTCAGAAAGGCGCTGCCTCTTCTTCTGGCTCAAACTCGACCCCTCCCCTCCCCTCCCCGCTACCTCGACTTCCTGCTGCTCCCACCTCACCGTCACGCTGCCGTCGTCGTTGAGCGTCAGCTCAAGCTCGTCCGTCTGGGCGATCACGCTCAATACCTCTTCCCACTCCCGATCCCCGTCTGTGTCCAGGCGATGAATTGTCACCCAGCGCTGCGCCTGCGCCACGGGGTGGTTGATCATCGATGACACGCGCAGCCCAAGGCGAGCCATACCGCTCATTTCCTGCCGTTCCGCCGGTGCCGCCTGCTTCTTCCCCATGAAATCTCCTCCCAGTTTAATGCTGTATATCCATACAGATTAGGCAAAGCTTATATCAGCGCTGCCGAGAATGTCATCTCCGAAATCGGAATAACGACCGGGAACATTTTCTGAAATAATTAGGCATTACCTATTTACAGACGATTAGGCATTAGCTTATTGTTCACTCCATCGAGTCACCCAACAGGGACTCGCCAGGGCCTCAGGGCCTGACCCGCTCTTTAGTCGCACCGCTTCACCCTTGCCGGATCACCACCGGCCCAGATTCAAAGGCAGCGATGAACCGGCCTAAACGGTTCAGAGGGTTGGCAACTGACCCGGGCGTGCAGCGTAAAGCGCCAAGAACAGTTATCCAGCGGGAGAACAAGCCGAAAGGCCCGCGGCTGGAAGAACATTTGATTCAAGCCGGTGACCGACGCCAGCAGCGGGTCACGGCCAGCTCCAAAAGATTTGAATTAGCGATCCCGATAGCCTCGGCTGGGAACGCCGGACCTCATGCACCCTGCCCCACTCAGCCAGGGCATTCAGAGCTGTAGCGTGCATGTTGTAAGGACCTGTGATCCACGGCGAACAGATGCTGTTTGACGCTGTGAGTAGGAAGCTCGAAGCCCACACCGAAGACGACCGGCCAGCCCTGCAATCAGCAGCGGGCAACGGGCCACACCGCTGACGCAACAAACCCAGGCCGTCGCCAGTAGCGGGCCTGGGCCCCCTTCCCCACCTCTATTACGTCAGCACTCCTCCCCGCGCCCATCGGCAACCAGCGGAAGGCATGAGTGTTGACGAATACAGATGAACCAACGAATGGAGAAAGTCATGGCCAAGAAAGTTGGCGTAAAAACCAGGAGCGCCCAAATCGGCGTTCGAATCAGCCCCCGCGTTAAGTACATGCTTGATGTAGTGGGTCGCATCCAGCGCAGAACCATGAGTGGAGTTATCGAATCGGCTCTTTTGGCTTATGCCAAGTGCGACGAAGAACGCTTAGCCGACCAGACATGGTCAACGGATGAAAGCGAACGATTGCTCAACCTTTACCTAGTAGCGCCTCACCTCATGTCATTCGACGAAGAGATTGAGGCCAAGCGGCTAATCGCAGCCAAAGCAACCGCCTAACCCCAAGCAATGGAGGCCGCCAATCGTCAATGCGCTCTGGGTCGAGATCGACGCCCGCAAGCGCCGGTAACGGTGCGACGGCACCCGGCGCCGGTTGCGGTCAGCTTAGGCTGACTGTGCGATGAGATCCTTCCACCGATGTCAGACGCCAACCCTCAGGTGCGGAACACCTAGCATCAGGTATGCGTTCTCACTTCTTGGGGAGGTAGTACGAGCACATATCTGGAAGCTTAGATACGACGACAGAGTTGCTCATATTGAACGCCAACGATTGGATTTTTGCTTTGGAAGCTGGATCAGCTTTGACTCGGCGAACTTCCGCTCTAAGCGAATCGGTCGTCTCCGGGTCGCTATTTAAAGCGTTCTCAACGCTGCTATTCGAATCTGGATTGGCCTTGACGCAAAGGCTTTCAATGGCCAGCAAATTGACGGCGTTTTCGGTGTCGTCCTCTGCTGCGCTTGCCAAGGTACTTGCGACCGAAGAAACGCTCAATAGCAGAAACGCTGCAGAAATTCGCTTTAAAAACATCATTGATCTCCCTGAAAAACTGAAATTCATCATAGCGCTATTGATTGGCGATTTTCCAGTTTGCCCCCCGCATAGCCCCCCCCTACCAACAACCTTACCGGTCAGGTGCCCGACAGGCCTATTTACGCCGGGATTCAAAGACGGCCACTTCAAATACGTTGCATACACCGACTAACGCCACCCTGGAGGCGATCATGAACGCAGCATTGAATATTTGCCAGGAGCGTTACGACGCTCAGTTGCCTCCAGAGGTCAGCGAGGCGAATCCGGAACAGGAGTGGCTGGAACACTCGGCGGAACAGCTGGTGTGCGGCGTCGACATCAAGTGGAAGCGGCGCTACGGCCAGCTGCAGGTGGTGACGTTCGACCGGTTCTGCACTGTCGTGCAAGGCCATCTGAACCAGCGCCAGATCGACGGCCTGGACCAACGCGATTCGTTTGCCCGCCTGCTGCTATCGGCAATGCTCGGCAGCCAGAGCGATGCCAGGGCTCACGCAGCCGACCTGCTGGGTCAGCAACGGCCTATTGAGTCGGTCGAGAAGATTGCCGTGGCGCTGTTGAGGCCCTACGCCGAAGACGCTGTAGCAGCAGAACGGGAAGAGCGCGAAGACGATGTGGATGCCGATCTATGAGCCCGCACATCCTGATCGATGAAGCGCTGGAGGCACTGGAGCATCCCAGCAGCGAACCAGGCGCCCAAGCCGTCGTGGTGCGGATGATCACCAACATGCTCACCGGCGACGCGATCACCGTCGACGAATTCAACCATTACTGCCAGCGCCTGCTGAAAATCACCAGGCACCGCAAGGAGACTGCATGACCACGCCAATAGTGCAAACGCTGATCGACGAGCAAATCGAAGAGCTGCCCGCCGACCGCATGATCCTTGCCTTCACCCACACCAAGTGGCTGGGCGCCCTTTCGCTGGCACATGACGCTGGCATCCCAAATGTCCACGCCTGGAGCGGCCGGGCCTGCCTGTGCGGTGAGTGGACAGTCGCTTATGAGGTGAAGGTATGAACCTCAGAAGGTTCGACGCGACTGACACCGCGCGCATTCGCGCAGCGCAGAGCAAACGTAATAATCGAATCGAGCGCAACTACCGTAACGAAGCTTCTCAGGGGCGGGAGCCAGAGGGTTTACAGCGGATCGGCAAAGTTTGGAAAGCAGAGTGCAGGTCGTGCGGGAATGACTACGTGTTCGACTGCGATGCGCGTGAGTTCCATCCCGATTACAGCTACTGCGGCGGTAGCGAGCGGTGCATACCATGACGACCCGCCAAGCCATCCGCCTGACCTCGGCCATCGTCGGCCTGACCTTCATCGCAGTTGTATTCCTGGGCCCCGCCATCGGCGGCCTGATCACTCAATAAATCATTCCGCACAGCGCCCACCGCAAGGATGGCGCGGGAGATAGTCATGCTCGCAGCAATTGCAGATCGAATCCGTTCCAAATCCTACGAACTTCCCCTGTCCCGCGATTACGTCCGCCACTGGGGCCTGAAAGAGGCCATCCGGGAACTGGTGCAGAACGCCCTGGATAGTGAGTCACCTTTCGAATACGCCTTCGCTGACGGCCAGCTGTTCATCACCAGCCGCTTTGCAAGGCTCGAGGCCAGCACGCTGGTGCTGGGCAGCACGTCCAAGGCTGACCGCTCCGATGCCATCGGCAGCTTCGGCGAGGGCTACAAAATCGCCCTGCTGGTGCTGACCCGGAATGGCTACGACGTGAAGGTGCTGAACGGCAACAAACAATGGGTACCAGAGTTCCGGCACAGCGACCAGTTCGACGCCGAAGTGTTATGCATCAACGAGACCCCGGCGCACCGGCAGAATCAGGGTGTTGAATTCGTCGTCTCCGGCCTCACCGATGATGACGAAACGGAAATCCGCAGCATGTGCCTGCGCATGCAGCCACCAATGAGCGACGTGATCGGCACCAAGTACGGCCACATCCTGCCCTCCCGGCCCGGAAAGCTTTACGTCGGCACACTGTTTGTTTGCGACACCGACCTGACCTACGGCTACGACATCCTCCCCGAACACCTGCAGCTTGAGCGTGACCGTCAGACGGTCAGCGGTTGGGATTTGAAACAGGTATCCAAAAACGCCTGGATCGACACCGGGCGCCTGGATGAAGTGGCGGAGAAGATCGAGGCAGGAATTCCCGACGTTGAATACGTCGAGTACGGCAGCACCGAGCTTGTGAGGGAGGCCTGCTATAGGTTGTTCCAGCAGAAGCATCCGGGCGCCATTGCCGTTCAATCCCAGGAAGAGCTGAACGCCCTGGTCAAGCAGGGAATGACCAACACTGTAGTGGTGAGCCGGACATTCCACTCGCAAGTGGCCAACTCGACCTCATACAAACAGCAGGTCGCCCACGTCGTGGCCATCCAGACGCCCAAAGCGGCCCTGGAAGAATGGTACCGCGACAACAAAAAATACATGAGCAGGCTGCCCGCAGCTTCCTTCAAGGAACTGGTCAAGCGTGCTGACGGCTGGAGGAATAAGTGATGTCTGACAACACAAGAATTTGGGACCAGGTCAACACCACCGACCCTGACGCTACTAAAAAATACACTGGGGCAGGTGGCTTTAAGGGTACTGCGATCAGGCCGACCTACCTCATGCGCAAGGCAACAGAAATCTTCGGACCATGCGGAGAGGGCTGGGGCTGGAATGTCCTTGAGGATCGATTTGACGAAGGTGCACCGCTTCAGGCTCCCACAAAAGAGTGGCCAGAAGCTCCAATGATCTGCGCGAAGCTGCACACCGTGAAAATCGAACTTTGGTACCTGGGCAACACCGGGCAAAAATGCACGGTTCAGCACTACGGCCATACGCCATTTATCTATCTGCAGCAGGGAAAGATTCTTACTGACTGGGACGCGGCGAAAAAATCGCTGACGGACGCCATCGGTAAATGCCTGCAGCCGCTGGGGTTCGCTGCCGATATTTACATGGGCATGTTCGACGATCCGACCTACGTCGACACCATCACCGAAGAGTTCAAGCTTGAAAAAGCCGAGGACAAGGACGCCGAGATACTTCGCCAAAAACAAGAGCGTGTCGACTGGCTTGCCTCAGCGGTCGAAACCATCGGCAAGGCCGTCACGACTCACGAACTCAAGCTTCTGAACGTGAAATACATCCGCGAGGCAACTCGTCGCAACGAACCCACCTTCATCGCGCGAATCACTCGAGCATTCGAGGAGCGCAAAGCTGTGCTTGAAAAAGGCACGGAGGCCGCAGCATGACCCAACTCTACGCACTCACCGGCAAACTCGCCGAACTCCAGGCCATGGCCGACACCGACGACGAAGGCTTGAAAGAGGCCCTGCAGCACGCCATGGACGAGGTTCAAGGCGACTTCAACGACAAGGCCGACAACATCGTCATGTTGCGCCGGAACATCGAAAGCGACGTGACAGCGATCGACAACGAGATCGAACGCCTGGCCGAACTCAAACGGATCAAGTCCAACAGCGTCTCGCAGATCAGCGACTACCTGCGCCGCAACATGGAAGCCGCCAACATCAAGTCGATCAAGCGGCCGCTGTTCACCATCACCCTGGCCATGGGCAGTGAGCGGGTGATCGTTGATAACGAAGAAGCAGTTCCGGACGAATTGACCTCTGTGAAATCAAGCATCACGCCAGACAAAAAGGCCATCGCCGCCAAGCTCAAGGAAATCCGCGATCACAACGAGGCGGTGCGCAAGCGAATGGCCGCCGGCGAAGACGCTGAACACGAACTGCTCGAAGAGCCCAAATGGGCACACCTTGAGCGCGGTGATAGCTCGATACGCATCAAGTGAGGCCTTCATGATCAGCAACCACCTCAGCCTGGTCGAGGCGCTGCGCCCGGCCTCGGATGAACTGGCGGCCCAGGTCGCCCAGTTTGTAGCGGCCGGCGGCGAAATCGAAATTGCCGAGCCTCCGCCGCCACCGAAGCCCGTTGTGTATGTACCCCAGGAGCCGCCTGCGCCTAAGCCGTTTGTTCGGCGGCGGGCTGAAGCGTCTCCCCAGCCCCTCGACAATGACGACATCCGCACCCAGGAGCGACTCAAGCTCGCTGAGCAAATACGTCAACTCGGCGTTACGCACACCCAAACCGAAGTAGCAGCCACTCTCGGTGTCAGCCGGCGACTCATCTACAACTACGCCGCCCGGTACGACATCACGTTCAAGGCGCCAACGAGAGGCGGCGCCCGGAACTTGGTGCACAACACGGTCGATAAGGAGCGCGACGCGAAGTTCGCCGAGCGCATCAAGGCCTTCAAAGAACTGGGGATTTCCCGCCGGCAGTGCTGCGGAAAGCTGGCGATCGGCAACAAGGCATTCGAGCGGATCATCGCGGCGCACGGGATCGACTATCCAAAGCTGGTCCGGAGGGCCACTCGATGCGCCGCATAGCCCGCACCCAGCAACGCAAACGTCAAACCTGGCTCGCACTGCCGGCCAGCGGAATAGAAGAGGTAGGCCATGGCCGAGGAAGAGCAACAGCCGACGGCGGAGGCGCTGAAGCAGCGCCGCAAGCGCGAGAAGGCAGCAGCGAAGGACGCTGAATTGGGCGTCGAGAAATTTACGGTTGAGGTGGCCGGCGTGTTCAAGGCCGACCTGAAGCGCCTGATGAAGCAGCACGGCTTCAATAATCAGCAGGAGGTGTTCCAGAATCTGCTGCGCAACGTGATAGCCGCCGACTTCGGCCCGGCGGCGCAGATGCTTAAGTGTGTCACGACACCTTTTGTTGTTACCGAAAAGGTGTCGCAACTCATTTTGGCGGCGGGCCTCAAGTCGGTGGACGAAGACCCGCCCGACGCTGAAGACGAAATCGAACGTCCTGCTTAGATTATCAGTGCTCTTTATTGCAATTATTTGCTATTTAAACAACTCGAATCCGGTTCGGACTAGAGCGATAAAACCGCTTGTTACCTTGAGCAACAAGTCAGAATTACCAAGCCATTTTGATAGTTTGGAACTGGCTACAACTTTGGCAATTTCCTCATCCGAAGCGTCAGGTTTCTTTTTTAGTTTGGAAACCAGTTCTGAAATTTCGTTTTGAGGAACAGTATTTGGAAGGCCGAGGAGCCTCGCAAAAGCCGGGTCATAAACATCAATGGCTGTACCAACATCCCGGAATTTATTGATTTTTATCGTGATGTCCCCACTGTTTGGAACGCGGATTCCAGTGGTGGCGCCCTGTATGTCGTTGCCTTCGATAAGAATTGACATTGCCAGCTCCTTGATTCGGCCTCATGCCGAACACTCGTATTAACCCAACCCAAACCAAATTGCCACCACCGGTCACGGAGGGCGGCGCCTGACTGGAGATAATCCATGAGCAAGCCAAAAGCCGATCCGGCACCGCGTAAGGTGCTGGCCTACTCCGTAGAGACCAACGACCCCGAAGAATCCAACATTCAGTTCGCCACCTCGAACGCTGCAGCTCGCCGCCAGGGCGCAGACAATATCGGTACTGACTTTGGCTCGGTTTCTTGCCGCCGTGCCCACTGGGCCGACCAGTATGCCGGCCAGCGCTTTATACCAGCGAAAGCCTACATCGATGCTGGCTGGTGGTTCGGGTGCAACCACTGCGGCGCCAGGTGCGACGGTGATGCCAGCTACTGGGATGAAGAGACCGGAACCGATATTGCACTGGATTTGGTGTTCGACGGCCGTGTCGTTTACTGCTCGCCTGAGTGTAAGACTGGACACGAAGCTGAGGTCGCGGCCCGCAATGCCAGATTTGAAGAATTCAAGGTTCGTGTGGCAGCAGAGCGACCCGGCGTGACGTTCACCGAGTTCACCGGCGGATACCCGTGGTGCGGCAACAAAGGACTGTACACTTTCCCCGGCGCCCAGTACGGAGGCTCAGTTGCCGACACGGAAGAAACCACGGAACTGAAATGGTATGTAGCCCAAGGCGATAAAGCCGCTTGGGATTACTTCATCACTCAGCAGTCAGGCGCCTGATCCGCCCTCATCAATCATCAGCTTCCATGTCATCAGCATCAAGGGGCAGGACTACAGCCACCTCCTCTTCAAGCAAATCAAGTTGCCTGATTAAACCGTCAACTCGCATTTGCGTAAATTCGATACAGGCTTCAAATCCCAACTTTACGGAGAGATAGTCTCTGACTGCGTTTCGAGTGCGCCAGGCTAGCCGAACGATCAGCTTCGAATATTCGAGTACCTTCTGCTTAACCACTGCGTCATCAGCGACGGCGCGATGCGCTATTGCTCCACGCAGGTCGATCAGAGAGATGACTTTATTAACCGCAGTACTGGTTCGCATACCTCGCCACTTCCAATGACTAGTGAGCGAGTTAAGCCCGATCAACTCGGCTAATAAAATGTCAATCTTCTCCCCGCTCGGGGTATTAAAACTGCTGCGGACAATGTGTTTATCCAGAACTTTTTGTTTATGGTTTGTGAACGCTGCTTTCCATCCAGCCCCTAGCATCGTCATTGCATCATTTGTCTGGCTGGACTTGAGCTCTTTCCATACTAAATCCTGTACTTGGCGTGGAAAGACACTGTGATCGCCAGCATTTGAGAGCATGCATTCGAAGGCATCCTGCGCGAGATCCTCGATAAAGGATTCCCAAGTAGCAAGAATCAGGACGATAGCGGACTTGTTCAAGCACTCAAGACCGTACCTTCTGCCCTGCCTGTCACCAGCTAGTACACGGTGAATTTCAATCAGTCGGACCACATCTAAAAGGTTGCCTTCAAAGTTTTCAAGATGACTTTCGCTGCATAAAACAGGCATCAAATGCTCCATGTCCATTCCGGCTCCATGCCGGTCACCCGTAATACCTCAACTGAAACCAATTTGCCACTACGGGCAAAGCAGGTAGCTCCCGATCAGAACAAATTACCTGGCTGAATTCATGCTCTTGGCTCGCTCCAAAGCCATTGGCTCAACTTCGGTGAATGCCTGCGCCTCAGATTCCCAGTTCGCTGATGCGTGCTTAAACACTCCGGCAACGCCAGGCGCGCCCGTCGTGGTTACAAACACGGCAGAGGTCGGTTTTCCGTCGACGTAATCATCGAGGGTGATGTTCACCTCGATTTCGCCGATTCTAACAATTTTTGATTTCCCATCTTTTGCTGTCACAGCTTTCTCCTTGATCCGGCTCCAGGCCGGTCACCCGTAATACGCCAATTCATACCAAGTTTCCACAAGGAACTATGAGGTCTTGGTTGCCCACCGGGCAGTATGTAATTCATGTTTTCGATTATTAGAGCTGATGACGTCCAATCAACATGAATTAGAGCCCAGTCAAGGGGTAGTTCTTTCCCCGTTGATAAAACTCTTTGAAAGTGCAGATAAAGCAGCACCAATTACGGTCAACAAAACTGCGCCGATACCTCCCAACATCCACTTTTGCTGCTCATAGAGACGATCCATTTCGATTTTGACAGCAATCTTACCTGCATCCATTGATTTCGCCATATTTTCCTGGTCCTTACGAAGCAACGGTATAGATAGAGCTTTTTCAGGACTATCTGATATTGAGCGTTCAATCGAAGTTAAGCGTTCATTAATTGACTCAACTCGCTCTTTGAGCATGGCAAATTCTAACCCATCGAAACTAGCACTCCCATACTTTGCCGCTCTGGTTAAAGCCTTAGACATTTCTGCAAAGTCTTTATTAAGCTGAAAAATTTCACCTGTAGTATTTTCCGACTTTGATGAGCCTCTAATAGCTTCAGAAATCACTGTAGAAAAATCTGATTTTTTGGCAAAGAAAATCCCTTTAACGGTAGGGATAAGCGTTGCAAAAGATATTACCAACGCAACAACGGGAAAAATTAGACTAGTTTTTTCCGCGAGCCAGTAACCAACTTTGGCTTTACTACTCTTTTCAATTGCCATATTCAACCCTAATCGCCGCACTTTATCCTAGATGCCACTGTGCCATACGACTAGGAAATCAACCAGTGTTACGTCCGGTTGCGGACGTTTCGATTTAACGGAAAACCCGTATGACCATCAACGCCCCGGTAATCCGGTACCACGGCGCCAAGTTCCGGCTTGCGCCGTGGGTGTTGCAACACTTCCCACCGCACACCTGCTACGTAGAGTCGTTCGGCGGCGCCGCTGGCGTGCTGATGCAAAAGCCGCGGTCGTATGCCGAGGTGTACAACGACCTCGACGGAGACATCGTGAACCTGTTCAGGGTCTTGCAGGATCAGGATTCGCGATCGGGACTTGTCGAGCGCCTGGTGTTCACCCCCTACTCCCGCGAAGAGTTCGAATTGTCCTGGGAGCCGAGTGTCGACCCGATCGAGCGTGCAAGGCGAACCATCGTCAGGGCGCAGATGGGATTCGGCTCCGCCGGCGCGACGAAGGGCGTCACCGGCTTCCGCATTGACACAAAGCGCCAGTACGGCACCGCCCAGTCACTTTGGGCGACCTACCCTGAGCAACTCGCTGAAGTTGGCCAGAGGCTGAGCGGAGTGCTGATCGAACACCGGCCCGCGATCGAGGTAATCAAGGCGCATGACGGGCGACAGACATTGCACTATGTCGACCCGCCCTATGTGCACGACACCAGGTATAAGGGCGCGTCGAGCGGACGGTACTACAAACACGAGATGGATGACGCCGCACACCGCGAGCTTCTCGGCGTTTTGCTCGAGCTAGAAGGAATGGTCGTGCTCTCGGGATACCCGAGCGACCTGTACGCGGAACTGCTGCCCGGCTGGGCCAGCTACAGCACATCTGCCCGCATTAGCGCCGGCCGCGGTACCGCGAACCGAACCGAATGCATCTGGCTGAACGCTGCCTGTGCTAATCGCGTAAGCCAGATCGGCCTAGATCTCGGCGAGCGCGCTTAGTGGAGTCTAGCGCTGACGGCCGGAAACAATATTTTCCGGGGTTAAGCGTTTATTACACACCGCGCATCTGACACCCATTCTCTCGAAAACCTCCGGCCAATCTGCGAAGCGATCAAGATTTATTTCAGTTCCTTTAAGGCCTCTCAGCGAATAGCGCTCATCCGGAGCTGAATACGGTTGATCGTTTTCAGCAAGAAGAATCGAACCGATCTCCCCGCACTCGCATTTAACGGCAGTGCTCGTCCTTAACGTCATTCCATAACCTCGCTGAGTTGGCTTGCTGACTATAGCGTCGAGGATCCTCTATGTCCGCACAACAGAAGAAACACCCTTTCGATTTCAAAACCCAATACGGACTCGGCTTCAACCCTCAGGACGATGAGATCGTTGTCGACTGGTTCTGTGGTGGTGGCGGGGCCGGTACCGGGCTGGAGATTGGCCTGAGCCGCGCGGTGAACGTCGCGAAGAACCACAGTCCGCAAGCGATCAGCATGCACACCATGAACCACCCAGGTGCCCAGCACTTCACCACCGACGTGTTCGAGGGTGACCCGGACACCGAGTGTGGCGGCAAGGCAGTCGGCTGGTTCCACATGTCGCCGGACTGCACGCACCACAGCCAGGCGGCCGGCGGTCAGCCGCGCAAACGCGAGATCCGCAACCTGTCGTGGATCGGCCTCAAGTGGGGAGGCAAGAAACGGCCTCGAGTGATCAGCCTGGAGAACGTGAAACAGATCCTGCAGTGGGGCCGACTGATCGCCAAGCGCGACAAGGCCACCGGGCGCGTGGTGAAGCTGGACGGCAGCATCGCGGCACCTGGTGAGGTGGTGCCGGTCGGCCAACAATTCCTGATCCCTGACCCAAAGCAGCGTGGCCGGACCTGGCGCCGCTTCGTGGCCCTGCTGGAAGGCATGGGCTATGTCGTTGAGTGGAAGGTTATCAAGGCCTGCGACTTCGGCGCGCCGACCAGCCGGGAACGCCTGTTCATGATCGCCAGGTGCGACGGCCAACCGATTGTGTGGCCGGAGCCAACCCACGCCAAGAACCCCACCAAGGGCCAGCAAAAGTGGAAGACCGCCGCCGACTGCATCGACTTCAGCGACCTGGGCAAAAGCATTTTTGGCCGGAAAAAGGACCTGGCCCCGGCAACCCTGCGCCGCGTGGCCAAGGGCATGAAGAAGTTCGTCATCGACAGCGCTTCGCCATTCATTGTCCCAATTGCCAACTGGTCCGGCGAGGCAGTGCAGTCAGCCGGTGAACCGCTGCGCACAATCACCTCCTACCCAAAGGGCGGCGCCTTCTCGGTGGTCAGCCCGATCATCGCACCGGCAACGCACCAGGGCAGCGACCGAATCAACGACCCGCTCGACCCGTTGCCTACGGTGACCTGTGCAAACCGCGGCGAGCTGACGCTGATCAGCCCGTTGATGATTGGGGCCGGCGGCCCCGAGTATTCCGGTAAGCCGGTGAGTGTCGACCAGCCGACCGGTACGGTCACGACCCAGAACCACCGCGCGATCGCAGCGGCGCACCTGGTGAAGTTCCGCTTCGATGACGCGGGCAAGGCGCTGGACGAGCCACTGCCGACCATCACCAGCGGTGGCAACTATCAGCGCCCGGCCGGCGCAGCCCACGCCATGGGCATATCCACGGTGTTCATGGCCCAGATGAATGGCGGCTTCAACACCACGGTCGCCAAGAGCATCGAAGACCCGATGACCACGGTGACAAACACCGGCAGCCAGCAGCAGTTGGTCAGCGCGACTTTGATCACGAACACCACGGGCCATGCTCCCAGCGATCTTGCCGGGCCAGTGCCGACGGTGACCACCGGCCAACACCACGCATTGGTTGCAGCAAACCTGGTGCACCTGCGTGGCAACTGCGATGCCCGGGACGTAAATGACCCGCTGCACACCATCAGCGCCGGCGGCCAGCACCACGGGTTGGCCAGCGCATTCATGGAGCGGGCATTCGGTGCCAGTGTTGGGCAGGGTCTGGACGATCCAGCACCGACCATCACGGCCGGAGGTGGCGGCAAAAGCTCACTGGTGTCGCTCACCCTCTCGCCAGAGCACGAAGCCGGCGCCCTCCGCGTAGCCGCTTTCCTGATCAGCTACTACGGCACGGAGAACATCAGCGCTTGCGACTCGCCGGCGCCGACCATCACCACCAAGGACCGCCTGGCCATGGTCACCGTAATGGTCAAGGGCACGCCCTACGTGATCGTCGACATTTGCTTGCGGATGCTGAAACCCACTGAGCTGTACAAGGCCCAGGGCTTCCCCGCCGACTACATCATCAGCCACGGCGCCGACGGCAAGCCATTCACCAAGACCCAGCAGGTGCACATGTGCGGCAACAGCGTCAGCCCACCGCCGATGGCAGCACTGGCCAGGGCCAACGACCCATGGCGAGTGGCTGAGCGCCAGGCCTTTGCGGCTTAAACGCCCTCGGCAATCAACCGGGCCCCGACCTCACGCCCGGCAACCTGCGCCAGGCCACGGTCAACATAGGTTCGGTCACCCGCAACAACCGGCACCACCACCTCACCATCACGCTTTACCTCGACGTTGATACGCCAGGTCTCCCGGCCTTCCTCGTCCTTGTCGCACTCCATGTAGTTCCAAACCTGAAAGCCTTCGATGTCATCGTAAATATCGTGCTTTGTCATGGTCCAGCCCATTTAGAGGAAGGGGCCATCGTAGCACCACACCCCGGGCGTGGCCCGGCAAGGACTCCCCATGCCTACAGAAAACAAACTCACCCTGAAGCAGCAACGCACCGAACAGGTGAACCACGTGATCCGGATCATCGGTGCCCACGGCCGCCGGTTCTTCTTCAACGAGGTCGCCGATCGTTACGCCAGTATGGAAGTGGATCACCGCGGCAAAGTCTGGTTCATTGATGACTACAGCGCCCGGCGAATCTTCACGCACAAAACAAACTGGGGTGGCCGGTGGCGCGGGTTCAGCCATGGGGGCACGCTGCGCTCGCTCGTTGAGGCGTTCCGGGATTACATCCGCACCGGGGAGCCAATGCACCCTGGTTACCTCGGGGCTGAGCGGTTCGACGATAGCAACATCTGGGGTTACGACGAGGAAGGCATGAAGGCAGTGCGCGAGCAGGCCGGCGCCCTTCCGGTGTTTCGCCAGCCAGTCGCGGAGGCCGCATGAAGCGCATCTACCTCAGCGGCCCCATGAGCGGCTTGCCAGGGCTGAACTTCCCCACCTTCCACAGCATGACCGCCAGCCTTCGCGCCAGCGGCCACACCGTCACCAACCCCGCCGAGATCAACCCTGAAGGTGGAACGTGGACCGACTGCATGCGCCGTGACATTGCCGCCCTAATGGACTGCGACACCGTGGCCACCCTGCCCGGCTGGGAGCATTCAAAGGGTGCCCGCCTGGAAGTCCTGATCGCCGAACGCCTCGGCATGACGGTTGTGAATGCCCATGATCTGGTAACGAGCGCTAGTGAGTCGGCGGCGCCGGCTCAGCCAAAGGGCTTTCAGGAGAGTTGAGAAAATCGCTCCACGCCTCGAAGGCTTCATGGTGGCGCAGGGCGGCAGCGTCCCAGCCAGCCCCAACCACTTCCTTGGATGAAACCAGCTGCATCATCATGCTTGTCGCTGCATCTAGCTCGATCAGAAGGTGGTGGGACTTAAATCTGAAGTCGTCTATTCCGCTCATAAATTCGCCTTGCGGCGGGTATTGCCGGAGGCCCCGGAATGTTCCCACCGAAGCAGTGACATCTAATTACATGTGCGCATTCAAATAGAGCGATGAGCGGTCACATGGACTACTCAGATATCGATCGAGGGAGCTTTGAAAACTTACGCGTATTCAGAGCTTTTTCCCTGGAGGTAGTCCAGAGTTCTTTTGCTCTGGATATGCCCCACTCCATCGCTTGCGTCATTGTTTGGCCAGGCCGTGAGTCAAACGACTCCTCAAAAATCATAATTCCTTTCGGAGCGTATAACCCAAGAAACAGCTGCACAGCGCCTGTGCTTGAAGTCCGCACCTGAACGTTGACCTGAGCGCCGTCAGCAAGACGCTCATCTTTGGTTCGGCAATGAAGGTGCGGATTTGCCCAAGTCCAAAAGGTTCTACCGCGAGTGAACATTTCCGAGCCCCCCAAAGCGCCGGAGTATGGGCCTATTTCGCGGCTTTGAGTGCGATGTACTTATATATTTCTGCTTATCCCCTCCCCCTTCAAAGTCAGCCGCTATAGCGGCAAGGACGAGTGTTGCCGTGAGCATCATCGACGACGTAATGACCGACAAGATCACACTGCACGGCCTGGGCTTTGTGCAGGTCCAGCTGGAAGGCAATCAGCGCCTGCATGTCTGGCACTCAGAGTTACCGCGCCGCGCCTGCTTTGAGCACTCGGCCATCCATGACCACCGCTTCAACTTCATGTCGCGGGTGATCGTGGGCACACAGATCAACCACTGCTTCGAACTTGAGCTCTGCGATGACGGAGAATACATGCTGTACCTGCACGAAGGCGTCCGCACCGCGGGCGGCGGCAGGCCCTGGACGCCAGACGGCCGAGCCAACCTGGTGCCGGACGGCACATTCAGGATCGAGGCCGGCAACGACTACAACACCATCGCGTATGACTTCCACCGCACCGAACCCGGTGGTGACGGACGCGTGGCAACGATCATGGCCAAGCGCGGAGAGTACCCGGCGGGCGCGCATTCGACCTGCACCTATGGCGTTCAGCCGGACACAGACTTCGACCGGTACCAGTGGTCACCGGCCCAGCTCTGGGAAATTGTCGCCGACGTGATGCTCGGCCAGCGGGTGACGCCATGACCCTACGCCAGCGCACCACCACATACATGAGCGGCGTCGGCGGCTCCCGCGACAATTGGTTCTGCACCTGGTGGTTCCGGTTCCATATCGAGCCGTTCACCACCAAACAGATCCGCCGCGAGCTGGAACTGATGAAGCGTGAAGGCCTAGTCGAGTCGGACCACAGCCAGAGCAACAACACCAAGTGGCGGCTGACCAAATACAAATCTGATGGGGTGACTCCATGATCGCCACCCTCTGGTTCGCCTACGTCTTCATCTACAAGGGGCCGAGGCCATGAGTCGCATGGTCAGCATTCGAACCGAAGATCTGGCAGGGTCTGCGCTTGGCTGGGCCGTAGAGTCAATCGAAGGTTCCCCGTCACCGGCGACCGGCCAACTGCAACTGGCCTTCTGTGCGCCACCGGTGGACGCCGAACAGTGCGAGCGCCTGGTCGCCAAGTACGCCGTGTGGGTCGAGCCCGGCCACGCCGTTAACTGGGTGGCCGACACGAAGCGCGATCCGTTTCAGCGCGTTCACGGCGAGACGCGAGCGATTGCGGTGTGCCGCGCCGTACTGGCGGTAGCCATCGGCAAGACCTGCAGCGTCCCTGCCGAACTCGTTTAACCCCAATCCCCCTACGTGCCTGGCCTTATCAGAAGGTACTTAAACGTCGAGCTTGGAGTGCTCAAATGATGAGTAGGCATCTTGGGCTTGAAGAAGATCGGCATGTAGAGCAGCGAATGCCTTCTTGTCAGCCGCCTTCCACGGATCAGGAACACGCTGGAAAAAATCTTCCAAACGCTTGCTCGCGCTAGCCACTTGGCGAGCCAGATCAGCGATTTCACTCCAGTAAGTACTCATCCGCACACTCCTTTATGGGCGCAGGAATATTGACACGCCTCAGAAATGAAACTCAAGAACAGCATCTTGTCGAGGTTGACTAGGGCAACTGACTATCAACCCAGCGCTCTGCGACCGACATCGCTTCGTCCAGGGCCGCCGGGTAATCGGACCACGGTCCTGTTATCTCAGCTGCGACTTCACCCATTCCGTGTATGTCCACGGGCTCGATGATTGTCGCGGATGCAGGCACAGGGTCGTTCGGCCTTTTCCAGACAAACTTCAGGAATACCGTGTGACCTCGGTACTCATGAGCGATCGGCACATCCAGATTATGTGACACGCGTCCTCCCACAGGCGCAACGAATTGAACACCTGTTGTACACCCATCCAAAGGGTCGAGATACCCGAGCAAAAAGCCATTACTCCATTCCCCTACATGCCTGCCGGTGAGCGGCGGGCGAGGTGCTCACCCAGCAGGGTTGGCCTCGCCATCCATAGACCGGTAAAGAGCCTCTCCTGCTGGGTGAGCGCGGCAAAGATACCCTCAAATGCTAATGATTATCAAATATTCCCGACAGCCGCCCAGCGCGGCAAGGAAACCACATGTTCGCAATCAAACTCACCCTGATCCTACTGGGCGCTTTGCTGTACCTGGTCGGCAGCGGCTGCTGGTTCTTCTGGATCGCTCTTCGCCTTCTGGCCGATGGCGAAACGGCCGACATCCTCTACGCCTTCGCCGGTACCTGCGGCTGGATGCTGATCACCTTCAGCCTGGTCATTCACATCATCAAGACAGCCCGGCCCACGGCGGCCGGCGGGAGGTAGTTATGGACGGTATTCACTTCCTGTCGCATGAAGAGGTTTGCACGCTTACCGGCGCGAAAACGAAAGCAGGCCAGGTGCAAGTTCTCAAAAGAAACGGCATTCGCCACACCATCAAACGCAGCGGGTGGCCTTGCGTCATCGCATCTGCACTCACTGGCGAGGCTGCCGGCGTGGTGGAAAAACCGAAATGGCAACCGCGGCTGGTGGGGTAGATGGGACGAAAACCAACCCGGCCTGGGAGCATTCCCCGGCTACGCGAAAGGAAGCGCGGCGATACGACGTATTACCTTTACGACACAGGCGGGACGCCACGCAAAGAAATACCATTGGGCAAGGACTACGGGCTGGCAATTTTGGAATATGCAAAGCTCGAAAAAAGCCGTGTATCCCAGGCCATGGCGCAGGATGTACTGACTTTCGCCTATGTCGCTGAAAAATACATGCTGGAAGTTGTTCCAACTAAAGCGCCGGCGACGCAGAAAGACAACGCCAGAGAGCTGAAGCAGCTACTTGCCTTTTTCAATGACCCTCCGGCCCCGTTGGAAGCTATTGAGCCCCAGCACGTTGCTCAGTACTTGAGACATCGAGGAAAGACCGCACCTGTTCGTGCAAATCGCGAGAAAGCATTGCTCAGCTCGATCTGGAACTTCGCCAGGACCAGCGGCTACACGTCCTTGGCCAATCCCTGCGCCGGTGTTAAAGGCAACAAGGAAAGCGGACGTGACATCTACGTCGAAGATGAAATGCTCGCGATGGTGTATTTGCACGCAGACCAGCCGCTAAAAGACGCGCTCGATCTGTTCTACCTGACAGGTCAGCGTATCGCTGACACCCTAAAAATGGATGAGCGCGATATCAGGGAGGATCGCCTTGCTGTGCAGCAGGGAAAAACCAAGGCCAAGCGACGAATTGAAATCGTTGGGGAGTTGAAGGTTGTGATCGACCGAATACTGGCCAGGAAAGACAGCCATAAAATCCGGTCCAGCAAACTCATCGTAATGGACAACGGGCAGCCCATGACCAGCAGTATGTTACGGGGAAGATTTGATGCTGCGAGAGAAGCTGCCGGCGTAAAAAAGGCAGACTTTCAGATGCGGGACCTGCGCGCAAAAGCTGGTACCGATAAGGCGGAATCAAGCGGAGATATTCTGCAAGCCAGAGATCAGCTTGGACACACGACCGTGGTGATGACAGAGAACTACATCCGCAAACGCATCGGCAAAAAAGTTACGCCGACGAAGTGAATTGCGGAAAGGAGAAGAATATTGCGGAAAAAAACAAAGAGCCAGCCAAGGCCTAAAACCCAGCAAACCCTTGAATATGATGGTGCCCGAAGCCGGAATCGAACCGGCACGCCCTTACGAGCGGGGGATTTTAAGTCCCATGCGTCTACCAGTTTCGCCATTCGGGCGGTAGCGCTATGCAGCAGGCCAAGCAGCGTTAAAAGCCCTTGAGCGTTGCAGCAGGCTAGGGAATATATAGATCAAGCCCCCTCGATGCAAGGTCGGGTGCGGGCTTTTTCAAACAATCAAGCGGCGCCCTGGCAAACAAAAAAGCTCGCCAGATCAGTCATCTACAGATTTTGCAGGCGGGAGTGGGCAATGGCGATACCGACCGCTTCACCAGGTGCCGCACCCGTGCCCCACGTGCATCAGGAAAAATAAGTCATTACCGCAATAACCACTGAAACCCAAACCAGGGTCATCAAAAACGACAGCGCAGCCAATGTCTTGCCCATTTGCCTACTCGCCCCGATGAAATCACTTCAAGGAACCCTCCCAGCGCCGCTTGAGAATAGCCACGCACGACGCAGTTCGCCTTCAACCTCCCACGAAAATCGTGGATACGATACTCCACGCAAAAGGTTAGTTCCTTCAGCAGTCCCGCCCACAAGTTACTGAGCCGCTGTTTATTCCCTGATACCCCAAAATGATCATCCCCGGCTTTCCTGCTCCTGCGGCGCCCCGGCCCATCTGATACGCTTTTTTCTTCTGCATCTGCCCCTGTATCGAAAACCGCCCTGCCCTGACAATACACCCACTCCCGACACGCCCGTGGAGCCCGGCAGGAACCGTCCTGCCGGCCCGTTCATTTCGGAGGCCTTATGGCTAAGATGGCATTTTTCCTGTTCGGTTTTCTTGCGCTGACCATCGCAATTGGTCTGCTGGCCACCATCTCACCGGTCTAGGATCCATGGCCTGCTGACGCAACCCGCTGGAGGTCAGAGGGCGTGTCAGCCGGCAAAAAACATCGGATACAACGACAGCACCAACAGCCCCGCCATCGACCAGTTGAACACCCGCAACCAGCGTGGCTCGCGCAGTACATTGCGCAAGCCGCTGCCACAGCCGGCCCATACGCAAACACTGGGCAAGTTCACCAGGGCAAACACGGCGGCAATCAACAGCACGTTGGTGACATAACCCTCGGCAGGCGTGTAGGTGGTGATCGCGCCCAGCGCCATGACCCAGGCCTTGGGGTTGACCCACTGGAAGGCCGCCGCGCCAAGAAACGTCATGGGTTTGCGCTTGTAATCGGCGTCATCGGACATCGCGCTGGAGGTTGCAATCTTCCACGCCAGGTACAGCAAATACGCCGCCCCCACATAACGCAATACGGTGTAGGCCCACGGTAGCGCCTTGAACACTTCGCCCAGGCCCAGGCCCACGGCGATCACCAACAACATGAAGCCAATGCTGATCCCCAGTGCATGGGGAATCGAGCGAATAAAACCGAAGTTCACCCCGGACGCCAGCAACATGGTGTTATTGGGACCTGGGGTGATTGAGGACACAAAGGCGAACAGCGCGAAAGCTGAAAGCAGGCTTGAAGACATGAGCATGGCGCGACATCCGAACGAGTACTGTGGCCGTGACAGTAGAACGTTGCGCCAGCCTGCGCCCCGTACAGCTAGCGGTAGATACGGTCATACACTTCGCCAGGCTCGCCAATAAGCGCCCTCCAACCAAACTGCCATTGGTTTGCCTTCATTGATCGGTATACTTGCGCCCTTCTCTGCACTGCACACTGTGCTGAACACATCCTGAAAGGACACTCGATGAGCAACTACCTCGACCGCGCGCTGACGGGCCTGCGGACCCTGGGCATCAATCTTCTGCAGCCGGTTCCAGATGCACCGGTACTGGTATTGCTGGACCGCGTGGCCCAGTACGACACCGCCAAAGTCACCGCTATCGCTGCCGTGCTGCAACAGTCGACCACCTTTAACAGCGTGGTTCGCGAGCAGATCGCCGGCATGGATATCTCCACGCGCTTCATGGACATCACCCAGAGCTTCACCTCGATTCGCGAAGACGCTGCGGCCATGGCGGGCTGGATGGATGATGGGCGCCTGGATACGCTGGAAAAGCTCAAGCTGAGCTGGATGAACCTGCGTCGTGGCTCGATCCCCAGCCGCTTCAACGAGATCCGTGAAAACTACTTGCAGGTGTGCAAGTCGGCCAATGACCAGATCTCCCGGGAAACGGTGATTCTGGAGGCCTACCTGGATTTTCGCATGGCCATGAAAGCGGCCGAGGTCGATGCCCAACAAGTGCTCGCCCTGGCCGGCCAGGTCCTGGAGCAGCGTACCCAGGCCTTGAACGAGGCCAACGCCCAAGTCACGGCTGCCGAAACCCTGGCGCCGGCCGAACGCGCGGCCTTGGAATTGCGCCGTGACGAAGCCGTACGCGCGCTGCAGGACGAAGACAAGCGCTACCAGATCGTCAAGGACATCGCCGATGACCTCAAGGTCGGCTACAACACGGCCGAAATGGTCTTCGCCCGGATCAACCAGGTGCATGTGATCAAGGAGCGCCAGTACCAGCGCATGGTCTCGTTCTTCTCTACCAACGAAGTGGTGTTGACCGGCCTCGCGGTGTCGTTCACCAGCAACAGTGGACTGGCCGAAGCCACCAACACGCTGAATGCCACCACCGACGGCATCAGCAAGGGCCTTGAAGCCCTGGGCAGCACCGGCAACACCCAATTGGAAGCGGCGGTCAAGGCCAGCTATGGCTCCACCATCAAGGTCGACTCGGTGCGCGCCCTGGCCGACGCCACCCTGAGTTTCCAGACGGACATGCACGGCCTGACGGAAACCTACCGCGCTGAATCCAGCAACGCGTCCCGTGACATCGCCGAAGCCGTCGAAGAGGCCAAACGCAAGTTCGCCGCATTGCTGACCAAGGCCGCTTGATGAGCGACATTCTTCTCTCCGAACAACTCGGCGCGATGGCGCTGGTGGATCAACTGCGCCACCAGCAGATGGCGGTGGAAAAGGACTTGAGCCTGCCCCAACGCCGCGCAGAAGTGGCGGCGCGCATCCGCGAGTATTACCAGAACAACGGCATTCAATTTACCGAAGCGCAGATCGATCAGGGCGTGCGCGAATTCTTTTCCAAACGCCTGGTGTTCGAGGCCCCGGAACTGAGTGCGCTTGACCGCTTCTGGAGCAAAGTACTGCTCAGGCGGCATCGCGGCATACTCGTCATCCAGCTCATCGCGGTCACCTTGCTGGTGGTGCAATGCAGCCGGGTGATGGTCGCCAGACACGAGATCCAAGAGGCTCAAAGAGCGGCCATCGCCGTCGAGACGAACGCGGCACAAAAACAATCAGACATCGCCCACCTGAAGGCTCGCTTGAGCGCCGTGCAACAGGACCCGGCCTATATTGAGGGCGGCGACCTGTTCAGTGCCTTGCCCCGACTGAATACCAAGGCCGAACATGCCCTGGCCATGGTCGATACCTCCGGGGTCGATTACGCCAGTGAGCAGATCGGCGTGCTGGAGGCGTTTTTAGCCAAGGTCAAGGCAGTCCAGCCGATGACCGACCAGCTCAACGAGTTGACCCGCAAAGTCGCCGACATTCACCTGCCCGCCGCCGACAGTAAAGCGACGCGGGGCATGCAGGCCGAATTGGTCATGATCAAAGACCTCATCGGGAAATTCGAGATCGAAAAAGCCGGCGGCCAACTCAGGGCCCTGCGTGCCAACACCGAACTGATCCCCAAGGAGGTGACCATTCGGGTTGTCGACCGGCCCGGCACGCCGTCCGGTGTCGAGCGCTGCTACGACAAGGCGCTGTGTAATTCCAATCCTGGTTCGACCCAGGGCAAGAGCTGGTATTTGGTTGTCGAAGCCGTCGACCTGTCGGACAGACCGGTTCTACTGCCCACCGTCAGCAGTGAGACCGGCACCGGCGCGTGGGCCAGCCAGTTCGCTGTGCGGGTACCGCAGGCCGAATACCTGAAGGTCAAGGCCGACAAACTCGACGACGGCCACCTGACCAACCGTGTAGTCGGCCGCAAGCCAGCCGGCAGGATGGAAGTCACCTACTTGAGCCAACGGACCACCGACCCGCTCGAAACGATATTGGAGTGGTGAAGACATGACGCCTGACACCCTGATCGGCATCACCGAACGTAACTCCCGCAACGCCGAGCTGAGGATTCGCACGGCCGAGCAACACCTGTCTGAACTGCTCGGCGAGCAACTGGCGCTGGAGCAGGACATTACCCAGCGCCTGGGTAAAATCGCGGCCCTGCACCTGGACCAGGGCAACACGCAGAACGAGCAAGTCGCCGCCGCCCTGAACCTGCGCCAACAGTCCCAGGACCTGCTCCACCAGCAACTGCGCGACGCTGAGCAGACCGTGGCCCAGGCGCTGGCGGGCAAGGAAAAACTGCAAGCGCGAGCCGACACCCTCGACCAGCAAGCCCGGCAATCCCTGGAACAAAACCCCGACTACGCCCGCCAGGTCGAGCAACTGGACCTGGCCCAGGCCGCCCACCGAGAACACGTCAGCGGTTATGAAGACTTGCGCCAGGAGTGCGCACTGAAGCGTCCGACCTTTGATACCAACCTGGTCTACGTCTACCTGCGCGGACACGCCTTCGGCACCGACCAATACCGGCGCAACCGCCTGAACCGCTGGATGGACAACTGGCTGGCGACTAAGGTGAACTACCTCGCCAACCGCAAGAACGAGCTGAGCCTGATCGCCCTTGGTGAGCGAAACGAGGCCTTGCAGGCCGAGCGCATCGCCCTGATCAGCACCTTGAGTGCCAGCGTCGATGCGCAACTGGCTCAGGCACGTGACCAGTTGGGACAGGCCTCAATTCAACCCGAGCTCGACACCCTGCAACGCGTAGTCGACAACGCCAAGCGCCAGGCCAATGCCATCCAGGAAAAACTCGGCAGCTACTCACGCAACGAAGACCCGCAGTACCAGCGCGCACGCCAGTTGCTCACTGACCAGTTGAAAACCCGCAGCATCGGCGAATTGATCGACCTGGCCAGCCACACCCCGGACGACGCCGACGACCTGATCGTCGAGCAACTGCAAACCCTGAACCTGCGCTTGAAAGCGGTGGTACAGCAACTGGCGGATACCCAGGAAGAGGCCGTGGTACACCAGAACAGCTACCAGCGTGCCAAAGACCTGGAGCGTAAAGTTCGCAACGATGCGTTTACCGGCCGCGATGTTTATTTTGACCTGTCGACTGACTTCGAGCGTCTGGTAGAGAGCTACATGACCCAGGGTGCAACCCTTGGCCAGGTTGTGGATGTGCTTGGCCGGGGCCTTAAAATCGTGCGCCGCAGTCAGGTAGCGGCAGGGGCGGCGCGAGGCTATGTCAGCGCATCGATCAGCCCTGTCGTCCTTGGCGTCGCCACCGTCGAAAGCAGCAATAACAACACGGCCAGCTTTTCGACGTCAGGCAGTACAGGCGGCGGCAGCTTCAGGACGACCGACAGCTTCTAGCCTGGCGCGAAGCAAATCCGGGACTTCCTCGTTGCTAGCTGTCAGACAACGAGGAAGTGATCTGCGCAATCGCATCCTGATCCAGCCCGTCCAGCGTGCGGTAGTGGTTGATGATCAACGTCTCCTTGTCACTCAGGGTGGCCTGGTTGATAACCGCCCTTTCCCCCGTCAACACGTAAAGCACGTCCACGCCTTTATGCCGGATGGCAATCAGGTAATCGGACTTGGGCGCCCGCGCGCCACTTTCGTAGTGCACCTGAGCATTCGCACCCACACCGCCAATCGCACCAAACTCCTGTTGGGAGAGCCCCAGGATCTTGCGTTCCTCTTTCAGGCGGATGCCGAGTTTATCGTCCATGGCGGGTACCTCAATAAACGTGTTTAACACCCACCATACGCTTATGCGCAGGAGCGGGGTCTATTCATTCGGGTGGCTACCTATTGCGTGCGCACGAAGGCGAACATATGCGGCACGTAATCGGCCTTGCCGAGCGGCACACCGTTATGGCGAAGGATGTTATAGACGGTCATCAGGTGAAAATAGAACTGTGGAATGGCCCAATTGACCGCGTATTCGTAGGCAGTCATGTCGAAAATAGTACCGTCGGGAAGTTCTATCGAGATAGCGCGCTCGCTGCTGTCGATGAGTTCGCGATCTGCCGAGGCGAGGGCTTGCAGGGTTTGCTCGATCAACCCACGCGCCTCGCTCAGGGTTGCGGGTGTGCTCAGAACCGGCAGCGGTTGATGGGTGAGACGCTGGACCGATTCCTGGGCCTGGGTGCACGCAAACCGGATTTGCGTTGCGAGGGTGTGCATGTCGGGCGCCAGCCGCGCGCTCAGGCGAGTGATGGGTTCTACGTCAACCCGCAGTCCACCGCCGCACAGTGGGTCCAGCAGCACCCCGATACGCCTGCCACTGCAAGCATCCGCTCAACCATTGCCGAGGTGCCCAGTGCCCTGTGGCTGACCGGCACCAGCCAGGCCATAGGAACGCTGGCCGAGCGCGTCAATCGCTATGTAACCGCTGCCGCCAGCGCTGATAAAACACCGATTTTGGTGGCCTATAACCTGCCCCACCGCGACTGCAGCGGTGGCGCCTCGAAGGGTGGCGCACCGGCAGCGGCGGAGTACCGGGGCTGGATAGACCAACTGATCAAAGGCATTGGAGACCAGCCGGCGCTGGTTATCTTGGAGCCGGACGCACTGGCAGACCTGCAGTGCCTGGACAAGGACAAGCGCGCCGAGCGGCTGGGGCTAATCAATTACGCCGTATCGGGGTTCAACCAGCGCGCACGCCATGCCGATGTTTATCTGGACGCTGGCAATCCAGGCTGGAAATCCCCAGGCGCCATGGCCGATGCGTTGAATGCAGCCGGGGTGAAACAGATCCGGGGGTTTGCCCTGAATATCGCCAACTTCTACACCCTCGCCCAGGTGCGCAGTTATGGTGATGCCATCAATGCCAGGTTGTTAAGCGAATACGCCTATACAAGAGCCGTGGCGGTGGATACCAGCCGCAACGGCAATGGTGCGAATCCTGGAGACTGGTGCAACCCGGTGGGGCGCAGACTGGGCATGCCACCGCAAGTGCTTTCGCCACGGTTGGTTGCCCTATGGATCAAACTCCCGGGCAATTCGGACGGTGCGTCTTCGAAGAAAACCGATTGTCATGAAGGCCCGGCGGCAGGCACCTTCAGTGCCGAACTGGCACTTCGCCTGATTGATGGACACTAACGGCGAATGAGCCTTGCATCACCTGGACTCATTGCTCAGGATAGCGCTCTTGAGCTGAACATCGGCAGGGAAGCAGCAGGTTACCGAGGCCGACAACACATGACGCTCCATGAAGATAGCCCGCTGCACATAGAGGTGTGCCAGCGCCAGAAACACCTCTGGTTCTGGCTCCCAATTGGTCTTTTGATGGTTTTCTTGACGATTACCTCGACGATTTTCCTGGGTACAAATCCGCCGGAATGGATGTTTGTCGCACTCAACTTTGGCTGGGCAATCGTCGCGCTGACACTGCTGGTGAAGCTATCGGGTGTTTGTTGCGCCAAGTGAAGCACCCAGGCGTTTCAGCTTGCATCGCGCATCACTCGGGCTCGTGCCCTCACCTTGATACGTCGTCAATGCCAGAAAACAACGTGAAACAACTCACATTTATGAAGTTTCACGGTTGAAGGTCAAAATTTGACCAAATATATTTCGCCCCACCCGAGCGCTCACCTCTATACGGATATTGTTCTGCGCCTGCTCGGGCCCCCGGAGATGCGCAGGCAATAAAACATTGAGGTTTGCCATGCGTCTTTCCAAACTCGCCCCAGCCGCCGCCCTGTTCAGCCTGTTCACTTTGCCCGCCCACGCCGCCGACCTGTCTGCCCTCACCGGCGCCCTGTCATCTGCCTTGGGGGGTGCCGGCAACAGTAACAACACCGTCAACGCCAACAGTGCCTCCTGCCAGCAACAGATCCGCGACCTGCAGACCAATATCAATGCGGCCAATGCCAAGGGCGATACGTTGCGCGCGACCGCGTTCCAGGCAGCACTGACACAAACCAACAAGAGCTGCAGCAACAGTACCTACAACACTCAGGCACAAGTGGACACTAACCCTCAGCGCCAGCAAAACGTGAACAAGGCTGCGGATGCGATCAACGCAATTGGCGGCTTGTTCAAGTAAGTCGGGCTGCCCTGCGAGAAGGCCCGCGATTGCGGTTTTTTCGCCCATCGTACTTACCGGCAGACAATAAAAAACCCCGTAGACGTTAATCTACGGGGTTTTCTGGTGTGGAGGATTGTCGTCCCCCTTCACCTTAGCCAATGGCCACCGACAGCTGCCATGTTCGCTTATTTCTTGGCCCAGTTGAGGATGTACTTACCGTAAGCACCTTCAAACCCATCGACGGCAATCGAATAGGTTTCACCCTTCTTGGCTGAAAAAGTCACAGCACTGGTTACATCATTTTCCGACTGGTTATTGTTCGTGCCGGCCACCGGCATCGAATTCAGGCTCGTGCTTTTATAAACGGCAAGCACGGTGTCGAATTTTGAGCCTGTGGTATCAAATGTGAAGCTTGCGTCTTCTGGGGAAGTCCATTTGCACCAGACCGAATGGTAAGGCTTGGCAAAAGGAATATGTCCAGACTCACCAGCCTGGCTGGTGGCTAGTGTAGTGTCGCCGGCAACTGTACCTTTAACACCCTCGATAACCGTGGCTTGCGAGAAATCATCTGCGCAGCTCAGCGAGCTGCTTGTGCCGTTGAGGCCCTGATAGATCAGCGTGCCGGCTCCGAGCACGACAACAGCAATGGCTATTGGGAAAATAATGCGTGGTACGGCCATGACTCTTCCTTTTGAGGCGTATAGTTTCTGAACTGCTGCCATAGCAAGCGCAGCTTTAAATGGAAAAATGAATATCGGCTGATTAACGCCCATGAAATCATGCCATGGACGTTAAAAATGGCACATCAAGCTATAAATCTCAGGAAACAAGTGGATTTTCTCTCGACCAGCCTGCCCGCCAGAGGCCCCTCGGTCACGAGGGGTGGCGATATTAACATGATGCATGCACCTGATCATCCAACTCCTGTCATCCCGTAGATGGCTTTAGGGGTGTGAATGCGATACAGGTAGAGATCAATTTAAAAATCAATAAATCTATGCCGTCTCCCGCTCAAAAATGGAAGACGGAGTTCAAAATGGAACAGCAAATAAATTATTTCCCTTGGCATCCGAAGATTGCCGCAAGCGATATACCTCATATTCAAAACGTCAGCGTGACCGCAATCGTGTCGGTATAAGTGCCGGCCGGCAAACCCACCTTGCCTGGGGATTTACCGTAAATATTCACGGTTTGCGCAACCCCGGTGCTGGCCGTGAGATTGATAGTGCCGTTGTTGGCAAGAATTTGCGTGTGGGCGGCGTCGGTGTAGATGTCATAGGGCGCAAAGTGGCCGGCACCGTCTGCCAGGGCACGCGTTCCACCGGTGGATTTGCCATCATTGGCGCCGGACGTGATGGTCAAGACCGGCGAAGTACCCGCCGAGCATTGAATAGACAAAGGCGCCCCGCCGCCGCCCAGCACTTGCCCATCAGCCTCGGTATACAGGGTGTTGGCGGTACCAAAGTTCAACGCACCGAAATTCAAGCCTGTGGTGCCTCCCACGCCGTTGACCAGGCAACTGTTGATCAATATCAGCGACGCACTGATTTGCCCGGTGACAGTGGTCGCGGCCTGGGAGCCGGACATCCAGGCCAGTGTCGTCAACGCCAGTAAGACTCTTGAGATAAGTCCATTCATGAAGCTCTCCTTATGACTTGCCAACCCAGCGCGCCGGTTCAGGTCCCTGAGGTAGACCCTTGACACTTGTACAAGGATGGCCGTTGCGTAGAAGGTTAGTCAGTCAGGAGGAAACTGCCAGCCCGAGGCCAAATCGCTTTCACTTGCAGGCGGTTGCCTGGAGAGCTTTTCGGCCTTGTACCCGCAGGAGTCACTGGCCAGTTTTCGCTCCGTCGCTGCACGTCAGCGAACGGGTATCGGAACCCGGAAATTACAGGTACCTCCCTATCGATGATAAGCCTTCCGGTAGGTTGTGGGGCTCACGCCCACGATCGAGAAAAAGTGCTGACGTAACGACAGGCTTGTACCAAACCCGCAAGCGTCAGCGATCGACTCGACGCTATGGTCGGTTGTTTCAAGTTGCAGTTGGACGGCCTTGATTCGCTCATTCGTGAGCCACTTGCCAAACGTCGAGCCGGTCAGTTGCTTGAAGTGCCGGGTGAAACTGCGTCGACTCATCGCCAGCCTCGTCGCCACCTGATCGATTGACAACGGTTGTTCCAGGTTTGCCCGAAGCCAGTCCAGCAACTGGCCGAGACGCTGGTCGCTTGCGCCTTGAGGAACAGGCTGGCTGATGAACTGGGCCTGGCCTCCGTCGCGATGGGGGGAAACCAGCAGTTGACGCGCCAACGCGTTGGCAACCCCCCGCCCGTAGATCCGCCTGACGATATGAATACAGCAATCGAGCCCTGCGGCCACGCCTGCAGAGGTCAGGATTTGCTGCGCCTCGACATAGAGCACTTTGGGGTCCACTTCAATGCGTGGGAAATCTCGCGCCAGATGCGCCGCCCACGCCCAGTGCGTGGTTGCCCGCTTGTCGCACAGCAGGCCCGCATGGGCAAGCACGAACGCCCCCAGGCACAGGCCGACCACCAGCGCGCCTCGTTCATGGGCTGCCTGAAGCGTTTCGAGGAGTGCGCTCGGCGGCCTTTCGGTGACGTCCCGCCAGCTGGGAATGATGACGATGTCAGCTCCTGCAACCTGGTCCAAACCATGGTCACAGTGGATCGCGAAACCGGCGTTGGTAACCAGCGCCCCCTCTTCACCCGCACACACCACCAATTCGAACCAGGGCAAATCCCCCACTCGGCGATCTTTACCAAATACGAGGCACGGCACAGAAAGGTGAAAGGGGCTGATGCCGTTAAAGGCGATGACTGCAACTTTCACACTTCTTTTCATAGGGCGGGCCTGATCGAGATTGGCCCGATTCTAATGAAAAATGGTCATTGGGCCAATGGTGTGAGTTCCCGGATGCGTTCACTCTGATCGCAGCTGCATTTCACCGGGAAATGCGCAAATCAGAGCTCAGGGCCTCAATGAACATCGCCACCTTTTGCACGCTGGGAGCACTTATGACCACTCTTTCGATGACCGCACCGGCACACGCCAGCGAACCGGTGCCGTCCGTCCCCTATACCACCGAGTCCACTGGCTATCATTGGTCCAGTGTGGACGGCGTGAGGGTTTTCTATCGCGAGGCCGGCCCCAGGGACGCGCCGCCCCTGGTGCTGCTCCATGGCTACCCTTCGTCCTCGCGCATGTGGGATTCGCTGATCCCGTTGCTTGCTGACCGGTATCACGTGATCGCCCCCGACTACCCCGGGTTCGGCAGAAGCGACGCGCCCTCGGCCGCGACCTACACCTACACGTTTGACCATCTGGCCGACACCATGAGCAAGCTGCTCACGCAATTGCAGATCCATGAATACACCCTGTTTATGCAGGACTACGGCGGCCCGGTAGGCTTTCGGATGATCCTCAACGCGCCGCAAAAACTGCACGGCATCATCATCCAGAACGCCAATGCCTATGACGAAGGCCTGGGTGCCAAGTGGGCGAACATCGCCAAGTACTGGAAGGCTCCCGCCGAGCATCCCGAACAAGTCGATGGGTTCACGGGGTACGAAGGCACGAAGCAGCGTCATCTGGGCACCAGCCCTCATCCCGAGCGTTACAACCCTGATGCCTGGGAGGACGAGTTTGCCGCCTTATCCCGTCCGGGCCAGCGGGCGATACAGTCGGCGTTGTTGCTGGACTACCAGAACAACGTGGCCTCTTACCCAAAATGGCAGCAATGGTTGAAAGACAACCAACCGCCGATGTTGGTCATGTGGGGAAAATACGACCCGTCGTTCATTGTGCCGGGAGCCATGCGCTACAAGGATGATGTGCCGGGGGCCGAGGTTCATATTCTGGACGCGGGGCATTTCGCGCTCGATGAAAAAACCGAGCAGATCGCCAGCCTGACGCGTCAGTTCATGGCGCGTATCACCGCCGGTAAATAGTAAAGAGTGGGAGGCCCGCGCCCGACTGATCGTCGGGTAACCCTGCAGTTCGTCGCCTCAAGCATTCCACTTCACCCAATCTCGAATACTGTATACACATACAGCACTCGAAATACCTCCTATGAATATCGACGAAGACACCTGCGGGTGGCTTGGCATCCCCACGCCTCTCGAAATGCACAAACAACATGCCCGGCTGCTCGAGAACGAGATCCAGGAACTGAACCTGCAACTGCGCAAGGCCCGGGCGGATATCTTCGGCCTGGTCGCGATGCTGACAGAAGCACAGGCAAAGAACGAAGAGTTTGCCGGATACCTCAGGCTGCGCGGTGCCGAAGCTGCAGCGATGAGGAAGCAGATCGCCAACCTCACCACTTCAGATCGACTCAGCACGCGCGAGGCCGAGAGGCTGCGCAGTGTGCTGAACGAACTGATGTCTCACCCGAAAACCATCGTCTAAGCTCAGGTTTCAGGTTGAGGGCTTGGCCATGTGCGGAAGACTTTCCCAGTACAGCGGCATTCACGACTTCGTCGCGGCGCTGAGCATGCAATGCCCTGGCGAACTCCGTGGGTGAGTTGCCGCTGGGAGAAAATCGACCTGCAACCGAGTGGCAGCTGACGCTGTTGATGACGGCGCTGAGGATCGCGCCAATCATCGTTTGGCTGAACGCAAACGCAGCCAAACCACCCCGACCAGCCCCAACGGCACCCCCAGGCTAAGCCATGAAAGCAGGTCATAGACGCCGTCACCGATCAGCGCCGAGAGCAATCCGAACAGGCTTAGAACAAAGAGCAACAGCGGCCAGCGAAAGATCATCCACAGTCCGCGCCTCATGATCGGCCCCCCATTTCCGGCCCGCTGGCATGCAATTCATCCAAGCGTTTTTGCAACGGTACCTTGCGACGGCTCAGCCACAGGTAGAGCCCACTGCCGAGGATGACGATGCTGATGAGATCGAGCAGCGTCCAGATGATTTTCAGCGGCACACCACCGTAATCACCAAAATGCAGCGGCTGCGAAACCAGCAAGGTTTTCACGTACAACGGCATCTCACGCATGTCGGTCAGCTCGCCGGTACTCGCATCCACCAGGGCCGGCTTGAGCAATCGCGCAGTGAGCGGCGTGGTGCCGCGCATGAACACTGCGTAATGGTGCTGGCTGCTGAACTGAGTACCGGGAAAGGCGATGAAGCTGGGCTCCATGCCTGGCGCCGCCTTACGCGCGGTATCCAGCGCTTTTTGCAACGACCCGAGGCGCTCCAGCGGCGGCGCATCCTTGTAGGGCGCGGTCATCTGCGCCAACTGGTCACTCTGCCAAAAGTCGAAAATGGGCAATGCCAGCGTATTGATCACGCCTGTCAGCCCCACCACCAACACCCAGGCGAGGGTGACGATGCCGAGCACGTTATGCAGGTCCAGCCACTTCAAGCGTGAACTGCGCCCGTTGCGCACGGTGGCAAAGTCCAGCTTGCGCATGAACGGTGTGTACACCACCACGCCGGACACCAGCGCCGCGACCAACAGCAGCCCCATGAAACCGAGAAACAGATAACCGGGCAACCCCATGAATAAATCGGTATGCAGGCGCAACATCAGGTTCATGAACCCATCGTCTGGCGGTACCGCAGGAAATAACTCGCCAGTGCGTGTATCGAACGACTGCGAATGCCCCTCGATCGGTGGCGGCATAATGCTCGTTGCCGTGTACACCGTACCGAGCGGACTTTCCGGATCGAAACCGACAAAACGCACGACCTCCCCCGGCTGCGCCACCAATGCACTGGCAATGACGGTGTCGTAGTCGATTCGTGGTGTATCGGCGGTCAGCGGGCGCAGGGGCGGCGGCGGCTCGAAGTAGTGCTCAATCTCTTCATGAAAGATCAGTGGCAGCCCCGTCAGGCACAGCAACAACAGGAAAACGGTAGCGATCAGGCTGGTCCATTTGTGGACCAGAAACCAGATACGCAAGGTGCGTGCAGTCATGCTCGGTGGTTTTCCTTAAAGCGCCAGGCTCGCCGCGCGTCACGGGGCACAGCGAGCCCCCAGGCGGTATCAGTATTTCCAGGTAACAGACGCTACCAGGTTACGCGGGGCGCCGTAGCTGGCGGTCGTGGCACTGTTGTACAGCGATAGCAGGTATTTGCGATCGGTGACGTTGTTCAGGTTCAGCGACGTGCTCCAGTTGCTGTCGATGTCATAGCTGGCCATGAAATCGAGCAACGCGTAGGCGTTCTGGTGGATGGCACTGTTCGTGTCGTTTTCCACTGCACTCTGCCAGCTTACCCGTGTACCGATCTTGGCTTGGGGCAAACTTGGCAAGCGATAGGTGAGCATGCCGCGCACGCTATGAGTTGGCACATACTTACGGGCCTTGTCGCCATCGTCGTTGTCGATGCGCACGTAGGTATACCCGGCGAGCACGTCCAGGCCGGGTAGCGCTTCGCCAGAGGCTTGCAGCTCTACTCCGTGACTCTTGTAATCCATGGGGTCGTAAACGGACCGGCCACCCACCAGGCCGACATACTCCGCGACATTCTGCTGTTCGGTCTTGAACGCCGCGGCGGTGACGTTGAGGCGGTCATCCAGCAAGCTGCCCTTCACACCGGCTTCCATGCTTTTGCCTTCAAGCGGAGCAAGCAGTTTGCCGTCCCTGCCCAGGTTGTACTGAGCGCTGTAGATTTTCGTCCAGCTGCCATACACGCTCCACTGCTTGTCCAGGTCGTAGACCAGGCCGGTGTAAGGCGTCACCTTGCCATGTGCGCGGGTGTAGTAGTCGGAACCATAGCTGTCGCCGGAAGCGTCCAGGCTGATCATCCGCGCGCCGGCGATCCAGTGAAGATCATCGGCCAGACTGAATCGGGCACCGGCGTACACGCTTTTCTGAGTGTCCGTGAAATTCTGCGTATTGGCGTCGCTGGTAAACAGGAACGACGGATGCGCCAGATTGCCCGCCAGCACATCCGAGAATGAAACGTCGTAGTAGCCATCTGCAGCCGCATCGTATTCCCGGGCCTTCTGATGGGTGCGGCCATAGGCGGCACCGAGGGTCAACTCATGCTCTCGGCCAAACAGGCTGAACGGGCCGGAGACCTTGGCCTCGCCCAGCAACTGATGAGCCTCGCTGGTGGTATTGGCGGCAAACACTGAGGCGTCATCACCGCTGACCCCGGCGACATACATCATGTTGGTGTCTTGCTTTTCGGTGATGCCCGTGGCGGTGACCGTAGCGTTCCAGCCGTTGCCAAAATCATGCTTGAGCTCAGCGAATGTGCGCTGGGTACGCAGGTTCCAATAGGTCCACGGCTGGCCGATGCTGGAGCTGCGGCTGCCATAGTGAATGGCGTTGCCATCGTTATCCACCAACGGCAAGTTACCCCAGGTGCTGCCGTTTGAATTGCTGTCGTGCTGTGAGAAACCCACGGTCACGGTGTCGGCATCGGACACATCGAACGCCAACAGCCCGGCAGCGACGTTGCGCTCATGGCTGTATCGATCCATCCACGAGTTGCCCTTGTCGTGGGAGTAAATGAAGCGGCCGCGTACGTTGCCGGTATCCGTCAACGGGCCGGAAACGTCCACGTCCACACGACGGCCATCCCATGAGCTGACGCTGGTATCGATTTGCGCCTGGAAGGTCTCGGTCGGACGTTTGCGTACGAAATTGACCGTGGCCGACGGGTTGCCAGCCCCGCTCATCAAACCATTGGCGCCATGCAGGATGTCGATCTGCTCGAACTCGGCCAAGTCCTGATCACCGACCAATACGGTTCCCACGAAGGGCATGCCCACGCCATCGTATTCAAAGTTGTTGATATCGAAGCCGCGCGAGGTGAATTCCGTACGATCGGTTTCGGTTTGCTCCACGGTCACCGAGGGCGCAGCACGCAGCGCATCCTTGATGCCCGTGATCTTGAAGTCATCCAGGGCTTGCCGAGTGATGGTGGTCACGGCCTGCGGGGTTTCCTTGTCCGTCAAGCCCAGACGGGTAGTGCTGGACGACGGGTTGCTTTTGTAGCCCACGGTTGGACCGTCAATAGGTTCACTACTCGCTTCGATCTGGGTAGTCGGCAACGTCAAGTCTTCGGTGGCGTGAACGAGGGACGCAGCGCTGCAAGCGCCAGCAAGCAACAGACTGGCAGAAAAGTGATGTTTCAAAACGAGGATTCCTACGACGAGTGGGTCAAGCGCGTTAACATTTCGAGAATGCTAATAGGAATCTAACTCAATTACCAAGTTATGTCGGACATTTTTTTCACATTTCGAAACATTTACCGTCGGGTACATTTGGCTACATTTTGGCGTTTCAACATGAGGAGGTGCGGAACACTGAAGATTCGCCCTTGAGGAGGTTTCGGCCGCGGCTCAGGCCGCGAGATTGAATGAGGGCGACTGATTCTGCACCGAGTGGCTCCGACTCCACATCGAGCCATGTACTACCCAGTAGATTCGTCGGGAGCTGAAGCTGATGAAGCGCGAAGGCCTGTCAGCAACCTCACTCCAGTAAGAACCCATCCGCACACTCCTTTTTTATGGGCACAAGGGTATTCACATGCCTCAGAAAAAAGGTTCAGGAACAGCGTCTGACCGAGATTGGCTGGGGAGCCAGGGCGCTAGTACCGTAGTCGTGGAAGGAATCACCGGGGTCAATTCATGAACTCCGGCCGAAGACCGCAAAGAAGATTGATGCCTGCGTTGGAGCTATCGCTAAACGGCAAAATGGAAAAGATCTGGGGGGCGGCTCTTTTTTTCGAGCTCAATAAAAAACCCCGTAGACGTTAATCTACGGGGTTTTTAAGAGTGGAGGCCGAGGTCGGAATCGAACCGGCGTAGGCGGATTTGCAATCCGCTGCATAACCATTTTGCTACTCGGCCTCAAACGATCAATGCCTTACAACCGACATTCACCGCATACAAACTTGAGTGGGCTATGTGAAGCTTGCCTCTACTCTATCTCATTGAAAACATTGAAGTTTTTAATGCTTCAGTGCGTTCGATGGGCGCAATTATGTACTCATTTGCCAGGGCTTGCAACCCCTTGATTTCAAAAAATATTCTCTCAAGGGGCAGGCATTCCTGGTGGGCTACCCTACCGCCCGGCTTCTTCCTTGTCACGGATAACCTGCAATTGATACTGCGGGTCCGCCTTGATCTGCTGTTCGGTAAACGGCAGCGGGCTGAGTTTTTTCTCGGAAAACGCCTGGGTCTGGTCCTTGAAGTATTTCGACGCGGGGTCGCTGGACAAGGAGAATGCCAGCACACCTTCGGCATTGGGCCCCTTCTCGTCGAACGTCACGATCTGCAAGTAGCTGCTGCCGCTGACTACCTCGCGCTTGCCATCGGCCCGAGGCACGCTTTGCATGGCGTTATAAACGCCCAGCTCTTGCGGGCCGCCGTGGATCGGTGTCTGGCCCGAGACCTGAATATCACCCCAGCGGCTGTCCGCCGTCAGCCCGCGCTTGGCCACGTCGGCGGCTGACGCGAGCATCGCTTCATGCAGTGCCTTGGCCACGTTTGCCCGATCGACCGCCAGCCCACGTGGTGTGGTCAGGGGTTGTGCCGGATCGAAACCCACCTTCCACGCGTCCGGCGCTTGCGCCAGTTGCTCCGCCAGGTTGATGAAGTGCACCAGGCCCAGGCCGCTGTCGAGGTTGGCGCGCTGGTCCCAGTTTTTCAGGCTGTCGCACACCGATTTCACGCTGGCATCGGCACCCGCGCAGAACTTCAGCAAGTCCGGCATCACCTGGCTGGCAAGATACACCTGGTTGTCCATGACCATATTCTGCAGGTCGGCGACCTTGATCGGTTGCTTGTCGAGCTCCTGCAAGCGTTGCAAGGCAAAGCGCGCACGCGGGCCCAAGCCGATCTTGTCCTGGCTGATAACGGGCGAGAACCCGGTCAAGGGTGCCTTGGGGTTGACCAGCCAGGCCGAGTCATTGGAGTGCTGCACGTAGTCGGTGCGCTCCAGTTGCGGCAGTTGCTCGGCGGGGAAGATCCCGGCCTGGGCGGCACGCGGGTCCACGTCCCAGGCGCAGGCGCTGCGAGAGCCGTCGAGCATGATGAATTGCAGCCCGCCCCGTGGGTCACTGCACTGTGCGAGCTTTTTCGCGCTGACGTTCGGCACCACCGACAGGTTCATGTACAGGCTTTGACCCTGGTCATCCGCTGCCACCGTGTTGACCCACGGGATACCTTGCAGGGTGTGTACCGAGGTTTGCAGTTCCTTGAGGTTCGCCGCGCGGTTCATCGCGTACCACTGTTGCAGCACACGGTCGTTGCCCAGGTTGGCATCCCGCAGGCTGAAGGCATATTTGGCGTCCCAGTCGAGTTTGCCCGGCCATTGCACGATGGGGCCGAACTGCGAGCTGTAGACCGTGCGGGACTGTTCCCGGGTACCGCCGTCGGCAGTTTTTACCGCTACCTTGATCGTGGTTTTATCCATGGGCACGGACTTGCCGTCCAGCAAATAGCGAGTCGGGTCCTTGGGGTCCAGAGTCAGGCGATACAGGGTGAAGTGCTTGGACGTATCAACGGTGTGCGTCCACGCAACGTGCTGGTTGAAGCCGATATTGATCACCGGCAGGCCCGGCAACGCAGCGCCCATCACATCCAGCTGGCCGGGGATGGTCAGGTGCATCTCGTAGAAACGCATGCCGCCCACCCACGGAAAATGCGGGTTGGCCAGCAGCATGCCGCGGCCGTTGAACGAACGGTCACGCCCCACCGCCACCGCGTTGCTGCCACGGTCCAGGGCGAAACGTTGCTGGTTGGCCGCCGCGACCTCAAACGCCTTGCTGTCCACCTGGGCGACGGTGTTGGGCGGCGTGGCCCCCACCAGGGCCTCGGCAAATTGCCCGACGCCACCTTCCACCAGCAGCCGGCGGGTCAGCTTGACCAGGTCTTCGGCCGTGATCGGCCGTACCCAGGCCGCCTGGCACTGCGCCGGCAACCCCTGGGCAGTGCGCTCCTTGAGGTAGTGGTTGTAACCGGCAACATACCCTTCAATGCGCTGCTGCATCGCCGGGGGCTGGGCCTTCCAGAATGCCGCAACGGCCTGGGGGGTGTTCAGCCAGGTGAAGAACACGTCGTTGGCAAGGTTGTTACGCCCTTCCAGGGTCGCCTGCTCGGGACCAAAGTACCTGGCACGCTCGCCATTGACCGTTACCACCTCATTGGCCAGCAGGCACAGGTTGTCCTGGGCATAGGCATAACCGATGCCGAAACCCAGCCCACGCTCATCGTTGGCCCGGATATGCGGGACACCAAAGCTGGTGCGACGGATCTCGGCGGTGGCCTGTTGCTCCTGCACCCGCGCCGTGGCCGAAAGACTCAGCCCCAGCAACGCCCCTGCCACACACACCCTGAACAACCCGTTGGAAATAATCACGCAGACTCCACAGCCAAATTAAACACCGCGACGAGGGACAGCTTCGCCAACACCTCAGTTAAGACGTAAATACCGGGAATAATTTTAGCAGCCGCAGGCGTTTATTCGGACAGGTCGGTATGTCTCCAGGATGTTACCGACAAAATTTCTACATCCCCCGCTTCATGATTTGTGCAGCTCGTACGTCTTATTAACTAAGAGCGCCATCATTTTCCTGATCAGGCTCTGATAAGGAGTTTCTGCATGTACAACTCGCAACTGCCCACGGAAGGACACTCACCCATGCATGACGGAGGTTTTGCCACCGGCAACCAGGCGTTCGGCAAGGCGCCGGAACATGGCAACCAGCGTATTCGTCATTTGCTCAAATGCTTTGGCCTGCGCACCAGCCTGATCCGGCTGAAGGTCATCGACGCCCTGCTGACCGCCGCCGACAACCAGCGCACCCTCGGCGTGCGCGGCGTGCACAGCCATTTGCTGGAGCTGGGCATCCCGTTGTCGTTTCTCAGCGTGCGTGAGGTGCTCAAGCGCCTGTGCACCGAAGGCGTGATCACCCTGAACGCCGACAAGAGCTACAGCCTGCACGAGCAGGCTGCCAAAGTCCTGGAAGGCCGGGCCTGACTCAAAGGTTAGGCTTGACCTTGCGACGCATCACACCGTTGATCACCACCACGGTTACCGCAACCGCAATCGCGATGTACTGGAACGTCTTTTCGCTGATGACCCCGTTGTTCTGCAAGTAGGACAGGCCAAACATCGTCCCCAGCACCAGCAGGGAGATCAGAATCGAGTATTTCAAACGTTGCTTTTGGGTCATGACAGGTTCCTGAAGCTAAAAAATTGTGTCCACTTTGTATCGACTACCACACCAAGCACATACCTGTTAGCGGGGATGGATTGGGGTCGGCGGGGTCTCATGTTACAGGCGATGAAAAACTTTGGCTTGCCCAACGCCTGATTGAACCTGAGAGCACCCTAGAGGATTTTGAAATGCTTCGTCGAATCACACTGCTGATTCCCTTGCTGATCATGTTGAGCATGAGCGGCTGCATTATTTTCCCCCACGGCGGCGGCGGTTGGCATGACCATCGCTACAGCGAAGGCGGACCGGGGTATTACCATCGCTGATCGGTCATCCGTACATTTTCTGACATCTTGAACACTTTACAGGCGGAGCCATTCCCCCTGCTTCCGACACTCAGCAAGAGCGTCCAGGAAGCAGGGAGGTTTTCCTGAAAGGCGCATTCCTGAATGAGCGTGCCTAAAGGTGTTCACGATGATAGTCAGCAACTCGGTTCCTTCCTCCACTGCATACCCACCACCGCCCCCTCCTCCGATACCACTCCCCGATATACCGTCATACCCCGATGAAATATTGCAAAGCGCAACGGACATTCCGGACCCCGCGGCTGACACACCGCCCCCCAATGGCCCGAAAGCCTTGGAGACCGCGCTGGCTGACCGAAAAAACTGGCAGGCACTGGCGCAGCAGCTCACTCATGTCGCCACGTTGGCAGGACCGAACGCGCCGTTTCTGGTGGTGCGATCTGCGCTGGGAAGCACGCTGATGGACCTCGCGCCCAACTCTTCTTACCCCCCAAATAGTGCTAACGCCGTGAGTCTTGCAAACTTTCTCAAGGCTATGGGCTTGCCCGAGCCAACCACCCATGATGAGCTGATGACCCTGGCGCGCACATCGCTGACACGTTCCCACCCCCATCCATGGGGAAATCTGGGCGGCGCCTTGTCCTGGCCCCTGCCCTTGAGCACACCTCAGCAGAACGAACTGCTCACCGCCGCCAGAGAACATGCCGCTGGCGCTCCGGATGTTCAGCAAGCAAGCCAGCAGTGGGGGCTCCTGGAGTTTCTGAACGTTAACCTGCCGCTCTCCAGCGACGCCTCGAGCGATCCGGCCAAAACGCTGGAAGCCCTCATCCGTTCCCCCCGAGGCCAGGCGCTGGGAGAGGCCTTGCACACCAAACTGGAGAGCATTCCGACTGATAGCAGTGTGAATGATCACGTACTGGCAGCCATCAACCTCGATCTGGATCAGGAATCCATCACCCAACCGCATCGCAACAAAGTGGCCGGATTCGACCTGTCACATAAACAATATTGGGGCAAACCCACCTCGGCGATCGTCGCCGGCCTGCGCGAGCACTTGAGTGATACCGGCAAAACCTCACCTGCCAACGCCTCGCTGGGTACGCATCTGCTGTTGATGCGGGCGGCGCCGCAGTTGCTGATCAAGGATATTCCCGACAGCGTGGTCTACGGCAGCCTGGCCTGGGCCAACCTGTGCATCGCGGCGGCCGCCATCGAAGCCAGGTCCCCTGGCAGCGTAGCGAACATGAGTTTTGCCGAAGTGATGATCGTCGCCGACTCAAGTGGGCCCGCGCCCGAAGCTGCCCAAACTGCGGCATTGTTGGACTGGGCCGTGGTCAATGGGGTGCTTGAGGCGAAAGACGACACGCTTTACGAAAAACCAGACATTGATACCGCCATGGACGCGTTCAACTATCAATTGGGCAAGCTGAAACACGCCTCCGGCTTGCTTGACACCCCGATGCCCAGCCGCAAGCAGATGGCGCTGGACCTGCTCAAGGAAAAATTTGGCGAAGGCGTCCCCTTTGAAGAGAAGGTGTTGCTCAAGCCCAACAAAACCGCCAACAAGACGATCCCCACTCGCGGCCCTTATTCCATGCTGGACCTGACCATGCAAGGCGAGAAAATAACGGCATCAGACTGGGAGCTCAAACCTGGAACGCATGGCGTCGATCTTGATGCCTTCGCCGCCTTTACCCATGGCCCCGGCTTTAAAGTCCCCGACACCTTTGACAAAGCCATTAGCCAGACCATAAGCGACTATAAAACCGTCAAGAAATATTCCATCTTGAATGCCCTCGCCAACCTTCCACCGGAGGACAAAGAAAACTTGCGGTTAGGAAAGCTGAACTTCTACAAAGAAAAATCCTACAGAGTCAGCTGGACACCATTCGCGGGAGAAACCCTCTTCCATACAAGCAAAAAAATACTGGTCACCACAAAACACCAGAACAAGCCGTCCACCTATGAGTTCGATACCGAAAAAGGCAGCATCAGGAAAGTCAGCAACGCAATTATCACTCGCCAGGACCAGAAGATCGCCAACGAAGTAACCCGAATAGAAGAGTTCTCCACCTTCGATGCCAAGCGCGACTATATAAAGCAAGAGAACCCGCTCGAGGGATCCAATCCCAACCTGTTCAGGAATTTCCGGGCGGAGTACCTTGCGGATTCAATCGTCGAGGGGCTCGATCTGGAAACCTTCAGGCAACAAGCGGCCGGAAGTACGCCGGATGAGCATAGAAGGACGGTCGCCAGCACCATCGGCAACTTTTTTCTCGACCTTGTTCCGCTCAGGTCGGCCATCGTCAACTTCAGTAATGGCAACTATAAAGATGGGTTCTCTGACCTGGCATTTGATGTGTTCGGCTTTCTCACGGCAGGTGCAGGCGTCGCCGCGAAGGTCGGAAAAACCCTGAGCACTGCCAGCAGCGCGGCCAGCAAAGCCCTCAAGCTGAGCAAGATTTTCGGGGTTACCGCACTCTCGGAACTCAATCCGCTGAGCGGACTTGGCGACCTGGTAGTCGGCGCGGGAAAACTCGCCATCGACGGCGCAAACGCAGCCACCCAGGGCTTGAAAACGCTCAAGGGTACAGCGAGCAACAGCGAGCTTGCCGCCGCCGGCACTCGATATGACGCAGCCGCTACCGGCTCATTCCAGATGGGCGAGCAGACGGTCGAGGGCAGCGCGGTGCAGATCAAGGGCAAGTGGTACGCTTTCGACGCACAAAAGCACCAGCCGTACGGCAGCCCCCTGCAAGCGTTCAGTAGCGCTGATACGCTGGAGCCCTCCCCCAACGCCTATGCCGCTTCGAGCAAGAGCACTCACCGGTTTAACCCGACAAACACCGTCAACCGCCCGCCTCGAATCAGGAAGCCGTTACCCGAGGGCCAATACGTGGAAAGTTTGAAAGGAAGGCTCGAAGTCGACCATTTCAAGCTCGACACCCGCCAGGCAACGCTGGATAAGTTTCGGGTGGAAATGGAGGACTATTATGAGGCGATCAAGGATGGAGGCCTTCCGCCGCGCCCTACAATCCCCGATATCCCCGTACCGATCCCCGCAGCCGATCTGATCACGGAGGCATTGAAAGCATCAAACGGCGTGGTGTTTGGAGAGTCTCACTCGCAGATGGCCAGCTTTAAAATGCTGTTCGACAACGTCGATACGCTAAAAAGCCAGGGTGTCAAAAAAGTCTATTTCGAAGGGTATATCGACTACATCGGTGGCCCCGCTGATGATGGAATCGGAATGCTCGGAAACAGCAACACTCGCCGCACGAATCCAACACTGGAGCAACTCAAGAAAAAATTTGAAGACAATGGAATAGAGCTTTTACCCCTCGATCACTATTACCTGACGCGACATAGACACGACAAATCCCGTGATCGCACCCGCACTGGCGTCAACTCTGAAAAGCGGCTCAAGGAGTTCAACTACTACGCTGCGGAAACCATCCAGGCAAACTCCGGCACCGAAAAGTGGGTCGCGTTAGTGGGAAGCGCACACATGAACACCTCCGAAGGTGTTCCGGGCTTGGCGGAACTGACGGAAAGCATCGGCATCGGGGTTTTTGACAACAGGAACATGACCCACAGCAGCATCGGGCTTAAAGCAAAAAACCCTGCGCCAGACCCGAACCGGCCATTACAGCCCAACGATATTCCAGGCGACCTGCGCATCTACGTGAAACCCTGAGCACATCGCAAAGGCCCGGAAAGCCTCCGAGCCTTTGCATGAGGTGTTCACCCTCCATGCACCCAGCGCTGATGCAACCAGCGCGCAAACGCATCCAGGGCAAAGCCCAACAAGCCGATCAGCAGCACCATCGCCATCAGCTCCGAGTAGGCCAGCCGGTCGCGAGTGTCGAGGATGTAATAACCCAGCCCGGCACTGACCCCGAGCATCTCGCACGGCACCAGCACGATCCACAGGATCCCGATGGCCAGGCGCACGCCGGTCAGCACGTGCCCCATGACCCCGGGAATAATCACCCGGCGCAAGGTTTCCCAGCGCGTGGCGCTCAGGCTCTTGCTCAGTTGCAACCAGCGCGGATCGAGCTGACGCACACCCGCCGCCGTATTCAGCAGAATCGGCCACACCGCGGCAAATGCCAGCAGGAAGTAGATCGGCTGGTCGCCCACGCCCATCAACATCACCACGATGGGCATCCACGACAGCGGCGAGATCATCCGCAGAAACTGGAACGCCGGCGTGGTTGCCGCCTCCAGCTTGCGCGAACTGCCCACCAGCAAGCCCAGCGGTACACCAATCAGCAATGCCAGGAACAGCCCGACGAAGATCCGCTTGAGGCTCACGGCTATGTTCAGGTACAGCTCGCTGCGGCCCAGCAACTCCCACAGGCTGGCGAGGGTCGCCGACAGCGAAAACCGCGCAGACAAACCGTCCGCGCTGCCAAAGACCTTCACCCCCAGCCACCAGAGCAACAACAACCCCGCCAACCCGCTCAAGCCAAGCAACCAGCCCGGCAACCCCAAGGTTTTGCCGTTGTTCAAACGCCAATCTCCTCGTTTCGCTCAAAGCCCTCAGGCAAGCCGAAGGTCTTCATGCCGCCCACCGCCGCGATCGCATTACGCACGAAGCGGTCGTCCACCAGGTCCTTGGCGACAAACGCCGGGTCCAGGTCGGCGAGGAATTTCTTGTCGCCCTCGATCAGCGTGTCTTTCAGGCGGCGTACCAGTTCCTCGGTGTAGCTGGGGAATGGATACGGCTGGAAGTCGATGCGGTGCTCGTCCCAGTTGGCGTGCTGGATCGCGCCGTCAGCCAGGTAAGCCGCACGGTCGCTGGCAGCCGGCGCCAGGACTTTGCGCAGCACTGGTTCGGCATGCGGGGTGTAGCGGTTCTCGCCGTCCTTGGACAGCAGCTTCACCGCCTCTTCACGGTTGTCACGGGTCCAGACCTGGGCCTTGACGATCGCATTCACCACCTTCTGCGACCATTCCGGGCGGTTGGTCAGGTCATGCTCGTGCATGAACACCACGCAGCACGCATGGTTGCGCCACACATCGCCGGTAAAGCGCTGTACGCGGCCCACATTGAGGTTTTCCGCCAGGGCGTTGAACGGCTCGGCGACGATGTAGCCGTCGATGCGCTTGCTGGCCAGGGCCGGCGGCATGTCCGAGGGCGGCAACACGATCAGGTTGACCTCGTTGGCGGCAATCGCACTCCCGGCGGCACGGGCCACCGGGGTCAGGCCGTTGTCGCGGAACAGCTGCTGCACCACCACGTTGTGGATCGAGTACCAGAACGGAATCGCCACCGACTTGCCGCCCAGTTGCTTCACGTCGGTAATGCCCGGCGACACGGTCAAGCCCGAGCCACCCACATGGTTCCAGGCCACGACCTTGGCCGGGACCTTGCTGCCATACCGCGCCCATACGGTCATCGGCGACAGCAGGTGAATCACGTTGACCTGCCCGGAAATGAACGCCTCGATCACCTGGGCCCAACTGCGCAGCAGTACCGGGCGCTCGGCCTTGATGCCTTCGGCCTCGAACAGGCCATTGTTGTGGGCCACCAGCAACGGCGTGGCGTCGGTGATCGGCAAATAGCCGATGCGTACCGGTGCGTCCGGCTCACTGGCCGCCCGGGCCTGCAAGCTGCTCAGCAGTGGCAAGGCTCCGGCGGCACTGAGCACGGCCGAGAGTTTGAGAAAGTCACGGCGCGAGTGAGTGAGGTCATCCAGACACATGGCAAGGCTCCAGCAGTTCAGGGGGTTGGGGGTCAGTGCGGCTCGCCCGCCGTAGGGTTTTGAGAATCTCGATGCGCAGGGTGCCGATGGCTTCCACCTGTTCTTCCCGCGGTTGCGGCAAGTCGATGCGCCATTCGCCGAGGGTCCGCGCCGGGCGGTTACCCAGTAGCAGAATCCGGTCGGACAACAGCAGCGCTTCGTCGATGTCGTGGGTGATCAGCACCGCCGCCGAACCTTGCTCGCGATTGACCTTGAGCAGCAGGTGCTGCATGTCGGCACGGGTCACTTCATCCAGGGCACCGAAGGGCTCGTCCAGCAGCAATACCTGCGGCTGGCGTGCCAGGCAACGCGCCAGCGCCGTGCGCTGGGCCATGCCGCCGGACAGCGCCGCCGGGAATTGCTGGCGGGCGTGTTCCAGGCCTACGGCGTGGATCGCATGGTCGACCCGGCTGCGACGTTCTTCAGGGCTGAGGTGCGGCTGGCGGGCAAAGTCCAGGCCGAAGGCGACGTTCTTTTCCAGGCTCAGCCACGGCAGCAGGCTGGGGTCCTGGAACGCCACCGCCACGCGCGGGTGCGGGCCATTCAACGGCTCGCCCAGCAGGCGGATGCTGCCACCCTGGGGCGCTTGCAAACCGGCGAGCACCCGCAGCAGGCTGGACTTGCCAACGCCGCTGGGGCCGAGGATCGACACCACCTCGCCGGGCTGCAATTGCAGGTCGAAACCTTCCAGCACCGAGTTGCCCCCATAGCCCAGGCAAATTCCCTGGGCGTGCAATACCGCCTGGCTCATAGATTGGCCTGACGGTTCAACTCGGTGCGCAACTGCACCAGGCTCGGGGTCACGATCGGCACAAACGCCGACTCGCGCCAGCGCCGGGCAAAACCGCTGCCGTGGGCCGTCAGGTAGGCCTTGCCGCCGCTGGCTTGCAGCTCCAGTTGCACAGCGCTGGCAGCGATTTCCGCAAGGGCGATGCGCAGGCGGAACAACGGTACCGGCTCGGTGCCGAAGCGGCCGGCCAGCAGGCCTTTCTTCAGGTCGTTGACCGCCTGCTCCAGGGAGGTACGCAACACTTCCAGCTCTTCACGCAATACGGTGCGGCTGGAGCCCAGGTGATTGGCCACCTCCGCCAGCGAGCGCCGCGCCAGGCCGATGGACATGCCGCATTGCAAGCCCAGAAATGCCGGGCGCACGGCCGGCAGGAACTTGCGCGCATCCTCATGCAGCAACCAGTCGCGGCTCAGCTCCACGGCTTCAAAGCCGAGGGCTGCGGTATTGCTCGATTGCAGACCCAACAGTTCCAGGTCACGGGAACGTTGCAGCCCGGACACCGAGTCCGGGATCGCCAGGATAAACGGCGCGCCGCCCTGGGCATGCTCGATGGCGGCAGCCACCACAAACCCGTTCTTGCGCAGGTTGGTCACCCAGTGCAGGCGGCCATTGAGATTCCAGCCGTCGTCGGTCGGCTCGGCGCTGATTTGCAGCGACTCGATGCCAGACAAAAACTTCATCGCGTTGGACAGCCCGGTCGCCCCGGCCAGCTTGCCGCTCAGCAGGTCCGGCAGCAGTTGCTCGCGCAGGCGCTGGTTCGGGCTTTGCAGCAGGTATTCGATAAACGAGCGTTGGCCCCAGCATACAAATGCCGACGCCAGGGAATGGCTCGCCACATCGGCGATAGCTTCCACCGCGCCGGTGACATCGCCGCCCAGGCCACCGAGGTCCTTGGGCACACCGATACGTAATACATTGGCCTCTGCCAGCCGTGGCAGCACTTCCTGCGGATCGCAACTGCCCACATCCAGGGCCTGCGCTTGAACATCGAGCCAACGGCTCAAGATTGGGTCAAGCATTCATGTTTCTCCTTGTTGCAGCATGTTTACCATCGCGAACGCTTGCGCGCCTTCAGCTAGCCGGTTTTTCCCAACGGTATTGCGCCAGTTCCGGGTTCAACGGGGTACGGGCAAACACGTTGGCGAAGTTACACAGGGTGGCCAGGCTCACACCCAGAATAACCTCAAGGGCATGACCGTCGGTGTAGCCTGCCTCACGGAACGCGGTGTAGCCGGCGTCGCTGACATCACCGCGGGTAGCGATCACTTCACGGGTGAACGCGGCCAGTGTCTCATAACGCTCGTTGGGCAGTTCACCGCGCTGGCGCAGGGCATCGATCACGTCTTCCGGCAGCTTGGCCTTGTTGCGCGCTACGGCAGTGTGCCCGGCGACGCAGAAATCGCAACCGTGGTTGGTGGCGGCAATCAGTTGCACCACTTCGCGGTCGGCCAGGCTCAGGTCAGACTTGGCGTTCAGGCCCGACACGGTAATGTAGGTTTCCAGGGCTGCCGGGGCGTTGGCCAGCACCGCCAACAGATTGGGGATGAACCCGGAACCCTTCAGGGCATTTTCCAGAAAGGGCTTGGCCGCCTCAGGAGCGGTTTCCAGGGTTAGCATCGGTACGCGGGACATGGAGTGGTCTCCTCATGGATTCGTGTACCAAGTCTGTTGGTTATAAAAAATCCGCTCAATAGTCTAAAGTAGCGATTACTTGCTCTAGAGTCTTTCCGTTAGATGAATTCGTCCAGTTCACTCGTCGATTGGTTATTAGATAGCCTTGAACTCAACACCAGCCTGTTTCACGTCGGGCGTTACTGCGGCGACTGGCACGCCAGCACCCATGGCCTGGCAAGCGCGAGTTTTCATCTGGTGGTGCAAGGGCAGTGCTGGATGCACATCGACGGCGACTCGACCCCTTACCCATTGAACAACGGCGATGCAGTCTTCCTGCTGCGAGACCTGGCGTACCGCTTGTCCAGCGATGGCACCGCCACCGGCGCCCAGGAATGCCCGCGCAAACCAATGCTGCCACTGGACAGCCAAGCCAGTGACGGCGTGGGCCTGGTGTGCGGGTTCTTTCACTTCCAGTCCGGGCTGTCGGCGATGATTGTCGACACCCTGCCCGCCTGGATCATCCTGCGGGCCGGTGATCCATCGCTGACCGCCGCGCGCAACCTGTTCGAATTGATCCTGCAGGAATGCGAGCGCACGCCGGCGCCCTCGCCCGCCCTGCTGGAGCGCCTGTGCCACCTGCTGTTCCTGTATGTGCTGCGCCAACAGGTGCTGGACAACACCGACCTCGGCGGCCTCGCGGCGCTGGCTCGGCAACCGGCATTTGCCAACCTGCTTGAGCAGTTGATCGCACGCCCGGCCGAGCCCTGGACCCTGGAAAGCATGGCCGCCTGCACCGGCCTGTCGCGCTCGGCGTTCTTCAAGCGCTTCAATGAACTGTGCGGGCAGTCGCCGGGGCAAGTGCTGCTGATGATGCGTGTGCGCCACGCCTGCCAACTGTTCAAGCAGGACCAGACCGTAGCGGACGTGTCCCTCGCCGTGGGTTATCAATCGGTGGCGGCGTTTACCCGGGCCTTCCATAAGGTCACCGGCTTCCAGCCCGGCGCCTACCGCAAGGCTCAAGGTTGACGCTGCAACCCATTGCCCGGCCGGGCACACAACTCCACCAGCCAATCGACAAACACCCGCACCCGTTGCGACAGCTGGCGATGCGGCGGGTACAGCGCCGTCAGCGGTAACCTGGGCGGCGGCTGATGCGCCAGCACCTCCACCAGCGTGCCCGCTTCCAACTGGCGAACGGCGTGGTAGTACGGCGTCTGTACCAGGCCGTAACCCGCCTCACAGGCCGCCAGGTAACCATCGGCACTGTTGACCGCCACTTGCTTGGGCAGGTCGACCAAGCGGATGTCGCTGCCGATCTGAAACTCCAGGCCATAGCGTTTGCCGCTGGTGCTGGAGAAATACTCCACCACTTGATGGCCGGCCAACTCATCCAGCGTCGATGGCACGCCGAACTGCTGCAAGTAGCCGGGGCTGGCGCAGGTCACCTGATCCATCATCGCCAGCGGCCGTGCCACCAGCGACTCATCCAGCGCCAGGCCGCCGCGCAACACGCAGTCAACGCCTTCGCGGATCAGGTCCACCGGGCGGTCGTTGAGGCCGATTTCCAGATCAATCTGCGGGTAACGTGTGGTGAACTCGGGCATTGCCGGAATCACCAGGAAACGCCCGATCCCGGACGGCATATCGATACGCAACGTGCCGCGCGGGTTTCGTCGGCTGGTGGAGAATACCGCCTCGGTTTCCTCAAGGTCCGCCAGCAGGCTCACGCAACGCTGGTAGTAAGCGGCGCCGTCCAGGGTCGGGCTGACCTGGCGCGTGGTGCGCTGCAACAGTTGCACCCCAAGGTGCGCCTCCAGTTGCTTGATCAGGATGGTCACCGAGGCGCGCGGCAGTTGCAGGCTGTCGGCCGCCCTGGCAAAGCCGCCCAACTCGACAATCCGCACAAACACGCGCATGGCGTTGAAACGGTCCACTGGCTGGTTTCCTTCAGGGATTATTTAGAATTTCATAATAGTGATAGTGGTTTTAGCCGGTTTATCCCGCTTTTGTCGAGGGCAACAATGGAGCCCTTCCCACACAGGAGCTGGACCCATGCACACACGTCAACTCGGCAAGAACGGCCCTCAGGTTTCCGCCATCGGCCTCGGCTGCATGGGCATGACCGATTTCTACACCACCGGCACCAACACCACTGAAGCCATATACACCCTGCACCGCGCCCTGGAACTGGGGATCAACCTACTCGACACCGCCGACATGTATGGCCCCCACACCAACGAAGCGCTGATCGGCAAGGCCATCGCCGGCAAGCGCGACCAGGTGTTCCTCGCCAGCAAGTTCGGCATCGTGCGCGACCCGGCGAACCCGGCACTGCGTGGCGTCAACGGCCGCCCGGAATACATTCGCGAGGCCATCGACGGCACCTTGAAGCGCCTGGGCGTGGAAACCCTGGACCTGTATTACCAGCACCGCATCGACCCCGAAGTGGCGATTGAAGAAACCGTTGGCGCCATGGCCGAACTGGTCAAGCAAGGCAAGGTGCGTTACCTGGGCTTGAGTGAAGCGTCGGCGGCTACCCTGGAGCGCGCCCACAAGGTGCATCCCATCAGCGCCCTGCAAAGCGAATATTCGTTATGGAGCCGCAACCAGGAAGACAACGGTTGCCTCGCGGCCTGCCAACGCCTGGGAATCGCGTTTGTGCCCTACAGCCCACTGGGCCGCGGCTTCCTGACCGGCGCGCTGAAAAGCCCGGATGACTTTGCGGCGGATGACTATCGCCGGTTCAGCCCGCGTTTCCAGGGTGAAAACTTCGCGAAGAACCTGCTGCTGGTGAAACAGGTACAAGCCCTGGCCGCCGACAAGGGCGTGACCGCCGGGCAACTGGCGTTGGCCTGGGTGCTGGCGCAAGGGGATTACCTGATCCCGATCCCGGGGACCAAGCAACGCAAATACCTGGAAGAGAACGTCGCGGCACTGGAGGTCAAGCTGAGCCCGACCGAGTTGGCGGCGCTGGAGGCCATCTTCCCGGCCAACGCCACAGCCGGGCTGCGCTACCCGGAAGCGGTCATGCAGATGCTGGACAAATAATCCTGCCACGCCGGATCGGGGCTGGCTCGCCAGCTCCGCGCCTTAAATCCCTGCCCTGGGTTTTCTTGCACGATAGTGCCTCAAGCTCGCCCGTCCCAAGCCGATAGCCCTTCGAAGCTCTAACAAAGCCGCGTCGCACAATAAACGCTTCGTAAGGACGACCCCATGCCCTCATTGCGCTCTATCCAAGCCCGCTACACCCTGTTCCTGGTGCTGTTCGTCCTGTTGTTATTCGTCTTGACGGTGGTGGGCATCGGACAGTTGGTGGCCCCCAAGCTGCGCCACACCGAAGAACAGGTGGCCCTCAATCGCATTGCCGAAGTGGCCGAGCAGATCCAGGGCGAACTGAACAAGGTTCAGGCCCAGCAACGCAGCATCACCCAAACCATCCCGCTGCTGGACAGCGACGCCATCGACAAGGTGCTGCCAGGCCTGGTGGACCAGTACGGCGAATTGAAAGTGTTTGGCGGCGGCATCTGGCCCCTGCCCAACCAACGCACCCCGGGACGCAACAAGCACAGCACCTTCTGGCACCGCGATGCCTCGGGCAAGCTGGCGGTGAATACCTTCTGGAACAGCGACGCGGCCCCCAACTACTACGACCAGAGCTGGTACAAGGGCGGCCTCGCTTCGCCCCGCGGCCAGTGCGCCTGGGCGGCGGCCTACAAGGATGACGCCAGCCAGGAGCCACGCACCAACTGCGCGATGGCGATCCAGCGTGACGGCGCAGCCTATGGCGTCGCCACCATCGACGTGACCCTGGGCTTCTTCAACGACCTGGTGGCCAGCAAGGAAAAAGACCTCGGCGGGCAAATGCTGATCGTCGAAGGCGACGGCAAGATCATCAGCAACAGCACGCGCATCAGCGGCCCCGTGGTGTTGAAGAACATCAGCGAATTGGCCGGCACCTCGGCCTTTGCCGCCCAGGTCCGCGCCGGCCTGGCCCATCGTGATCAAACCCTGCAACGCAGCGAGTTCGACAACCAGGGCGTGGCCAGCACGTTCTTCATGCGCCCGATCGAAGGCACCCCGTGGTTCCTCGCCACTGCGCTGCCGACCTCGCTGATCACCGCCCAACGTGATGACGTACTGGGCACGTTGGCGATGCTGCAAATCCCGATGATCCTGCTGTTGGTGCTGTTGGCGGTGTACGCCATCCGCCAGCTGGTGCACCGGATGACCGCCCTGAAAACCAATATCGACGCACTGTCCAACGGCGATGCCGACCTGACCCGGCGAATCACCATCCGCGCCGAGGATGAACTGGGGGCGATTGGCCATTCGGTGAACCGCTTTATCGTCTACCTGCAAAACATGATTGGAGAAGTGACCCTGGCCACCGGCGCCATGTCGTCGAGCCTGGCGCAATTGCAGCAGACGTCGGCCCAGACCAACCAGATCCTGGTGCGCCATGCCTCGGAAACCGACCAGACCGTCACGGCCATCACCGAGATGAGTTCCACCGCCGACACCGTGGCCGAGAACGCCGCCGAAACGGCTGCGTTCACCCAGCGCGCCAATGAGCACGCCGACCGTTCGCGGGTGGTGGTCGGCGAAGCTTCCCGCAGCGTCAGCGCGTTGATCGGCGAGGTCTCCAGCGCCACCCACACCGTGGAAAACATGCGCCAGGATGCCGCCCGCATCACCGAAACCCTCGGCGTGATCGGCGCCATCGCGGGCCAGACCAACCTGCTGGCACTCAACGCGGCCATCGAAGCCGCCCGGGCCGGCGAACAAGGCCGGGGTTTTGCGGTGGTGGCCGACGAAGTCCGCGCCCTCGCCGCCCGTACCCAGGCCAGTACTTCGCAGATCAATGAAATGCTGGCGCGCCTGACCACGGGCGTGAGTTCCTCGGTGACGGCCATGGAAGCCACCCAGGCCAGCTGCCAGTCTGCGGCTGACGCCACGGCCCGGGTGAACACAGGATTGGACGAGATGGCCGGCTCCGTCAGCCATATCAACAACCTCAGCACCCAGATCGCCACCGCCGCCGAACAGCAAAGCGCGGTGACCGAGGAAATCAACCGCAGCATGGTGCACATCCGCCACATGGTCGAAGAGCTGGTGCAAAGCGGCCACGCCACGGAGCACAACACCCAGAGCCTGCTGGATGCCAATGGCCGGGTTATTGCATTGATGGGTCGCTTCAAGGTGCGTTGAAAAAATAGCCTGAAAGCTCCCGTGCAATGCGCGGGAGCCAGACTATTCTGACAGTTCGCTGTGCTTAGTCTCGCCACACAGGAGGTGTGTCATGCACGCAGTTGAGCACCCGATCCGTCTGGAGCGGATCAGTCAGGAACGCTATATACAAGCCTCTATCGACGACGTTTACGACTACGTTACCCAACCGGATCGCTGGCATGAATGGCATCCGACATCCCTGGGCGCCGACACCGGTATCGCCGGCTCATTGCCTGCCGGTCATCGTTTCACTGAAACCATCGACCTGCTGGGTGTGCGGGTTCCCATGAGCTATCGCGTGCAGATTGCGCAGCGACCGCGGGAGTTCAAGACCGCGTTCACCTCATTGGCGGTCGATGGCTGTATTCATTATCTGCTGCAAGTACAGGGCAACGGCACGCTATTCAAGCGCATCCTGACCTATGAAACCGAACTGCAACTGACCACCCTGCATGAGCGCATGATCGCACTGTCCAACCAGGCCCTTGATCAGCTCAAGCAGCGCCTGGAACCCCCGCCAGCCTGACAAAACCGTCATATCCCTCTCAGTTTTCCGACAGCACCAGGCGGTTATTCTGGTGCTGTCGGTTTTTCGTAAAACCTCGTAACACTCCCGGGAAACCCTTTTCCAAAAAGCAGGGAGAATGCCCCGCTGTTGCCCTTTATCCGACGAGATGACGATGAAAACCACCCTGCGACTGGCCGCACTGTCGGCCCTGCTCATGAGCACCCTGGCCCAGGCTGCCGAGCTGATCCCGATTGACGTGCACCGTGATGCCAACTGCGGTTGCTGCAAAAAGTGGATTGCCCACCTGGAAAGCAACGGGTTCAAGGTCAACGACCATGTGGAAAGCAACATGAGCGAGGTCAAGCAGCGCCTGGGCGTGGCGCCACGCCTGGCGTCTTGCCATACCGGCGTGATCGACGGCAAGTTCGTCGAAGGCCATGTGCCAGCCGACCAGGTCTTGGCCCTGCGCAAGCGCGACGACTTGCTGGGCATTGCAGCACCGGGCATGCCCATGGGCTCGCCAGGCATGGAGATGGACGGCAGCAGCGATGCCTATCAGGTCATCGGCCTGACTCGCGATGGCAAAGACGTGGTAGTGGCTGACTATCCGGCACGCTGATTGATGCTTGCCGGTTACTTGGGACTGTTTTTCGCCGCCTTGGGCGCCGCCACGCTGTTGCCGATGCAATCGGAGGCGGTGCTGGTAGGGCTGATGATCAGCGGGCATTACAGCGTGTGGCTGCTGCTCGGGGTTGCAACGGCCGGCAACGTAGTGGGCTCGGTGGTGAACTGGCTGCTGGGCCGCTCGGTCGAGCGCTTCAAGGATCGACGCTGGTTTCCGGTCAGCCCCAGGCACCTGGAAAAGGCCCGTACCCATTACCAGCGCTGGGGCCATTGGTCGTTGCTGCTCAGTTGGGTGCCGATCATTGGTGACCCGCTGACCCTGGTGGCCGGGGTCATGCGCGAACCGTTCTGGCGGTTCCTGGTGCTGGTGACCCTGGCCAAAGGGGCGCGCTACGGGGGACTGGCCATGCTCACCCTGCACTGGATTTAATCTCCCGTTAATCCCCTCGCCACAGCATCCGGGCACTGTTCCCGGAGCTCTAACCATGTCCAAGATCCGCTCTCTGTGCGTCGCCAGCCTGTTGCTCGGCAGCGCCCTGCCCGCCTTCGCCGCCGAAGAAGGTCAGACCTACGGCCCCGAGCTGCAAGGCTTCCAATACCCGTACCCGGTAGAGCACTTCACCTTCCAGTCCCAGGGCAAATCCCTGCAGATGGGCTACATGGACGTGCCGGCCAAGGGCAAGGCCAACGGGCGCAGCATCGTGCTGATGCACGGCAAGAACTTCTGCGGCGCCACCTGGGATGAATCGATCAAGGCCCTGAGCGACGCCGGTTACCGGGTGATCGCTCCCGACCAGATCGGTTTCTGCACCTCCAGCAAGCCGGACAATTACCAGTACAGCTTCCAGCAACTGGCGATCAACACCCATCAACTCCTGGAAAAACTTGGTATTCAGAAGGCTACCCTGCTCGGCCATTCCACCGGCGGCATGCTTGCCACACGCTACGCCCTGCTCTATCCGCAGCAAACCGAACAACTTGCCCTCGTAAACCCGATTGGCCTGGAAGACTGGAAGGCCATCGGCGTGCCCTACCGCAGCGTTGACCAATGGTACGAGCGCGAGTTGAAACTGACCGCCGAAGGCATCCGCAAATACGAGCTCGACACCTACTACGTCGGCCGCTGGAAGCCTGAATACGACCGCTGGGTCGATATGCTCGCCGGCATGAACAAAGGCCCCGGCCACACCCAGGTGGCGTGGAACTCGGCGCTGATTTACGACATGATCTTCACCCAGCCGGTGTACTACGAGTTCAAGGACCTGCAGATGCCCACCCTGCTGCTGATCGGCACCTCCGACAACACCGCCATTGGCAAAGACCTGGCGCCACCGGAGGTCAAGGCGAAGCTCGGCAACTACGCGGTGCTGGGCAAGCAAGTGGCCAAGCTGATTCCCCACGCCACCCTGGTGGAATTCCCGGGCCTGGGCCATGCACCGCAAATGGAAGAGCCGGTACAGTTTCACAAGGCACTGTTGCAAGGGCTGAACGCCCTTTAATCCAACCTTTTTCGAGGCATGCGTGAATGTCGGTACAGATCGCAGTGATTGATGATTGGCAGAATGTGGCCAGTGGCGTGGTGGACTGGTCAGTCCTGGCGTCGGTCGGCCAGGTGCACTTCCTCCACGATTACCCGGCGGACACCGCCACGTTGATCGAGCGTTTGCAGGGGTTCGAGGTGATCTGCGTGATGCGCGAACGCACCACCTTCGACCAGGCTCTGTTGCAAGGCTTGCCCAGGCTCAAGTTGCTGGTGACCGGCGGCATGCGCAACGCCGCCATCGACATTCCTGCGGCCAAGGCCCTGGGTATCCAGGTAGGCGGCACCGACAGTTACAAGCACGCGGCCCCGGAACTGACCTGGGCACTGATCATGGCGTCTACCCGCAACCTGCTGGCCGAAGCCAATTCCCTGCGCGCCGGGGGTTGGCAAGTGGGCCTGGGCGGCGATTTGTACGGCAAGACCCTGGGGATTCTCGGGCTGGGCAGCATTGGCCAGAAGGTCGCCAAATTTGGCCAGGCTTTCGGCATGCGCGTAATTGCCTGGAGCGAAAACCTTACCCCAGAGCGCGCTGCCGAAAGCGGCGTGACCTGGGTCAGCAAGCGCGAGTTGTTTGAACAGGCGGACGTGTTGTCGATTCACCTGGTGCTCAGCGACCGCAGCCGCGGGCTGGTGGACGCCGAAGCGTTGGGCTGGATGAAACCTACGGCGCATTTGGTGAACACGGCACGCGGGCCGATTGTCGATGAGGCCGCCTTGATTGACGCCCTGGCCAATGGCCGGCTGGCGGGCGCGGCACTGGACGTGTACGCCCAGGAGCCGCTACCAGCCGGGCATCCATTCCGCCAGTTGCCCAACGTATTGGCCACCCCTCATGTGGGGTACGTCAGCGAGCAGAACTACCGCCAGTTCTACCAGCAGATGATCGAAGACATCCAAGCGTGGGCCAAAGGAGTGCCCGTTCGCGCACTAAGCTAGTGCACACATTTCACCTCCCACTCCCCCCGTAGCAGCTGTCGAGCCTCAGCGAGGCTGCGTCGGGCGCACTGCCGATCCTGAACCGGAGCGCGCTCGACAGCTGCTACCGGGCTCATGAAAAAAATTTGTCCTACAAAAATACCCCACAGACCCCACAGGCTCTGGGATCTGTCCTAGACTCATGACCGATGGGTCCGATCCAAAACAAAAACCCCGCAAAAAATCGAAACTTTCCAACTCTGCCACAGGTCAGGTTTAAGGTAAGGCGAGTGCTGACGGTTCCCACCGAACGCCCGTCCATCCACTCTATTTAAGACTCCAGCACAACTGGCATAAGGCTTGCCAGTCTGTGTAGCGCTTGTGCGCCTGGCCGCAGGACGCGGTCAACTTTCGCTGATTGCCATATGCCATCAGCCGACCAAAACTCGGGAGAGAACTATGATCAGTGCCGCTGTAGATACTCAGGGAGAGCGTTTTAGTCAGCCGGTTGGCGGGCCGACCTCATTGGCCGACCTTCCCAACACGGTGCGGCCGGTCCCACGTGTGAATCCCAATCGCAAAAAAGTGCTGTTTGTCACTTCCGAACTGGCCGACCTGGTGAAAACCGGCGGCCTGGGCGACGTTTCCGCCGCCCTGCCCCGCGCCATGGCGCACCTGCACGATGTGCGCGTGCTGATCCCCGGCTACCCGCAGGTGCTGGACAGCGACAACCCTATTCATATCATCGGTGAGCTGGGGGGCCACGCCGCGCTGCCACCGTGCAAGATCGGGCGCATGGACCTCAAGGACGGCTTGGTTATCTACGTGCTGATCTGCCCCGAGCTTTACGAGCGCGAAGGTACGCCCTACGGCGCCAACAACGGCCGCGACTGGCCCGACAACCATATCCGCTTCGCCCGCCTGGGCCTGGCCGCCGCCGATATTGCCGCCAACCTGGCGCAGATCCACTGGTGCCCGGACCTGGTGCACGCCCATGACTGGCCAGCAGGCCTGGCGCCAGCCTATATGCACTGGCGTGGGTCACGCACTCCAACGCTGTTCACCATTCATAACCTCGCCTACCAGGGCGTGGTCAGCCTGGCCTCGTGCCCGGAGCTGGGCATTCCCGAACACGCCTTGCAGCAAGAAGGCATGGAGTTCTACGGCAAGCTGTCATTCCTCAAGGCCGGCATGGCGTATTCCAGCCATATCACCACGGTCAGCGCCACCTACGCCCAGGAAATCACCACCCCCGAATTTGGCTGCGGTCTGGATGGCTTCCTCGCCAGCAAGACCCAGCAAGGCTTGCTCAGCGGCATTCCCAACGGCATTGATGAAAGCTGGGAGTCGTCCACCGACCCGCACCTGACCCACCCTTTCAACATTGGTGACTGGGAAGGCAAGGCCCTGAACGCCGCCCATGTGCGCAACCTGTTTGGCTTGCACGACTCCACCGGCCCGCTGTTCGCCGTGGTATCGCGCCTGGTCTACCAGAAAGGCCTGGACCTGACCGAGGCGGTCGCCAGTTTCATCGTCGAAAATGGCGGCCAGATCGCGATCATCGGTCGCGGCGAGCCGGAAGAAGAACAAGCCATGCGTGCCCTGGCCCTGCGCTTTCCCGGCCAGATCGGCGTGCGCATCGGCTTCAACGAGACCGACGCGCGCCGCATGTTCGCCGGCAGCGACTTCCTGTTGATGCCATCCCGTTACGAACCCTGCGGCCTGAGCCAGATGTATGCCCAGCGCTTCGGCTCGTTGCCGGTTGCACGCAACACCGGCGGCCTGGCCGACACCATCGAGGATGGCGTCACCGGCTTCCTGTTCAACGAATCCACTGTCGAAAGCTACGAAGCGGCCCTCAGCCGCGCGTTCAAGGTCTTCGCCTTCCCAGGCTTGCTCAACGCCATGCGTTGCCGGGCTATGGCCGCACCGTTCAACTGGTGCCAGGCAGTGGAACCCTATGCCGAACTTTATGAGCAACTGGTAGCGAAAGCGCTGGGAAGATCGGGGAAACAGTAAAAAGAGGTCTTCATAGATGCCGTCACGGACTCTGGAAACCTGGCCCCACGGCGCGATCATGCTGGATGCGGAACACACCCGCTTCGCGTTATGGGCGCCAGACGCGTTTTATGTCAGCGTTGAATTTGAGGAAGGAAAATCGGTAGCGATGCTGCCCCAGGCCGATGGCTGGTTTGTGGTGCAGCTGCAATGCCCGCCGGGCACCCGCTACCGCTACAACATCGACGGCGAACAGGACGTTCCCGACCCGGCTTCCCGGGCACAGGCCACGGACGTTCACGGCTTCAGCGTGGTGGTCGACCCCCTGGCCTATCAGTGGCGCCAAAGCCACTGGCAAGGCCGGCCGTGGCACGAAGCGGTGATCTACGAGATGCACGTGGGCGTACTGGGGGGCTACGCCGAGGTCGAGAAACAACTGCCGCGCCTCGCCGAACTGGGGGTCACCGCCATTGAGCTGATGCCCATCGCGCAATTCCCCGGCGAACGTAACTGGGGTTACGACGGTGTCCTGCCCTACGCTCCCCAATCCTCCTACGGTTCGCCCGAGCAGCTCAAACAGCTGATCGACAGTGCGCACCACTATGGCCTCGCGGTAATCCTCGATGTGGTCTACAACCACTTCGGCCCCGACGGCAACTACCTCGGCACCTACGCCAAGGGTTTCTTTCGCGAAGACGTGCACACGCCCTGGGGCGCGGGCATCGACTTTGATCGCCGGGAGGTCCGGGATTTCTTCATCGACAACGCCCTGATGTGGCTGCTGGAATACCGCTTCGACGGCCTGCGCCTGGACGCCGTGCACGCCATCAACGATCCCGAATTTCTGCAGGAGCTGGCGCAAAAAGTACGCCAGCAAGTCGACACGGGGCGGCATGTGTGGCTGGTGCTGGAAAACGAATTCAACCAGGCCAGCCTGCTGGAAAGCGGTTTCGACGCCCAGTGGAACGATGACGGCCACAACACCCTGCACGTGCTGCTCACCGGCGAAACCGACGCCTACTACAGCGATTTCGCCCAGGACCCCACGGGAAAACTGGCGCGCTGCCTGAGCGAAGGATTTATCTACCAGGGCCACACCACGCGCCACGGCCACACGCGCGGCGAGCCCAGCGGGCACCTGCCGCCCAGCGCCTTTGTGCTGTTCCTGCAGAACCACGACCAGATCGGCAACCGCGCCCTGGGCGAACGCCTGCATCAACTGTGTTCGCCCCAGGCCCTGAGCGCCGCGACGACCTTGCTGCTGATGTCGCCGATGATCCCGCTGATGTTCATGGGCGATGAAGTCAATGCCGAGGAGCCGTTCCTGTTCTTCACCGACCATCACGGCGAACTGGCCGAGGCGGTACGTGAAGGCCGGCGCAACGAGTTTGCCGACTTCGCCGCGTTCAGCGACCCCGAACGCCGCGAACGCATTCCCGACCCCAACTCCCTGCAGACCTTCCGCCGCTCGGCACCCGCCCTCGCCGACTGCGGCGACTCGCAGCTCTACCGGCACCTGCTGAGCCTGCGCCACCAACATATCGTGCCGCACCTGCCCGGCAGCATGGCCCTGGGTGCGCACGTGCTGGCGGAGGGCGCGGTCACGGCGCGCTGGCGCCTGGGCAATGGCAGCCTGTTGCAGATCGACCTCAACCTGAGCGCCGATTCTCTGAACTACCCGGCTGCCGAGCACCTCCTATTTGTGACGCAGGCCAGCGGGGCCGAACAATTGGCTCCCCTCAGCGCCCGCGTCAGCCTCACCCATTCCCCTGTTGGAGAGCACCCTTGAGCGACGCGCAATTGGAAATACTCGCCAGCCGAGCGGGCCTGGCCGTCGATTGGATCGACGCGAATGGCCGCCCGCAACATGTAAAGCCCGACGCCCTGCGCGCCGTGCTCAAAGGCCTGGGCCACCCGGCCGACAGCGACGCCGAGATCGAAGCCAGCCTGCTGGACCTCGAACGCGTGCAACAAGACAAGCACCTGCCGCCCCTGATGACCGTCGACAGCGGCGCCGGCCTGGACCTGGCGCGCTACTTCGCCCCCGGTACGCCGTGCCAGATTCACCTCGAAGATTCCAGCGTGCTGGACCTGAGCCTGGACGAGAACGCGGTGTTGCCCGGCTCGATTCCGGTCGGCTACCAACAAGTGCATATTGCCGACCAGCATTTCACCCTGGCCGTGGCACCGACGCATTGCTACACCGTTGCAGAAGCGGTCGACACCCAGACCGCCCGCGCCTGGGGCCTGAGCGCCCAGCTGTATTCCCTGCGCCGCAGCGGCGACGGCGGCTTTGGCGATACCCAGGCCTTGGAACAACTGGCCCGCGCCGCCGCCGAACGCGGCGCCGACGCCCTGGCCATCAGCCCGATGCACGCGATGTTCAGCGCCGACACCGAGCGCTTCAGCCCCTATTCCCCGTCCAGCCGCCTGTTCCTCAACAGTTTGTACGCGTCCCCCGGCTGCATCCTCGGCGAACGTGCGGTGCAAACTGCCATTGAAGCCAGCGGGCTGGCCGACGAATTGAATGACCTTGAGCAACAAAGCCTGATCGACTGGCCGGCCGCGGCCAAAGCCAAGCAGCGCCTGTTGCGCACCCTGTATGACGACTTCCGCCAGGGCGACCACCCGCAACATGCCGACTTCCTGAGCTTCCGCCAGGCTGGCGGTGAAGCCCTGGAAAACCACTGCCGCTTCGAAGCCGTACAAGCCGAACGCGCGGCCAACGGCGAGAGCCTCGACTGGCGCCACTGGCCAGAGGACTGGCACAGCCCGCAAAGCCCGGCCCTGGTGCAGTTTGCCGAAGCCAATCGGGACGAGATCGGCTTCTACGCCTTCAGCCAATGGCTGATTGCCCGGTGCCTGGAACGCGCGCAACAAGCGGCGCGCGGCAGCGGCATGGGTGTCGGCCTGATCGCCGACCTCGCAGTGGGCGCCGACGGCGGCGGCAGCCAGGCCTGGAGCCGCCAGGATGAACTGTTGGCGGAACTGACCGTGGGTGCGCCACCTGACATCCTGAACCGTGCCGGCCAGGGCTGGGGTATCTCCGCGTTTTCCCCCGAAGGCCTCAAGCGCAACGGCTTTCGCGCGTTTATCGAAATGCTGCGGGCCAACTTCGCCCACGCCGGCGGCTTGCGCATCGACCATGTGATGGGCCTGCAACGCCTGTGGGTGATCCCGATGGACGCCTCGCCACGGGACGGCGCCTACCTGTATTACCCGGTGGATGACCTGCTGCGGCTGTTGGCCCTGGAGTCGAGCCGCCACCAGGCGATCGTCCTCGGTGAAGACCTCGGCACCGTACCCGACGGCCTGCGGGAAAAACTCATCGCGCGCTCAATCCTTGGGATGCGCGTGCTGCTGTTCGAACAAGACCACGGCGGCCAGTTCAAGCCGATCCTCGATTGGCCGGACAACGCGCTGGCCACCACCAGCACCCACGACCTGCCGACCCTCAACGGTTGGTGGCACAGCCGCGATATCGACTGGAATGTCCAGCTGGGCCTGATCGATGCACCCACCGTCGAGCAATGGAGCGAACACCGCCTGCGGGAACGCCAGGCGCTGCGCCAGGCCTTGAGCCAGGACCCGCAGAACTTCATCGACGAAGTGCGCAACGAAACCGACCACGTCATCGACGCCAGCGTGCGCTACCTGGGCCACACCCGCGCACCCTTGGTATTGCTGCCGCTGGAGGACGCCCTGGGGGTCGAGGAACAATCCAACCTGCCCGGTACCACCGACACCCACCCGAACTGGCGCCGGCGCCTGCCGGGCGATGCCGCCACCCTGCTCGATGATGACAATGCCGCCCGCCGCCTTGAGTTGCTGGCCGTGGCGCGCATCCAGGCCCAAGAGCGTGACCGATGAAAGCATTGACGCTTCGGGCTACCCAGCGCCTGCAATTTCATAAGGGCTTCACCCTCGACGACGCCGTGCCGCTGGTGCCGTACTTCGCCGAGCTGGGCATCAGCCACCTCTACGCCTCGCCATTGCTGAGCGCCCGCGCCGGTTCGATGCACGGCTATGACGTGGTCGATCCCACCACCGTCAATCCCGAGCTGGGCGGCGAACCGGCGCTGCGGCGATTGGTTGCGGCGTTGCGCGAACATGACATGGGGCTGATCCTCGATATCGTGTCCAACCACATGGCCGTCGGCGGTGCCGATAATCTGTGGTGGCTGGACTTGCTGGAATGGGGTCGCCTGAGTCCCTACAGCGAATTCTTCGACATTCAATGGCACTCGCCAGACCCGCTGCTCAAGGGCCAACTGCTGATGCCGTTCCTGGGCAGCGACTACGGCGAAGCCCTGCAGTCGGGTGCCCTGCCGCTGCGCTTCGACCCGCTGCACGGCAGCTTCTACGTCGAGCATTACGAACATCGCTTCCCGATCTGCCCGCGGGAATACGGCGAGCTGGTGCCCGTCAAGTCACTGGCCGATCGCTTCAGCAGCCTGGCCTACCAGCCGGACGCCTATCCCCAGGCCGCCGCGCTGAAACAGGAACTGATCGAGGCCGCCCGCGACCCCGAAACCCTGAAGGCCATCGAAGCGAACCTCGACCTCTACGACGCCCGCCATCCCGAAGGTTTCGCCCGCCTGCACCACCTGCTGGAACAACAAAGCTATCGCCTGGCCAGCTGGCGCACGGCAGCGGACGATATCAACTGGCGGCGGTTCTTCGACGTCAACGAGCTGGGCGGCCTGCGGGTTGAACGCAGCGCGGTGTTCGAAGCGACCCACGGCAAGATCTTCCAGCTGATCAGCGAAGGCCTGATCGACGGCCTGCGCATCGACCACATCGACGGCCTCGCCGACCCGCGCGGTTACTGCCGCAAGCTGCGCCGCCGGGTGGACTCGCTGGCGAGTGGGCGGCACTTGCCGATCTTCGTCGAGAAGATCCTCGGCGAAGGCGAAACCTTGCGTGAAGACTGGCGCGTGGACGGCACCACCGGCTACGAATTCATGAACCAGCTGTCATTGCTGCAACATGACCCGAAGGGCTTCGAACCCCTGGCCGAGTTATGGACCCGCCACACCGAACGCCCGTCTTCATTTATCGAAGAAGCCTGGCTGGCCCGACAGCAGATCCTCAACGGTTCCCTGGCCGGGGATTTTGAAAGTGTGGCCCAGGCCCTGCTGCAAGTGGCTCGGGACGATGTGATGAGCCGCGACCTGACCCTGGGTGCAATTCGCCGCGCGTTGCAGGAACTGATCGTGCATTTCCCGGTGTACCGCACCTACATCAGCGCCCGGGGCCGCAGCGAACTGGATGACGTGTTTTTCCTGCAAGCCCTGGCCGGTGCCCGCAGCACCTTGAGCGAAGGCGACTGGCCGGTGCTCGACTACCTGGAAAAATGGCTCGGCGGCCAACCCTGGCGCGACCGCCCCCTGGGCCGCAAACGCAAGATGCTCAAGCACGCCTGCGTACGCTTCCAGCAACTGACCTCGCCGGCGGCGGCCAAGGCCGTGGAAGACACTGCGTTCTACCGCTCGGGTGTGTTGTTGTCGCGCAATGACGTGGGTTTCAGCACCGAACAATTCAGCGCCCCGCTGGAAGACTTCCACGCGGTCAATCAGCAACGCCTGCGCACCTTCCCCGACAACCTGCTGGCCACCGCCACCCACGACCACAAGCGCGGCGAAGATACCCGTGCGCGCCTGGCCGTGCTCAGCGAGGCCGCCGACTGGTATACCGAGCAGGTGGAGCAATGGCGCCCCCTCGCCGCCCGCCTGCGCAGCGATGCCAACACGCCGTCCGCAGGTGACGAACTGATCCTCTATCAGGTGCTGCTGGGCAGTTGGCCGCTGGACCTGCACCGCGACGATACCGAGGGCCTGGCGGACTATCACCAGCGCCTGTGGCAGTGGCAGCAGAAAGCCCTGCGTGAAGCCAAGCTCAACAGCAGCTGGAGCGCACCCAACGAGTTGTACGAGCAAGGTGTCGAAGCGTTCCTGTCACGGCTGCTGTTGGAGGACGCCGGCAAGACCCTGCGCGATGCCATCGGCGAGGCCGCCCAGGCCATCGCCCCGGCCGGCGCGCTCAACGGGCTGGCGCAATCCTTGCTTCGCCTCACCGTGCCGGGCGTGCCGGACCTGTACCAGGGCGATGAGTTCTGGGACTTCACATTGGTGGACCCTGACAACCGCCGCCCCTTGGACTACCCCGCACGGCAACAGGGGCTGCACACGCCGCCGGACATCGGCGAGCTGATGTTCAACTGGCATGACGGGCGTATAAAACAGGCGTTGATCAGCCAGGTCCTGGGGTTGCGCAAGGCGCATCCGCAACTGTTTCGCCAGGGCACGTACGAGCCTCTGGAAGTGGTGGGCGAACACGCCGAGCGGGTAGTCGCTTTCTACCGCGAATACCAGGGCAAACAGCTGCTGGTGGTGGTGCCACGCTGGCCTCACCGGCTGCTTGAAAACGGTGTGTATCCCCTGATCAACGCGCAGATTTGGGGCGATACCCGGGTCCGATTACCGTTCGCCGCTCCAACCCAAAATTGGAAGGGACTTTTCCGAACAGGCGCAGTCACACCAAACAAGGAGCTCATGATCAGCGCTGCCCTGGGGGATTTCCCGGTCAATGTCTTTATCAATCCTGATGATCAAGAAAGCTGAAATTTTCTGTGAGGAGCATTGCGATGAGTACTGAAGACAAACGCATCCGCGAACTGGCACATCAGATCTGGGAATCTGAAGGTAAACCCCATGGCGAGGACGCACGACACTGGGAAATGGCGCGCAAACTGGCGGAAGCCGAAGCGCTGACGCCATCCAAGGCACCGAAGGCCGCCGCCAAGGCCAAGCCAAAAGCCAAGCCCGCAGCGGCAGCGCCCAAACCGGCAGCCAAGCCAAGCGCAGTGCCGGCGGCGAAGAAGCCTGCTGCGAAGAAGCCCAAGGCACCCTGACCCAAAGATCCTCCTGCAGGTGCGCCCGCACCGCAGGAGGCTATCCAACTACCGATATCTACCCGGCATCACGCCGGAATGGCCCCGTTCGGCCCGGAAAAACCCTTTTGCAGGAGCATCTCAATGAGCAAACCCAACAAGCCCAACTCGACGCCGGAAAACGAGCCGTCGCGGATTCGTGAAGGTTTGCCCTTCCCTCTCGGCGCGACCTGGGACGGTCTGGGGGTCAACTTTGCGCTGTTCTCGGCCAACGCCACCAAAGTCGAACTGTGCATTTTCGACGACAGCGGCGAAGTCGAGCTGGAGCGCATCGAACTGCCGGAATACACCGACGAGACCTTCCACGGCTACCTGCCCGACGCCCACCCCGGGCTGATCTACGGCTACCGCGTGTACGGTCCCTATGACCCGGCCAACGGTCATCGCTTCAATCACAACAAATTGCTGATCGACCCCTACGCCAAACAGCTGGTGGGCGAGCTCAAATGGTCCGAGGCCCTGTTTGGCTACACCATCGGCCATCCGGACGCGGACCTCAGTTTCGACGAACGCGACAGCGCGCCCTTCGTGCCCAAGTGCAAAGTCATCGACCCGGCCCACACCTGGGGCAACGACCAGCCAGTGCGCACGCCGTGGGATCGCACGATCATTTATGAAACCCACCTGCGCGGCATCACCATGCGCCACCCTTCGGTGCCTGAGGAAGTGCGCGGCACCTGCGCCGGGCTGATGGTCGACGATGTGCTCAAGCACATTCGCCAGTTGGGTGTGTCATCGGTCGAGTTGCTGCCGGTGCACGCCTTCGTCAACGACCAGCACCTGCTGCAAAAAGGCATGACCAACTACTGGGGCTACAACAGCATCGCCTTCTTCGCCCCGGACCCGCGCTACCTGGCCAGCGGCAAGATCGCCGAGTTCAAGGAAATGGTCGCGCACCTGCACGAAGCCAAGCTGGAAGTGATCCTGGACGTGGTCTACAACCACACCGCCGAAGGCAACGAGCAAGGCCCGACGCTGTCCATGCGCGGCATCGACAACGCCTCGTACTACCGCCTGATGCCCGATGACAAGCGCTTCTACATCAACGATTCCGGCACCGGCAACACCCTCGACCTGAGCCACCCGTGCGTGCTGCAAATGGTCACTGACTCGTTGCGCTACTGGGCGACCGAGATGCATGTCGACGGCTTCCGCTTCGACCTGGCAACCATCCTTGGCCGCTACCGCGACGGTTTCGACGAGCGCCACAGCTTCCTCGTGGCCTGCCGCCAGGACCCGGTGCTGCGCCAGGTGAAAATGATTGCCGAGCCGTGGGACTGTGGCCCCGGCGGCTATCAGGTCGGCGGTTTCCCGCCGGGCTGGGTGGAATGGAACGACCGTTTCCGCGACACCGTGCGCTCGTTCTGGAAAGGTGACGACGGCCAACTGGCCGACTTCGCCGGACGCATGACCGCCTCGGGCGAGATGTTCAACCAGCGCGGCCGCCGGCCGTACAGCTCGGTGAACTTCATCACCGCCCACGACGGTTTCACCCTGCACGACCTGGTGTCCTACAACGACAAACACAACGAAGCCAACGACGAGAACAACCAGGACGGCAGCAACAACAACCTGTCGTGGAACCACGGTGTCGAAGGCCCTACCGACGACCCGGAAATCAACGCGCTGCGCCTGCGCCAGATGCGCAATTTCTTCGCCACCCTGCTGCTGGCCCAGGGCACGCCAATGCTGGTAGCCGGTGACGAGTTCGCCCGGACCCAGCACGGCAACAACAACGCCTACTGCCAGGACAGCGAGATCGGCTGGATCAATTGGGAACTGGATGAAGACGGCAAGGCCCTGCTCAAGTTCGTCAAGCGCCTGATCAAGTTGCGCCTGGCGTACCCGATCCTGCGTCGCGGGCGCTTCCTGGTGGGCGACTACAACGAAGATATCGGGGTCAAGGACGTCACCTGGCTCGCGCCGAGCGGCGATGAAATGACCATCGAGCAATGGCAGGACAGCCATGGCCGTTGCCTGGGCATGCTGATGGATGGCCGCGCCCAGGAAACCGGGATTCGCCGCCCGGGGGCCGATGCCACGTTGTTGCTGGTGGTCAATGCCCACCACGACATGGTCAATTTCCGCCTGCCACCGGTGCCGGATGGCGGCTTCTGGACCTGCATGCTCGACACCAACCAGCCAGCGGTGCGTGGCCAGGAGCGCTTCGATTTCGATCACGAATACGCGGTCACCGGGCGTTCGCTGCTGCTGTTTGAATTGCAGCATGAGGACGAGGTGTGACATGGCCTTGCATGAGTTTCTTCGCGGCTACCGGGATTACCCGGACACCCAGGCCCTTGGCGCTGCGCTGAGGGCTTTGGTGGAGGAAGGCCTGGACCAGTTGCCCTTGCCGGGCAGCGGGCAAACGTTGGAACGCTTCAGCCGGCTGGCGCAAGTCGCCGGCCATGACCTGCGGTTGTGCAAGTTGTTCGAGGGCCACACGGACGCCCTGGCGATCATCGCTGAACTCGACAGCCCCTTGCCGCCGGTTGGCAGCACGTGGGGCATGTGGGCGGCCGAGCCGCCCACCGCCAAGGTGCGGATCCGGCGTGACGGCCAACGTGTGCGGCTGGAGGGCCGCAAGGCCTGGTGCTCGGGCGCGGCGGTGGTCAGCCACGGGTTGCTCACGGCGTGGGATGAAGAGGATCGCCAGCAACTGGTTGCAGTGGAAATGCACCAGCCCGGCGTAACCGTCACCGATGAGGGCTGGGCGGCCGTGGGCATGGCCGCTACGGGCAGTGTTGAAGTGCTTTTCCAGGACACCGTTGGCCTGGCCATCGGCAAGCCTGGGGACTATTTGGCGCGCCCGGGCTTCTGGCAAGGCGGCATCGGCATCGCCGCCTGCTGGTACGGCGCGGCACAACGCCTGGCGGAGGCCTTGCGCGAGCAGAGCGCAAAACGCCCGGAGCCCCACGCCCTGGCGCACCTTGGCAGCGTCGACAGTGCCTTGCACAGCGCGGCCTGTGTGCTGCGCGACAGCGCCACCCATATCGACCGGCAGCCCAAGGCAGATGCCCGGCTGTTGGCACAACAGGCACGGGCCTGTATCGAAGAAACCGTCGACCAGGTGATTCACCATGTCGGCCGAGCACTGGGCGCCGGGCCGTATTGCAAGGACCCGCATTTTGCCCAGTTGATGGCCGACTTGCCGGTGTACCTGCGGCAAAGTCATGCCGAGCGCGACCTGGCCGCCCTTGGTCAACAAGTCGCCGATGAGCGCCCAGGGAGATGGGAACTATGAAGATCAATCCAATCGTCGGCCAGGGCACGCCCTTGCATGTGTGGCAAGGCTCGTCGCGACTGGCCGAGCTGCCTTGCGTAGACATTGCCGAACTGGTGCCTGAAGGCAGCCGCGCCGTGATCATCGCGCCACATCCGGATGACGAAGTCCTGGGCTGCGGCGGCCTGTTGCAAGGCCTTGCCGCGCTGGATCGCCCTATCCTGCTGATCTCCGTCACCGACGGCAGCGCCAGTCACCCCGGCTCCCGCCGCTGGCCGGTGGAACGCCTGAGCGTGGTGCGGCCGCAAGAGTCGGCGCAGGCCCTGCACCGGCTGGGATTGCCGTTGCACAGCCTGAAATGGTTGCGGGCCGGGTTCAGCGACAGCCAGGTCGCCGCAGGTGAAGAAGACCTGAGCCGCTTCATCGAGCGTTACCTCAAGCCCGGCGACGTGGTCTTCACCACCTGGCGCGAAGACGGCCATTGCGACCACGAGGCCGTGGGCCGTGCCAGTGCCAAGGCGACCCGGGCGGTGGGCGCCACCTTGCTCGAGCTGCCCGTGTGGACCTGGCATTGGGCAACCCCGGAAGACAGCCAGGTGCCCTGGGATCGCGCTCGTAAAATTCTCCTGACACCTGAAGCCGTGGCCCGTAAACGGCACGCCATCCATGCCTTCGCCAGCCAGTTGGAAGGCGACCCGCAGATCGGCCTGCCACCGGTGCTCGCGCCCTATGTGCTGGAGCGCCTGCTGCAACCTTTTGAAGTGGTGTTCGTATGAGTGTCGCCACGCCCTATTTCGATGAGCTGTTTGCCGGTAACGACGACCCTTGGGCCTTTCGGCAACGCTGGTATGAACAGCGCAAGCGGGCCCTGACCCTGGCGCTGCTGACCCGGCCGCGCTATGCCTCGATCTTTGAACCCGGCTGCGCCAATGGCGAACTGAGCTTCGAGCTGGCCCCGCGCTGTGACCGCCTGCTCTGCTGTGACACGGCGCAAGCGGCGGTCAGCCTCGCACAGGCGCGGCTGCGCGGCTTCACCCACGCCACCGTGCAGCAGAGCCGCCTGCCGCAGCAATGGCCCAGCGAAACCTTCGAGCTGATCGTACTCAGCGAGCTTTGCTACTACCTGGACCCGAAGGATTTCGATGGGCTGATCGATCGCGCCCTCGCCTCCCTGACGCCTGACGGACAAATCCTCGCCTGCCACTGGCGCCCGATCATCGAAGGCTGCCCGCAGACCGCCGAACAGGTGCATGTGCGCCTCGGCCAGCGCCTGGGCATGCCACATCTGGCGCAGCATCACGAAAGCGATTTTCTACTGGATTTGTGGAGCCGCGACGGCACTACGGTTGCGACCCTGGAGGGACTGCGATGATCGGCATCCTGATACCCGTGCATAACGAAGAAAAACTGCTGCCCGAATGCCTGAAAGCTGCGATGGTCGCCGCCAGTCATCCGGGCCTGCTGGGTGAAGAGGTGCAGATTCTGACAGTGCTCGACAGCTGCAGCGACCGCAGCGCCATGATCGCCCGCGAATACCAGGTGCACAGCCTGGAAGTGCAGGCGCGAAACGTGGGCCACGTGCGCGGCGTGGGTGCGCGGCACCTGCTTAACAACGGCGCGCGCTGGATTTCCTGCACCGACGCCGACAGCCGCGTCGCTCCCGATTGGCTGGTGGCGCAACTGGCCCTGGGCGTGGATGCGGTGTGCGGCACGGTGACGGTGGACGCCTGGAGCGACGGCTTCGACCCGGCGGCGCAGATCCGCTATCACCAGGCCTACACCGCCCGTGACGGGCATCGGCATATCCACGGCGCCAACCTGGGCGTCAGTGCCGGCGCCTACGTGCGGGCCGGCGGTTTCGAGCCCCTGCCCTGCCATGAAGACGTGGAGCTGGTGCGCCAACTGGAGCGCTGCGGGGCCTCCATTGCCTGGAGCCACTCGCCCCAGGTGATTACCAGTGCCCGCCTGGATTGTCGCGCCCAGGGCGGCTTCGGTGATTACCTGAAGAGCCTGATGCAGGCCTCGTGAAAAAATTGCGACACCCGGCGGTGTTAAAGCGGCGATTCATAACTATCATCACTATTCCTTGCACGGCAATCCAGGGTTGGAACGCCGTCGCGCCGCGAGCGTGCAGTACCTGACGCTCGCGTACCACAAGAGCCGTCCCGTCAACGGGGTACGGCCTGCACCACCGATAAACAAGGACGTGACACCCATGAAGCCTGCACTGTTAAGTGACAACCGCCGGGGCCCCGCGCAAATCTGGAACAGCGCCCCGCAACTCGCGCAAATCCCTGCCATCAACCCCGCAACCCTGGTGCCCAAGGGCGCCCGCGTGGTGATCATCGCCCCGCATCCCGGCGATGAAGTGATCGCCTGCGGCGGTCTGCTGCAATTGCTCAGCACCCTTGAATACTCCCTGCAACTGATCTCCATCACCGACGGCAGCGCCAGCCATCCGGGGTCTGCCGTGTGGCCGGCCAAACGCTTGAGCGTGGTGCGGCCCCAGGAAAGTGTCGAAGCCCTGCGCCGCCTGGGCGTGCCCCTGCACAGCCTGAAATGGATCCGCGGCGGTTTCGCCGACAACGCCCTGGCCGCGCGGGAACAGCAAATGAGCCAGTTCATTGCGCGCTACCTGCAACCCGGCGACGTGGTGTTCACCACCTGGCGCAACGACGGCAATGACGACCACGACGCCGTCGGCCGTGCCGCTGCCAAAGCCTGCGCAGTCAAGGGCGTGCGCTTGCACGAACTGCCGATCTGGGCGTGGCACTGGCCGCTTCGGGAAACCGCCGCCATCCCCTGGCAGCGCGCGCGCAAGGTGCGGCTCGACACCTGGAGCGTCGCCCGCAAGCTGCACGCCGCCCACGCCTATGCCAGCCAACTGGCAGGCGACCCGGAAATCGGCCTGGCGCCGATCCTGGCGCAGGTGCTGCTGGAGCGCATGCGCGAGCCCTATGAGATTGTATTTTTGTAGGCGCACCCACTCGTCTATACCTGTAACTTCTGACAGTAGCGAACGCTCTCTCTGTGTGGCTAGCTTGGAACACCGGCTTGCAGGGAGGGCGAATCATGAGCACGCGGTTTTCATCAGTGACGTATCTGAGCGTCTGCAGCGTGACGACGCTGTTGCTCAATTGGCCTCTCCCCGCGCAGGCCGCCTGTACGTTGGTCATAACCGCAGGCAACGACACCACCCTGTGCAGCGATGGCAGTGCTGGCGCGCTGACGGATTTACAAGGAAGCAACATCCTTGAGTTCCCCGTCGGCGGCACCGGCATCATCGTCGGCAACGTGACTTATGGCGCGGGAGATGATCGGGTCACGATGGATTCCGGCGCGATCAACGGTGCGATCAATCAAGGTGACGGAAGAAATATTTTCCAACTGTTCAATGGCAATATCTCCGGCACGGTGACGCAAGGCGCGGGCGGTGATATTGCGCAAATCAGCGGCGGCAGCTCCGGTGCAATCTCCCAGGGTGACGGGGTTGACCAGTACTTCCAGAGCGGTGGCACTGTCACCTCACTGGCTCAGGGCGACGGCCGTGACGAGTTCACCATGAGCAGTGGCAGGATTGTCGGTGCTTTTGAAGATGGAGATGTAGCGCTGATGACCGGTGGCAGCATCGGACGGGTCGACATGAAGCTCGACAACAACCTGTTTGACCTGCGGGGTGGAGCGATCATCGGCAACCTCGTTACTGGCTTCGGAAACGACACCATCCTGGTGTCCGGAGGAGCGGTTGGTGGCAACATCAGCGTCAGCGGCGGCGACGACATCATCAAAGTCAGCGGAGGGGAAATAAGTGGGCAGATCCTCGCCAGCTTTGGCAACGATGAGTTCACTTGGGAAGGCGGCGGTCTGATCCATAAGGAAATCCTCATGGGTGATGGCGCTGACAGGGGTTTCCTGCTCAACCTGACCGAAACCACCCTGGCTTCCACTCCGCTCCTGGATGGTGGTTTGGGTAACGACACCCTGACCTTCGACAACACCCGATCCGCCACGCCAACCCGCTATGTCAACTGGGAAACCGTCAACCTGGACAACAATTCGCGCCTGACCCTGGGCGGCGACTTCAAGCTCGGTGACAGCGCTACGGCCACCGGTACCCTGAATATTTTTGGCAGCGCCGCCCTGCAGGTAACACAGGGCAGCATCAGCCCCTTCACGGCCGGGCAACCAGCCAACCTGAACAACGGCGGCCTGATCGACATGACCACCGGCAGCTCCAGCGCCACCGACAGCCTGACGGTCAACGGCAACTACACCGGCAATGGTGGCGAACTCGCGCTGCAATCGGTACTCGGCGCCGACGGCTCGGCCAGTGACAAGCTGGTAGTCAGCCAGGGCACGCTGCAAGGCGGCACTACCATCACCGTCACCAACCTTGCCGGCCCCGGCGCCATGACGCTGCAGAACGGCATCCAGGTGGTTGAAGCGCTTAACGGTGCCACGAGCAGCGACCTGGCGTTTACCCTGCGCGGTGGATCCGTTTCCGCAGGCGCCTATGAGTACTACCTGTTCAAAGGAGGCGTAACGCCGGGCACCGGGCAAAACTGGTTCCTGCGGTCCTCGGTGGTGGCGCCGCCGCTGCCCAACCCTGAGGATCCTGACGACCCAGTGGGCATTCTCCCCCCCGTCCCCGCCGATGGCACGCCGGACCTCCCGGGGATTTTCCCGGGAGAAGAACCCATACCCATCTATCGCCCGGAAGTCCCGGTGTATGCCGTGTTGTTTCCCGCCGTGCAGCAGATGGTCCAGGGCATGCTGGGCACCTACCACGAACGCATGGGCGACCAAAGCCTGCAACGTCAACCTGGCGCTTTAGCGGCCGGTTGGGGCCGGGTGTATGGCAGCAGCACGCGGCAATCATTCGCCGGCACCGTCAGCCCGTCGCTGGACAGCTCCCTGTCCGGTTTCCAGGTTGGCACTGACCTGTATGCCTGGACCAACGACGCTGGCCTGACCCAACGCCTCGGCTTCTTTGTCGGCCACAGCCGCCTGACCGGCAATGTGGCGGGTTTCAATGGCGGTTTTCAGGGCAAGGACGCCGGCAACACCACCCTGCGCGGTGACAGCCTGGGCGCGTATTGGACGCTCATCGGCGCCAACCACGCCTATATCGATGTCGTGCTGATGGGCACGCGGTTCGATGGCCACAGTGAATCCGACCGGGGCGTCAAACTTCCAACCAAGGGCCACAACGTGCTGGGGTCTATGGAGGTGGGAATGCCGTTTGCGGTGTCTGAACAGTGGGAGGTTGAGCCGCAGGCCCAGGTGATTGTCGATAGAAGCTATGTGGACAGCCAGAACGACGGAATCTCGGATGTCTCATTCCGCGCCGACACTAACGTCGTCACCCGTCTCGGTGTCCGCCTCAAGGGCAGCTACAGCGTGAGCGGCATGCCCCTGCTGCCTTATGTGCGTACCAACGTGTGGCACGCCAGCGCCGGGAATAACACTGTCACGTTCAATGACAGCACGGACATCAACACCGAACAGAAATCCACCACGCTGGACGTCAGCACCGGGGCAACGCTGCAGGTATCGAGTACGGTCAGTGTGTATGGCGAGGTGGGGTACAACAGCAATCTGGACAGTAATCAGCTGAATGGGCGAAAAGGCACGATTGGCATAAGGGTCGACTTCTAAGCCACAACACATCCCCACTGTGGGAGCGGGCTTGCTCGCGAATGCAGTGTGTCAGCCAAAAAATCTGGCACTGGTACTGCGCATTCGCGAGCAAGCCCGCTCCCACATGGGGTCTTCATCGGCTGGAAGTCAGGCGTCCGGTCGCAGGATCAGCACGCCCAATGGCGGCAGGTTCAACGACAGCGACAACGGCTGCCCATGCCTGGGCTCCTCCTCCGTAAACGCCCCGCCACCGTTGCCGAAGTTGGAACCGGCATAGGTGTCGGCATCGCTGTTGATCACCTCGCTCCAGCGCCCGGCAAACGGCACGCCGACCTTGTAGGCCTCACGCGGCACCGGCGTGAAGTTGGCCACCACCAGCACCGGCCTGCCGTCCTTGCTCCAGCGCAACCAGGCGTAGACGCTGTTGATCGCGTCATCCCCAATCAACCACTGGAAGCCCTGTGGTGCGTCGTCCTGGTCATGCAGCGCCGGCTCTTCGCGGTACAGACGGTTGAGGTCGCCCACCAGTTTCTGCACGCCCCGATGTTCGGGGTATTGCAGCAGGTACCAGTCCAGTTGCTGATCGTGGTTCCACTCGCGCCATTGGCCGAACTCGCAGCCCATGAACAGCAGCTTCTTGCCCGGGTGCATCCACATGAAGCTCAGGTATGCCCGCAGGTTGGCAAACTTCTGCCAGCGGTCGCCGGGCATCTTGTCGATCAACGAGTGTTTGCCGTGCACCACTTCATCGTGGGAAATCGGCAGGATAAAACGCTCGGACCAGGCATACACCAGGCCGAAACTCAGCTCGTTGTGGTGATGGGCACGGTACACCGGGTCCTGCTGGATGTAGTGCAGCGAATCGTGCATCCAGCCCATGTTCCACTTGTAGTTGAACCCCAGGCCGCCCTGTTGGGTCGGCTGGCTTACGCCCGGCCATGCGGTGGACTCCTCGGCGATCACCAGCGCGCCGGGGGCCTCAAGGGCAACAACATCGTTGAGGTGGCGCAGGAAGTCGATGGCCTCGAGGTTTTCCCGCCCGCCGTGGCGGTTGGGTACCCATTCCCCGGCCTTGCGCGAATAGTCGCGGTACAGCATCGAGGCCACTGCATCCACCCGCAGGCCATCGATATGGAAATGCTTGAGCCAGTGCAACGCCGACGCCAGCATGAAGCCGTGGACTTCGGTGCGGCCGAGGTTGTAGATCAGGGTGTCCCAATCCTGGTGGAAGCCTTCCAGCGGGTTGGCGTATTCGTACAGCGCGGTGCCGTCGAATTGCGCCAGGCCGTGGGTGTCGGTGGGGAAATGCGCCGGCACCCAATCCAGGATCACGCCGATGTCGGCCTGATGGCAGGCGTTGACGAAAAACGCGAAATCCTCCGGCGAGCCGAAACGTGCCGTCGGGGCAAATTGCGACAGCGCCTGATAACCCCATGAGCCGCCGAACGGGTGCTCCATGATCGGCATCAGTTCGATATGGGTGAAGCCCAACTGCTGTACATAAGGGATCAACCGCTCGGTCAGCTCGCGCCAACTGTACTGGCGGGACACCTCGCCGACTTCATCCAGCTCGCACTGCCAGGAACCGGCATGCAACTCGTAGATCGACAAGGGTGCGCTGGGTTTCTGCCGCTCGCTGCGCGATTGCATCCAGTCGTGGTCCTGCCAGTCGACCTGCAGCGGCGAAGCGACCTTGGACGCAGTATCCGGCGGCAACTGCGTGGCCAGGGCCATGGGGTCGGCCTTGAGCGGCAGAATCCCGTGGGCACCGAGGATTTCATACTTGTAGGCCGCGCCGGGTTGCAGGCGCGGGATGAAAATCTCCCACACCCCGGACGGATGGCGCAGGCGCATCGGATGACGGCGCCCGTCCCAGATATTGAAGTCGCCCACCACCGAGACCCGGCGGGCATTCGGTGCCCATACCGCAAAACGCACGCCCTGGACCCCGTCGACGCTGGTCACTTGTGCCCCGAGGCAACTGCTCAGGTCGCGGTGATTGCCTTCGGCAAACAGGTACAGGTCCATCTCCCCCAGCAGCAGTTGCTGGAAGCTGTAAGGGTCTTCGGTGATCTGTTCGCCACCGGCCCACTGGATCTTCAGCAAGTACGCCTGACGGCTGCCGAAATGCCCGACAAACAAGCCCGGCACCTGGGTCGCATCGAGGCTGCCGATGTGCTCGCCGCTGTCGCGGGCCAGGACCTGGACACTCAGTGCTTCCGGCAGGAAGGCGCGAATGAACTGGCCGCCCTGCTCATCGTCATGGGGACCCAGGATCGAGAATGGATCATGGTGCTCGGCCCGCACCAGGGCTTCGATATCAGCAGGCTTGGGCATCACACTCAACTTTTCCTGCAGCGGTTCTTTGCTTGTAAAACTCATGACGTCTCCCCACCGCGTGCAGTTTTCGATATTGGTTTCAACCCGCTGAGCAGCCCGTGCAAACCTTGCAACGGCACCGGCAACCAGCTCGGGCGATTCTCTGCTTCGTAGGCCACTTCGTACGCGGCCTTCTCCAGGCTGAACAACGCCAGCGCTGCGTCCTGGCCTTTGGCATCCTGCCAGTCATGGGCCAGTGTAGTCGTGGCAGCGTGATAGGCCTGGATAAATGCCTGCCTGGCCTCATGCAAGTAGCGATCCGCCACACGTTGCCGGGACGCATTGGCCTCGGGCGACTGGTCGACGCCCTGCACATTCACCGCCATGGCCGCCGCGTAATCAAACGAGCGCAGCACCCCGCTCACATCCTTGTACGGGCTGTGTTTGCCGCGACGTTCAGGCAGCGGCCGCGCCGGTTCGCCCTCGAAGTCGATGAGGTAGGCATCGCCCTTGACCACCAGTACCTGGCCCAGGTGCAGGTCGCCGTGCACGCGAATGCGCAACCCGCCCACCGTGGCTTTCGCCAGGTCCTGAACGTGACTGGCGATGGCCTTTTTCTGCTCCAGTAAAGCACTGACCAACGCCTGATCGGCAGGGTTCAACTTGGTTTGATGCTGTTTGAGCAACTGCAAGGCGTGGTCGATTTGTGCGCCTACGTGCCTGGCCCAGCCCTGGCTGTCCTTGAGGGTTGTGACCTCGGGCTTGAACGCCTTGTTAGTGGTGGGCGCCGCCAGCACCAGGTGCATCTCGCCCAGGCGCTGGCCGAGCAAGCCGGCGAAATCCGCCAGCTCGCCAAGTGCGTTGTAGTGCTGTTCCTGCTCGGACATGGCTTCGGCCAGCTCGTCGCGAATCGCTCGCTCCAGGTTATTCTGGGTCCAGCCCCACGCGTCGCCCTGGTTGCTCAGGTAACCCTGGGCGATCATCAGCAGGTTGTCCTGGCCATCGGCGTCGTGGCGGATCACCGAGCCCAGCAGCGGCGAGATATGTTCGTAGCCGGCCTCGGTCAGGTAGGCGCCCATTTCCAGCTCGGGGTGAACCCCGGCGCTGACTTTTCGGATCAGCTTGAGCACCAGGCTGCCGCCCACCACCACGGAACTGTTGGACTGCTCCGCCGCGAGGTAGCGCACTTCCGACTCGTCGTTCAATTCCAGTTTGGCCAACTGCGCCGTGGGCTCGAAGCGAATCTCGCCATCGGTGGAGTCGAGGACGGTTTTGGCCTGCAGGCCTTGGATCACGCCGCGGATATAAGTGTCGAGGCTGAAGGCATCGGTCACCAAACCTACCTGACGCACTCGCCGTACACGGGCAAGCGCGAGTTGTTGCGGCAAGGCGCTGGTGAACTGGTCTTCGCCAAGGAAGCCGAACGGCAGTTGATAGCGGCTGACCTGGCCGGCGCTGGTGACTTCGATTTCACTGAGCAGCACCGGATGCTGCGGGTCGCCGAAGCGCACGCCATAAGCGATGTGCACGCTGTCGATTGCCGTATCCTTGCTGGCAAACCAGCGGCGCTTGGGCAGCCACGCCGGCAACGCATTCTGTTCCAGGGTGGTGCGGCACGGTGCTTCGAGCAATTCTTCCATGCGTTTCTTCAGCACCAGGGTGGTGAAGTCCGGGATGCTTTGTGCCGGTTCCACGTGCCAGCTTGGCATCTGGTTTTCCGCCGCCAGCACGAACCAGTAGAAGCCATACGGCGCCAGGGTCAGCAGGAAATTCAGCTGGCCAATCGGTGGGAAGGCATTGCCACCGAGCATCTCCACCGGAACCATGCCGGCAAACGCCGAGAGGTCCAGTTCTGCGGCCTGGGCACTGCGGGACACGTTGGCCACGCACAGGATGATTTCATTCTTGCCATCGGCGCCTGCGTATTCGCGGGTATACGCCAGGATGCGGCGGTTGCTGGGCGAGAGCATTTTCAGGCTGCCGCGACCGAACGCCTTGGACTGTTTACGCACCGCGAGCATGCGCCGCGTCCAGTTCAGCAACGAGTGCGGGTCCTGGGTCTGGGTTTCGACGTTGACCGACTGGTAGCCGTATTGCGGGTCCATGATCGGCGGCAATACCAGGCTGGCCGGGTCGGCGCGGGAGAAGCCGCCGTTGCGGTCGATGGACCATTGCATCGGCGTACGCACGCCGTCGCGGTCACCGAGGTAGATGTTGTCGCCCATGCCGATCTCATCGCCGTAGTACAGGGTCGGCGTGCCCGGCATCGACAGCAGCAGGCTGTTGAGCAGCTCGATGCGCCGGCGGTCGCGTTCCATCAGCGGCGCCAGGCGGCGGCGAATCCCCAGGTTGATACGTGCACGGCGGTCGGCAGCGTAATAGTTCCAGAGGTAGTCGCGCTCTTTGTCGGTGACCATTTCCAGGGTCAGTTCATCGTGGTTGCGCAGGAAGATTGCCCATTGGCAATTGGCCGGGATCTCCGGGGTCTGGCGCAGGATGTCGGTGATCGGGAAACGGTCTTCCTGGGCCAGCGCCATGTACATGCGCGGCATCAGCGGGAAGTGGAACGCCATGTGGCACTCGTCGCCGTCGTCGCCCTTTTTGTCCCCGAAGTACAGCTGGGTGTCTTCCGGCCATTGGTTGGCTTCGGCCAGGAGCATGCGGTCGGGGTAGTTGGCGTCGATCTCGGCGCGGATCTGCTTGAGCACGTCGTGGGTTTCGGGGAGGTTTTCGTTGTTGGTGCCGTCGCGCTCGATCAGGTACGGAATGGCGTCCAGGCGCAGGCCGTCGATGCCCATGTCGAGCCAGTAGCGCATCACCGACAGGACGGCTTTCATGACCTGCGGGTTGTCGAAGTTGAGGTCCGGCTGGTGGGAGTAAAAGCGGTGCCAGAAGTACTGGCCGGCGACCGGGTCCCAGGTCCAGTTGGACTTTTCGGTGTCGAGGAAAATGATCCGGGTGCCGTCGTATTTCTGGTCGTCATCGGACCAAACGTAGAAATCCCGCGCCGCCGAGCCGGGCTTGGCCTTGCGGGCGCGCTGGAACCAGGGGTGCTGGTCGGAGGTGTGGTTGATCACCAGCTCGGTGATCACCCGCAGCCCGCGTTTATGGGCTTCGGCGATAAAGCGCTTGGCGTCGGCCATGGTCCCGTAGTCGCTGTGCACGCCGCGGTATTCGGCGATGTCGTAGCCATCGTCACGGCGTGGCGAGGGGTAGAACGGTAATAGCCAAATGGTGTTCACACCAAGGTCGGCGATGTAGTCGAGCTTGGCGATCAGCCCAGGAAAATCACCGATGCCGTCATTGTTGGAGTCGAAATAGGATTTGACGTGAACCTGATAAATCACCGCGTCTTTGTACCAGAGCGGATCTTTGATAAAGGTGGCAGCCTTGGGTTTCTTCGCCATTGGAAACTCCTGGGAATTCGAAAAATTCTGCCTGAAGGAACTCGGTCAATGTGGGAGCTGGCTTGCCTGCGATAGCGGTGGATCAGCCAGTATTATCTGCACTGACACACCGCTGTCGCAGGCAAGCCAGCTCCCACATTTGATCTCCTTTGGATTGGAGATCAGCTTCAGGAAACGGTAATGCGCCAGATGCCGAATGGCTGATGCCACGGTTCGATGCGCATCCACTGGGTCTTGCCGTACCAGGTCCAGCGGTGGCCGGTCATCAGGTCTTCGCCCTGGGTCTGGGCATCGTCCGGCAAGCCCAGCTCCCACAGCGGCAACTCGAAATTGGCCTCCTGGGCGTTGAACGGGTCGAGACTCACGGCCACCAGGATAAAGTTGCTGCCATCCTCGCTGCGTTTGCCGAAGTACAGGATGTTGTCGTTCCACGCGTTGTAGAGTTTGAGCCCCAGGTGCGTCTGCAAGGCCGGGTTCTGCCGGCGGATGCGGTTGAGCTGGGCGATCTCGGCAATGATGTTGCCCGGCGCCGTGAAGTCTCGCGGGCGGATCTCGTACTTCTCCGAGTCCAGGTACTCTTCCTTGCCCGGCACCGGTGCCGCTTCGCACAGTTCAAAACCCGAGTACATGCCCCACAGGCCTGAGCCCATGGTGGCCAACGCGGCGCGGATCAAGAAGCCGGCGCGGCCGGATTCATGCAGGAAGCCGGGGTTGATGTCCGGGGTGTTGACGAAGAAGTTCGGCCGGAAGCACTCGCGCCACGGCGACTCGTTCAGTTCGCTCAGGTACTCGCTCAACTCGGCCTTGGTGTTGCGCCAGGTGAAGTAGGTGTAGCTCTGGGAGTAACCAACCTTGCCCAGGCGCGCCATCATCGCCGGGGTGGTGAAGGCTTCGGCGAGGAAGATCACTTCGGGGTATTTAGAACGCACATCGCTGATCAGCCATTGCCAGAACGGCAGCGGCTTGGTGTGGGGGTTGTCGACGCGAAAGGTCTTCACGCCCTCTTCCACCCAACCGACCACGATGTCGCGCAACTCGACCCACAGGCTGGGAATCGCGTCGGCCGCATAGAAGTCGACGTTGACGATGTCCTGGTACTTCTTCGGCGGGTTCTCGGCGTATTTGATCGTGCCGTCGGGCCGCCAGTTGAACCAGCCCGGATGCTGTTTGAGCCACGGGTGGTCCTGGGAGCACTGGATGGCAAAATCCAGGGCGATTTCCAGGCCATGGTCGGCGGCGGCCTTGACCAGGTTGCGGAAATCCTCACGGGTGCCCAACTGCGAATGGATCGCCTCGTGGCCGCCCTCTTCGCTGCCGATGGCATACGGGCTGCCCGGGTCGTCCGGCCCGGCGGTCAGGGAATTGTTCTTGCCCTTGCGGTGGCTGCGACCGATCGGATGGATCGGCGGGAAGTACAGCACGTCAAAGCCCATGTCGTGGATCATCGACAGCCGTGAGTGCACATCGTTGAATGTGCCATGGCGCGCGGGATCGTCGGTGATCGAGCGGGGAAACAACTCGTACCAGCTGGCAAATTGCGCAGCCTCGCGCTCTACATCAATCGGATACACCGGGCTGATGCTCAAATAGGCGCGGTGATCGGCCTGGGTCATCAGGTGTGCACTGTCTTCGTGCAGGAACAACGCGACCTGCTCGGTTTCCAGCAAACCGGAGAGTTCGTGGTGCAGCAACATCAAGCGGTCACGCAGCTCATTGTCACTGCGCTCGGCGGCTTGCAACACCTGGCTGCGGCCTTCCTGCAACTCCAGGCTGACCGGCACCCCGGCCTCGTGTTTCTTGCTCAGTTCGTAGCGAAAGCTGGCAAACGTGTCGATCCAGGCTTCGATGCAATACTCATGCGGGCCCTGGGCGGTCACGGTGAATGCGCCCTCCCAGCCGTTGTTGCCGACATCGGTCATCACCACGCTGTGCCAGCTTTCTTCACTGCGCGGGCGCCAGCGGATCATCACCGCAAGCTTGTCGTGGCCATCAGCGAACACCTTGCTGGCAACCTGCACGCGCTGGCCAACCACAGCCTTGACCGCGAACTCGCCGCCATCGATCACCGGGGTCGTGCTTTCAATCGCGATCCTTGGCAGCAACAGTGCCTGGGACAGCGGTAATGTGGAGGTTGAATCGTCTTGAGTCAGTGTTTCAGCAGTCATCGAGCATCTCCCCTTAACGCCCAGTGGACGCTCTTGTGCTTGATTCAAATTCTGAAACGACGCCACTCTCCCTGAGCAGGGCCGTCTAGGTTCCGAGCATGCCGACGAGTGAAAAGTTCAGGCGGATATCCCGCCATCGGGCGGGGAATCAAATCCACCACGCGATTGTCCACCGATAGAGCAAAGCACAAAGGAGGCCACACCGATGAATATCCCTATTCCGGCTGAAACGCCTGATCCCAATATAGATAAGCCCACATTACCGCCGACCGAACCCGACCCGGTTCCCGAGCAGGAACCGCCAGGCACACAGCCACCACCGGTGGAGGAACCACCGACGACGATGCCGCCGGTGATTGTCTGAAGAGACCGATCACAGGAAGTAAAAAGCGGAAGCTTCAGGCTTCCGCGTTTACTTGAATCTATAAGCTGCAACTTCATTCACAAAAAATTATAAAGAACTGTCAAAACCGACAGTATCAGCCGAGACGAACGCCGCCCATGATCAAAGTGTGCGACGCGCGAAGAACAGAACAATAAAACCTCTCGGAGATACCTCATGAAAAGAACAGCCGCCTACCTGCTGCTTTCCCTTTGCACCTTGACCGCCTGCACCACCGAACCCTCCGGCCCGCTCGATACGGAAATCGCAAGCAAATTAAACAACCGCTACCAGGACACCGCTGCTCAGTGTGCCGATGGCCTGGCCCTGTATCACTGCAATGGGTGCTTATTCGCGTCACTGACAGCCTCATAGCATCGCCCGGCGAGCTTGAGCGCAATGCCGCCGCATTCTCTTACCTGCGAGCCGACCTGGGTATCAGGAAGCTGTTTGCACGGGACGCTGGCGTAATAATGTCGGCATTGCCCTCCACCGCAGCGGGCCCAATCAGCGTGCGCTGCTCTTTTCCCACCAATGGTGCGACAGGTGACCGCCCGGATGGATGCGGCGAAACTTCCAGGGAGCTGCCAGGCTACCAGCGTGAATGGAGCCGGCACTGCGATGAGCAAGGCGTGGTGGATGGCCCCACCTGGCTGGCCCACTTCAACAAAGTCAAACCGGCTTATTTTTTTATGTGTGCGTTTCGTGGATCGGTGCAGCAGTTTTCTCTAAGCATCACTGTCAGAAAACTGATGCCGGCAAACTATATTGAAGATTGGAATGAAGTCGTCACCTCAGCCTGGACAGTGTCCGAGATTGATAAAGTCCCCTTCCAGGCTTTCTTCTATAACGCTGCCAACTTGCCAGGAAGAGATGCAGCCAAGAAACTTCAGCGCGAGTATTACGGCTATACGCAGCGCCTGCTTCCGGTGGTTCGTGTTGACTTGCTCGCTCAAGACCAACGCATATTCGCGTATCACAAAGAAGATCAAATCACCATTCCGGTACAGTGATCAGTCCAGCAGGAGCGTGAAGTTGCACACGCCTCGATATCACGCTGTCAGCCCATTCACGCGCGACCTGATGAAACATACGGCGACTAATTCTTTTCCAATAGCCTGACGATTCTTGGCATCACACTGAACACCGCCAAGGCCAACAACGTGCTGAGTACCGCCGTGGATTCCCGCCCCATTCCCGCCGCCACCCCAATGGCGGCGGTCATCCACAAGCCGGCGGCGGTGGTCAGGCCTTTGACGTGCTGACCCTCCTCGTCTTCCTTGCCCTTGAGGATGGTGCCGGCGCCAAGAAAGCCGATACCCGCGATCACGCCCTGCAGCACACGGCTCATGGCGTCTGCCTGGGAGCCGGACATGCTCGGCACCAACACGAACAGCGCGGCGCCCAGGGCCACGAGCATGTGGGTGCGTACCCCGGCGGCCTTGCCTTTCTGTTCGCGCTCGTAACCCAGGATCCCGCCCAATATCGCCGCAATCAGCAGCCGAACGGTGATTTGCGTGAGCTGCCGGGCATCGCCGATATCGGCAAATTCCGCTTGCAGGGTTACCCAGACTTCATGCCACCAGGCGTCCATGGACGTTTCCTTGTTGGGGGTCGATAGAACATGGACAGCATCGACCGTCAGTCAGTTGCGCAGAACCATTGCCTGCGCATCCCACCCTAATCAGTAATAGCCCACAAAAAGGAGATCGATATGCCCGTACGTATCGAAGGTCAGCAATGTTTCTTCACCGTCGATGTGGACGGCCACGAGAAACAACTGGAAGCCACCCATGTCACGGTCGAAACCGACAGCGAGAAATCCATGTCGTTCGTGAAGCTGAACGGTGACCGCACCTATATCACCGAAGCCGAAGCCGACGCATTGACCGTAGCGGGTGCCAAAGACGGCCGTAAGCACTTGAAAGCTACCGACGGTGATTCGGTGATTTGATTGACCTGGATCAGCCCCGCCTCAAAAGCGCTGCACCCCGCGCACCACCGGGTGCAGCACATTGTCGCAGGCATACACGGGCGGCCCATCTGATCCGCTTTTTATCGCCATACCTGAGTCTGTTATGCAAACAGACCGCCGGTCATAGTTCATCTGCCTGATGGAGGCTGATGAGCGAAAGACCATGAGCGATAGAATCCCCGTCCGAACCATAGAAGTGTTTGAGCCTGCACATCCAAAGAAGATGAAGGCCAAATCCAGCGACAACCTGATTCACACCCGCAGTTTTACCGGCCTGTTCCGTACCTTGCGCGTGGCAGGCGCAGGCTTTCTGTTCCTGGCATTTTTCGGCACCGTGTGGCTGAACTGGGGCGGACGGCAGGCGGTGTTATGGGACCTGGCTGAAAGCAAATTCCACATCTTCGGTGCCACGTTCTGGCCCCAGGATTTCATCCTGCTGTCGGCGCTGTTGATCATCTGCGCGTTCGGCCTGTTCGCCATCACCGTATTCGCAGGGCGTGTGTGGTGTGGCTATACCTGCCCGCAAAGCTCGTTTACCTGGTTGTTCATGTGGTGCGAAAAGGTCACTGAAGGCGAGCGAAACCAACGCATCAAGCTGCAAGCTGCGCCCTGGAGCCTGGACAAGCTGGCGCGGCGCTCGGCCAAGCACACGCTGTGGCTGGGGATCAGCGTGCTGACCGGGCTGACATTTGTCGGCTACTTCACGCCGATCCGGCCGCTGGCCGAGGAGCTGCTGACCTGGCAGATGGGTGGCGTAAGCCTGTTCTGGGTGCTGTTCTTTACCGGCGCCACCTACATCAACGCCGGCTGGCTGCGGGAAGCGGTGTGCATGCACATGTGCCCGTATGCGCGGTTCCAGAGTGTGATGTTCGACAAGGACACCCTGACCATTTCCTACGACGTAGCCCGCGGCGAGAACCGTGGCCCGCGCAAACGAGACGTGCAACCGGCGGACGTCGGCCTGGGTGATTGCATCGACTGCCAGCTGTGCGTGCAGGTATGCCCCACCGGCATCGACATCCGTGACGGCCTGCAAATGGAATGCATCGGCTGCGCCGCGTGTATCGATGCCTGTGATTCGATCATGGATAAAATGGGCTATGCCCGCGGCCTGGTCAGCTACACCTCGGAGCATCAGTTGCAAGGTGGCAAGACCCATCTGCTCAGGCCACGCCTGATCGGCTACAGTGCCGTGCTGCTGGTGATGATCGGCGCGCTGGTGGTGGCGCTGGTGGAACGCCCGATGGTGTCGCTGGACGTGACCAAGGACCGGGGGATGTTCCGCGAGAACAGTGACGGCTTGATCGAGAACATCTACAGCCTCAAGGTCATCAACAAGACCCAGCAGCGCCAGGATTACCGCCTGGAGCTGATGGACGGCGACGGCTTCCAGCTGCAGGGCAAGACCGAGATCAGCCTGGCACCAGGTGAGATTACCGATGTGCCGGTGTCGGTGGCGATGACCGCAGAGAAGCCCGCCAGCAGTTCGCAGACGATCCGCTTCAAGCTCTCGGATGTGGATGAGCCGTGGATTTACAGCGCGGCGGACAGCCGGTTTGTGGCGCCATTGAATCGCTGAGCCCAAGCTTTCAGCAACACTGGAGATCAAATGTGGGAGCGGGCTTGCTCGCGAAAGCGGTGTGCCAGTCAATGGATACATCAACTGAAAGATTGCTTTCGCGAGCAAGCCCGCTCCCACCGTTTGATCTGTGTTCAATCAGCAAAATCTGTTCAAAGCACTGAGCCCCAATGAAACGCTACGAAAAATTCGCCGACGACATCGCAGAACTGATCCGCTCCGGCGTGCTCGGGCCCGGCCAGCGCGTGCCTTCGGTGCGTTATGCCAGCCAGACATACGGTGTCAGCCCGTCCACGGTGTTCCAGGCGTACTACCTGCTGGAGCGACGCGGGCTGATCCGCGCCCGGCCGCGCTCCGGGTACTTCGTCAACACCCATGCGCCCAGCCCGTTTTCCGAGCCGGTGGTGAGTGCCCATGTGCACGAGTCCACCGAGGTGGACGTCAGCGAATTGGTGTTCTCGGTGCTCGATTCCATCAAGGACCCGCAAACCGTGCCCTTCGGCTCGGCCTTCCCCAGCCCGACGCTGTTCCCGCTGCAACGCCTGGCCCGTTCCCTGGCCAGCGCCAGCCGGGAAATGGACCCGCGCATGGTGGTCACCGACATGTCGCCGGGCAACCCGCAACTGCGCCGGCAAATTGCCTTGCGCTACATGGTGGGCGGGCTGATGCTGCCCATGGAAGAACTGTTGATCACCAACGGCGCCCTTGAAGCACTGAACCTGTGCCTGCAAGCCGTGACCGAGCCGGGCGACCTGGTGGCCATCGAAGCACCGGCGTTCTACGCCAGCCTGCAAATCCTCGAGCGCCTGAAACTCAAGGCGGTGGAAATCCCCGTACACCCACGCGATGGCATCGACCTCAAGGTGCTGGCGCAAAGCCTGGAGCGCTACCCGATCAAGGCCTGCTGGTGCATGACCAGTTTCCAGAACCCGATGGGCGCAACCATGCCCGAGGCCCGGAAACAGGAACTGGTGGAGTTACTGCGCAGCCACCAGGTGCCGCTGATCGAAGACGACGTGTACGCCGAGTTGTACTACGGTCAACAGGCGCCCAAACCGGCGAAGGCGTTCGACACCGAAGGCCTGGTGATGCATTGCGGCTCGTTCGCCAAGAGCCTGGCTCCGGGCTACCGCATCGGCTGGGTCGCCGCCGGACGTTATGCGCAGAAGATCGAGCGGCTGAAATTGATGACGTCGCTGTGTGCCTCGATGCCCGCCCAGGCGGCGATTGCCGATTACCTGCAACACGGCGGGTACGACCGGCACCTGCGTAAATTGCGTTACGCGCTGGAAGAACAGCAAAGCGCCATGCTCGCCGCCATCGCGCGCTATTTCCCGGCGCAGACACGGGTCAGCCAGCCTGCCGGCGGGTACTTCCTGTGGCTGGAATTGCCGGAACAAACCGACTCGTTGAAGTTGTTCCAGATGGCGCTGGCCCAGGGCATCAGCATCGCACCGGGACCGATCTTCTCGCCGACACAGCGCTTCAGGAAGTGCATTCGCTTGAACTACGGCAGCCCGTGGGACGAGTCGTGTGAGAAGGCGATGGAGACGCTGGGGAAGATTGTGCGGTCGTTTTAACCTACGGACGGGAACCGTAGCCGGGCTAAGAACCACACAGGAGTGCGCTATTTCTTACGATAGAAAGAGCGCATTCACTTGGTTCACATCAGAGATGCCTTATGACTATTTTTTCAGCTGCCGGCCTGCGACCCCTTCCCGTTCCTCCCCACTATATGCGTGCCGCAGAGCAGCAACAGGTGCGCGAAATGACAGGCGCTACCGGGCGCCCCGCGGGAGATCATCGATCGAGTGACCAGATTACCGAACAAAGCCCTGTGCTGAAGAACTTCCTGGATAACCGCGACCACTACGAAGTGAGCGATGACCTGAAGCGCCAGGTGGGTGACTGGAGCGCGGCCAACCAAGACCCGGACTCTCGCGCCGACGCCACCTACAACCTGGATAAGGTACTGCGATTTATCGACAACGTGGACGATCTCAAATTAAGCGCCAGCCATAGCCGCAACGGTGTCCTGGACGGTTTTTCGAATCACGGCTACGCCATTCATCCAGACTCGGAGGCCAGCCTGCTCAAGGCGTTTTCCCTCAGGGGCTATGAAGCGCTGCGCGGCGCCTGATACCTGGGCTGTGGCGAGCGGCGTGCCCCTCGCCACAGGCGGTACAAAACTACCGACCGCCCGCCAGGTCAAGAAAGGTTCCCGTCGCATAGGACGCCTTGTCCGAGAGCAGCCAGATAATCCCTTCCGCGACTTCCTCTGCACGCCCGCCACGGGCCATGGGGATGCCCGGTTCAAGCTTGCTGACCCGATCCGGGTCGCCGCTCAGGGCGTGGAAGTCGGTGAAAATAAGCCCGGGACGCACGCCATTGACCCGGATCCCCTCGCCCGCCACTTCCTTGGAGAGCCCGAGAGTGAAGGTATCCAGCGCACCCTTGGACGCGGCGTAATCCACATACTCCCCCGGCGAGCCCAACCGCGCGGCGGCCGATGAAACGTTGACGATGCTGCCGCCCTGCCCGCCATGCTTGGGCGACATGCGCAGCAGCGCATGCTTGGCACACAGGATCGGCCCCAACACATTGGTCCTGAGGGTCTTCAGAATGCGGAACTCGGACATCTCATCGACCCGCGACTTGTGCCCGACGGTACCTGCGTTGTTGACCAGTGCCGTCACCCGGCCCAGTTCGGTATCGACCCGGTGGAACAGGCCAATCACTTCGTCTTCAATGCTGACATCAGCCCGCACGGCAATCGCCTGGGCGCCGAGGGCACGCACTTGCTCAAGTACGCGGTGGGCGGCGTCTTCATCGGCCTGGTAATTGATACAGATGCGATAGCCCTGGGCGGCGGCCAGCAGCGCCGTGGCGGCGCCGATCCCACGACTGCCACCGGTGATGACGACGACTTTGTCCATGTGTAAGGTCTCCTGGTTCAACGTGAGCTGATGGATCCAATACTACCTGCGCCCTGCAGGTTTTGCATGGGCTCACATCACCGAATGCACACTCACCACCTGCTCGGCGCGCTGGATGTCGGCCATGAAACCCTCGGCCGGCAACGGATGCCCCAGCAGATACCCCTGAAGCGAATCGCAGCCCAGCCGGGTGAGGAAGCTCTGCTGTGAGTCGGTCTCTACACCCTCGGCCACAATGCGCAGGCCCAGGGCCTGACCGAGGGCGACGATGGCCGAGACGATGGCGGCATCGTCGCTGTCGTGCTCCAGGTCACGCACAAATCCCCGGTCGATCTTCAACTCATTGGCCGGCAGGCGCTTGAGGTACATCAGGCTCGAATAGCCGGTACCGAAGTCGTCGATGGACAGGTCGACGCCCATGTCCGAAAGCTTCTGCAACACCGTCATGCTCGCGTCGGCATCGCTCATGGCGGTGGTTTCGGTGATTTCCAGGGTCAGGCTGTTGGCTGGCAAGCGGTGGCGTTCCAGGGCAGCGGCGACACTCTTGACCAGCCCGGCGTGGCAGAACTGCAACGCCGACAGGTTCACGGCAATGCGCCAGTCGTGATAGCCCTGGGCATACCACACCTGCATCTGGCGGCAGGCTTCGTTGAGTACCCATTCGCCGATGGGGATGATCAGCCCGGTCTTTTCCGCCAGCTCGATAAACTTGTCCGGCAACAACAGGCCTTGTTGCGGGTGTTCCCAACGCAGCAGCGCCTCGGCACCGACCGGGCGGCCGCTGATGGCGTCGAACTTGGGCTGGTAATAAAGCCGGAACTGCTCGTGCTCCACGGCATTGCGCAAGTCCTGCAGCAGTTGCAGTTGCTTGCGCGCATTGGTGTTCATCGACACGTCGAAAAAGCTGTAGCCGTTCTTGCCCATGCCCTTGGCGTGATACATCGCCGCGTCGGCGTTCATCAGCAGTTCCTGGGGCGTGGCGCCGTTGCCGGGGAACAGTGCGATGCCGATGCTGGCGGAGATTTTCAGCTCATGCTCGGCGACGTGGAAGGCCTGGTTGATCATGCCCACCTGGCGCTCGGCCAAGCGCAACGCATCGTCGGGCTGGCCCAATTGCACCAGCAATACAAACTCGTCACCGCCGATGCGGGCCAGGGTGTCCTGGCTGCGCAAGTCTTCGCGCAGGCGCAGGCCGACTTGCTGCAACAGCTGGTCGCCCATGTGGTGACCAAAAGCGTCATTCACCGGCTTGAAGCCGTCCAGGTCGATAAACATCAGCGCGAAGCAGCCGCCCTCTTCGTTCACCCGCTGTATCGCCTGCTGGATCCGGTCGGCGAGCAGGGTGCGATTGGGCAAGCCGGTGAGCATGTCGTGCAGGGCCAGGTGGGTGAGTTCCTGGTTGGCCTGGGTCAGGGAGTCGGCCAACACCGCGGTGCGGGCTTCCAGGCGGGCATCGGCCAGGGAGGTCAGCAGCGCGATGATCAACACTGCCAGGGTGGTAACCAGCACCAGGTTATCCAGGCCCTTGCCACTCAAGCCGTCCAGGGCCGCGCCGCAGAAGCTGCCATCGGCGAAACGCGCGGCGGCCATGCCGGTGTAGTGCATGCCGACAATCGCCACGCCCATCACCATCGCCGCCCCGCCTCGGGCCAACCGCACATACGGCGTGTTGCGCCGCAGGTTGAAGGCAATCCACAACGCCGCCGCCGACGCACCCACGGCAATCAGCAACGAGGCGGTGAACAGCGTGGGGTCGTAGTCGATGCCGGGGGTCATGCGCATGGCGGCCATGCCAGTGTAGTGCATGGCGCTGATGCCGGCGCCCATGATCAATGCGCCAAATGCCAGTTGCCACGCCGGCAAACGCGGCTGGCTCACCAGCCACAAGGCAAAACCGCTGGACAGGATCGCGATCAACAACGACAGCGCCGTGATGCCGACGTCATAGCCGAGGCTGATGGGCAGGCGGAAGGCGAGCATGCCGATAAAGTGCATCGACCAGATCCCCACGCCCATCGCCAGCGCGCCGCCGCCCATCCACAGGTACACCGCGCGGCCCCTGGCAGTGGCGATGCGGCCGGTCAGGTCCAACGCCGTATAGGATGCGAGGATCGCGACGAACAGGGAAATCAGGACCAGGGCGGGGGAATAACTACCGGTGAGCATGGGACTTCTCGTGACCTATGGGCCGAACGGCATCCGTGCCGGGCTGAAAAGTCAGGGATTGTAGCGAGAATAAATCTTGTACACCTGAAATATTGTCGTATAGCCATCATTCAAAATTTGACGCCAATCCGCTGGCTCAAAAACACCGCAGAACCCTTGTGGGAGCGGGCTTGCTCGCGAAAGCGGCGGGTCAGTTCATACACAGTTGACTGCCCCACCGTTTTCGCGAGCAAGCCCGCTCCCACACAAGCCCGTACACCAGCCAGAGCGGTGTTTACTTCTTGTCGCTCAGCTGCATTTGGCCATCCCAGCCACCGCCCAGTGCAGCGATCAGTTGCACACTGGCAACCAGCCGGGTTTGCAGCAGGGTCAGCACCGTACGCTCGTTGCTCAGGGCGGTGGCTTGCACGGTGACCACATCGAGATAGGCGATCAACCCGGCCTTGTACTGGTTCTGGGTCAGGCGCAGGGATTCCCGGGCCGCTTCGAGGGCCTCGTTACTCACGACCGCCTCGTCTTCCAGGACCTTGAGCTGGACCATGTAGTTTTCCACCTCACGGAACCCATCGAGTACGGTCTGGCGGTACTTGGCCACGGTTTCATCGTAGGACGCCTCGGCGCGGTCAACTTCGGCAGAACGCTGGCCCCCGTCGAACAGGGTCATGGCAAGTTTCGGCCCCACCGACCAGAAGCGGTTCGGCAGGCTGATCCAGTCGGCGTAGGTGCTGCTGGAGTAGCCGCCGGCCAGGCTCAGGGTCAGGTCCGGGTAGTAGGCGGTCTTGGCCACGCCGATGTTGGCGTTGGCCGCGATCACCGAGCGCTCCGCCTGAGCGATATCCGGGCGGCGCTCCAGCAGTTGCGACGGCAAGCTCACCGGAATCTGCGGCAGCGCCGGAATGTCCTTGCTCACCGCCAAGTTGAAGTTGGCCGGCGGCACACCGATCAGCACGGCAATTGCGTTTTCCAGCTGCGCCCGCTGCCAGATCAGGTCGATCATGCTGGCCTGGGTGCTTTTCAGCTGGGTCTGGGCCTGGGCGATGGCGTCCTTGCCCGAGACACCGGCGCGGTATTGGTTCTGGGTCATCTGCAGGGAGCGCTGGTAGGTGTCCACCGTGGCTTGCAGCAAACGGGTCTGTTCGTCCATGACCCGCAGTTGCAGGTAATCCTGCACCAGTTCCGATTGCTGGCTCAGGCGCATCGCCGCAAGATCCGCCGCGCTGGCTTCGGCGCTGGCTTCATTGGCTTCCAGGCCCCGGCGCAGTTTGCCCCAGATATCAGCTTCCCAGCTCACGCCCAACTGGGTGTTGAGGGTGTCGCGAATACCGCTGCTGGAGCTGCTGAGGCTGGCGTTACTGCTGCCGGTACCCTGGCTGGCCCGGCTTTTCGAGGCACTCAGGTCAACCGTGGGGAAGAACGCCCCACGGGCACTGCGCACCTGCGAGGCGGCCTGGCGATAACGCGCCTCGGCCTGGGCCACGGTCTGGTTGGAGCTGTTGAGTTTTTCTACCAGCTCATTCAGTTGTTTGTCGCCGTACAGCTCCCACCAGGCGCCCCGGGCCAGCGAGTCGCTGGGCGCGGCCTGGCGCCAGCCCTGGGCCTCTTTGTACTGGGCAGGCTCGGTCAATTCGGGGCGTTTGTAGTCCGGGCCGACGGCGCAGGCGCTGAGCATCACGCCGCACAGGGCCAGGCTCAGCAGCTTTGAGCCGCGAGTCATCGCCAGACGTTGCACGGTGGGAAACGTTGAATCGGTCATAGCGCAGTGTCCAGGGCAGCATCGGTACGCACTCCGCGCCAACCGTTGAAACGGTGGCGCAGGCGGTCGAGATAAAGGTAAACCACAGGCGTGGTGTAGAGGGTCAGGATCTGGCTGAACACCAGCCCGCCGATAATCGTCAGGCCCAGGGGCTGGCGCATTTCCGCGCCTTCGGCCGTGCTGAGCAGCAGCGGCACGGCGCCAAGAATCGCCGCCAGCGTGGTCATCAGGATCGGGCGCAGCCGCACCAGGCAGGCGGCGCGGATCGATTCCAGCGGGCTCATGCCGTCCTTGCGTTCCAGTTGCAGCGCAAGGTCGATCATCAGGATCGCGTTTTTCTTCACCACCCCGATCAGCAGGAACAGCCCCAGCAGCGAGATCAGGCTGAACTCGCCCCCCAGCAGGTAAATCGAAAGCAAGGCGCCCACCCCCGCCGACGGCAAGGTCGACAGAATGGTCAGCGGGTGGATATAGCTCTCATACAGAATCCCCAATACCAGGTACACCGCTACCAGTGCACCGAGGATCATGAACGGCTGGCCTTTCTGGGTGGCGGCGAAGGCGTCGGCCGTACCGGCCATCTTCGCGATCACCTCTTCCGGCAGGCCGACCTTGGCAATCGCCCGCTCAATGGCGGCCGTGCCCTGCTCCACCGTGACGCCGGGCGACATATCAAACGCAATGTTTTCCGAGGCGAACTGGCCTTCATGGCTGACCCGGTCGTCCGCCAGGCTGTTCTCATAGTGAGCGATGGCCGACAGCGGCACGCGCGCACCGGTGGACGTGATCACCTGCATCTGATTGAGGGTGATCGGGTCCTGGGCGTACTTCGGATTGACCTCCATCACCACCTGGTACTGGTTGAGGCTGTCGTAGATGGTGGAAATCTGCCGCTGACTGTAGGCGTTGTTGAGCACGGCAGTGACCATGTCCATGTCAATGCCCAGGCGCTTGGCCTGGTCGCGGTCGACAATCAACGTCACCTGGGCCGCCCCACGTCCTTCACGGGCATCGATGGCGGTCAGCTCCGGCAGCTCACGCAACGCGGCAACCACTTTCGGGTACCACAGGCGCAAGGCCGCCAGGTCGCCGCTTTGCAGGATGTAGGAATACTGCGAGGTGGTCTGGTCGCGGCCGCCGCCGAATTGCAGGTCCTGGTCAGCCATCAGCATCAGGCGCCCGCCGGGCACCAGTGGCACATTCTTGCGCATGCGCTCGATCACCGCCTGGGCAGAAATCTTGCGTTCGCTGATGGGCTTGAGCCGCACCAGCATCACCGCGTTGTTGGTGCCGCTGTTGCCGCCAATAAAGCCTGCCACGCTCAACACCGCGGGGTCCTGCAGGACGGCCTTACGGAAAATTTCCATCTTCGGCTGCATCACACTGAATGACAGCCCGTCGTCGCCACGCACAAAGCCGATCAGTTGCCCGGTGTCCTGCTGGGGCATGAAGGTTTTCGGCACCACCACATACAGCGCGACGTTGACTCCGATGGTCACCAACAGGCTGAGCAGCGTCAGGCGCTTGTGGCGCAGCACCCAGTCCAGGCTGCGGGCGTAGCCTGCCACCATGCGGTCGTTGATCTTCTGGCTCCAGCGCTGCAAGCCTGTCTCCTGGCCTTTGACATGGGGCTTGAGCCAGCGGGCGCAGAGCATCGGGGTCAGGGTCAGCGACACCACCAGCGAGACGATGATCGCCGCTGCGAGGGTGATGGAAAACTCGCGGAACAGGCTGGTAACGATACCGCCCATGAACAGGATCGAGAGGAACACCGCCACCAGCGAGACGTTCATTGACAGCAAGGTGAAGCCGACTTCCTGGGCCCCCAGGTACGCCGCCCTCATCGGCGGCACACCCTCGTCGATGTGCCGGGAAATGTTCTCCAGCACCACGATGGCATCGTCCACCACCAGGCCGGTGGCGAGGATCAGCGCCATCAGCGACAGGTTGTTCAGGGAAAAGCCGAACAGGTACATCACTGCAAACGTGCCCACCAGCGACACCGGCACCGCCAGGGTGGGAATCAGCGAGGCGCGGAAGTTGCCGAGGAACAGGTACACCACCAGGATCACCAGGGCCACGGCAATCAGCAGGGTCATCTCGGCTTCGTGCAAGGTGGCGGTGATCACCGGCGAACGGTCCATGGCCAGGTTCAGCTTGACGCTGGACGGCAACACCGCCTGCAAGGCCGGCAGTTGTGCCTTGATCTGCTTCACCGTCTCGATGATGTTGGCGCCGGACTGGCGGTTGATCACCAGCAGCACCGCCGAGTCATTGTTGAAGAAGCCGCTGTTGTAGCGGTCCTCGACGCCGTCGCTGATCTTCGCCACATCCCCCAGGCGCAAGGCCGCGCCATTCTGGTAGCGGATCAGCAGCGGTTCATAGTCCTTGGCCTTTTCCAGCTGGTCGTTGGCCTGGATCTGCCAGTTGCGCTGGCTGTCCTCCAGCGAACCCTTGGGCCGGCGCACGTTGGCATTGGCGATGGTATTCCGCACATCGTCCAGGGCCACGCCGTACTGGTCGAGGGCCTTGGGTTCCAGTTCGATACGCACGGCGGGCAACGAGCTGCCGCCGATCTGCACTTCACCCACGCCCGGCACCTGGGACAGGCTCTGGGACAGAATGGTCGAGGCCAGGTCGTACAGCTGGCCCTTGGGCAACACGTCCGAGGTCAGGGACAGCACCATGATGGGCGCCTGGGACGGGTTGATCTTCTTGTAGGTGGGCATGCTGCGCATGCCACTGGGCAGCAGGTTACGCGAGGCGTTGATCGCCGCTTGCACTTCCCGCGCCGCGCCGTTGATGTCGCGATTGGAGTCGAACGCCAGGATCACCCGGGTCGAACCCTGGCTCGACGAACTGCTCATGGTGGTAATGCCGGCAATCGCGCCGAAGGAGCGCTCCAGCGGCGTGGCCACCGTCGACGCCATCACCTCGGGGCTGGCCCCCGGCAAGCTGGCCGACACCACGATCACCGGGAAATCGATCTGCGGCAATGGCGACACCGGCAACAGGTTGAAGCTGACGCCGCCCAGCAGCATGATCGCCAGGCTCAGCAGCATGGTGGCTACCGGCCGGCGAATGAATGGTCCGGACAGGTTCATGACTCAACCGGCTCCAGGCGCACCGGCTCTTTGCGCCAGCGACGGCCGAGGCGGTCGAAATACAGGTAGATCACCGGGGTGGTAAACAGGGTCAACACCTGGCTCACCAGCAACCCGCCCACCATCACCAGGCCCAGCGGCTGGCGCAACTCGGCGCCGGAGCCGGTGGCGAGCATCAACGGCACGGCACCGAACAGCGCCGCCAGGGTGGTCATCAGGATCGGCCGGAAGCGCAACAGCGCCGCCTGGTAGATCGCGGTTTGCGGGTCCAGGCCCTGGTTGCGCTCAGCGTCGAGGGCAAAGTCGATCATCATGATCGCGTTCTTCTTCACGATGCCGATCAGCAGGATGATGCCGATGATCGCGATCATCCCCAGGTCGTTGCCACTGAGCAGCAAGGCCAGCAAGGCGCCCACCGCTGCCGACGGCAGGGTCGAGAGGATGGTGATCGGGTGGATGTAGCTCTCGTAGAGCACCCCGAGCACGATGTACATGGTCACCACCGCCGCCAGGATCAGCAGCAAGGTACTCGACAGCGAAGCCTCGAATGCCTGGGCCGCGCCCTGAAACTGGGTCTGCACGCCCACCGGCATGCCGATGTCTTTCTGGGTCTGGTTGATCAGGTCGACGCCCTTGCCCAGCGCCACGCCGGGGGCCAGGTTGAACGACATCATCACCGCCGGGAACTGACCGATATGCGCGATTGCCAACTGGGCCTGGCGCTGTTCCACATGGGCCAGGCTCGACAGCCGCACCTGGCCGCCGTCGGTGGTTTTCACATGGATCTGGTTCAGGGCGTCCGGGCCGAGGGTTTCACCGGACTGGGCCTGCAATACCACGCGGTACTGGCTGGCCTGGGTGTAGATGGTGGATATCTGCCGCTGGCCGAACGCGTCGTACAGCGCGTCGGTGATGGTCGACACCGACACACCAAGGCGCGATGCGGCGTCACGGTCGATCACCAGGTACACCTGCAGGCCCTTGTCCTGCAGGTCGCTGGCGACGTCGGAGAGTTCCGGCAACTGGCTGAGGGCGTGTACCAGCTTTTCACTCCACAAGGCCAGCAGCTCGGCGTCCGGCGAGGACATGCTGAACTGGTACTGGGTACGGCTGACGCGGTCTTCGATGGTCAGGTCCTGCACCGGCTGCATGAACAGGCGAATCCCCACCAGCTTGTCCAGTTGCGGCTGCAGGCGCGTGATGATCTGTGCTGCGCTCAGGTCCCGTTCGCCGTGGGGCTTGAGGTTGATCAGCAGGCGACCACTGTTGAGGGTGGCGTTATCACCGTCTACCCCGATATAGGACGACAGGCTCTCCACCGCCGGGTCTTCGAGGATGATCTTCGCCAGTTCCTGCTGGCGCTGGCTCATCGCCGCAAAGGAAATCGACTGTGGCGCTTCGGAAATGCCCTGGATCACGCCGGTGTCCTGCACCGGGAAGAAGCCCTTGGGCACTACCATGTACAACACCACGGTCAGGCCCAGGGTGGCGATGGCCACCAGCAGGGTCAGCGGCTGATGCCTGAGCACCCACTGCAACTTGCGCCCGTAGGCCTCGATCAGCCAGTCGATCCAGGCGCCGCTGGCCTTGTAGAAACGGCCCTGCTCGTCCTCTTTCGGCTCACGCTTGAGCAACCGCGCGCACATCATCGGCGTCAGGGTCAGGGACACCACCAGGGAAATCAGGATCGCCACCGCCAGGGTGATCGCGAATTCACGGAACAAGCGCCCCACCACGTCCGCCATGAACAGCAGCGGGATCAATACCGCGATCAGCGACAGGGTCAGGGAAATCAGGGTGAAGCCGATCTGCTTGGCGCCCTTGAGCGCCGCATTGAGCGGTGTATCGCCTTCCTCGATGTAGCGGGAAATGTTCTCCAGCATCACGATGGCGTCGTCCACCACAAAACCGGTGGCGATGGTCAGCGCCATCAGCGTCAGGTTGTTGATGGAGAAACCGGCGAGGTACATCACGCCGAAGGTGCCCACCAGGGACAGCGGCACGGCGATGGACGGAATAATGGTCGCGCTGAAGCGGCGCAGGAACAGGAACGTCACCATCACCACCAGGGCAATGGCGATCAGCAATTCGTGTTGTACATCCTTGACCGAGGCCCGGATGGTCTGGGTACGGTCGGTAAGCACCGTCACGTCCAGGCCCGCCGGCAGGTTGTCGGTGATGCTTGGCAACAGCGCCTTGATCCGGTCCACCACCTCGATGACGTTGGCCCCGGGCTGGCGCTGGATGTTCAGCAGGACCGCCTGGTTTTCGTTGGCCCAGGCCGCGAGGCGTTCGTTCTCGGCGCCGTCGACGATCTGCGCCACATCCTTGAGCCGCAACGGCGCGCCGTTGTTGTAGGCGAGGATCAGTTCGGCGTATTCCTTGGGCGAGACCAACTGGTCGTTGGCGTCGAGCATCGACACCCGCGTGGGGCCGTCAAAGTTACCCTTGGGCTGGTTGACGTTGGAGGCGGCGATCAGGGTGCGCACGTCCGACAGGTTCAGGCCGTTGGCCGCCAGGGCCTCGGGGTTGACCTTGATCCGCACCGCCTGGCGCTGGCCGCCGGCGATGCTGACCATGCCGACGCCGCTGATCTGCGCGATCTTCTGCGCCATGCGCGTGTCGACCAGGTCATTGAGCTTGGGCAGCAACATGGTCTTGGAGGTGATGGCCAGGGTCAGCACCGGGGTATCCGCCGGGTTGACCTTGTTGTACACCGGCGGCGCCGGCAGGTCCTTGGGCAGCAGGTTGGTGGCGGCGTTGATCGCGGCCTGCACCTGTTGCTCGGCGACATCCATGTTGATGTCGAGGTTGAAACGCAGGGTCAGCACCGAGGCGCCGCCGGAGCTGGTGGACGCCATTTGGGTCAGGCCGGGCATCTGCCCGAACTGACGCTCAAGGGGCGCCGTGACCGCGCTGGTCATTACGTCCGGACTGGCGCCGGGGTACAGGGTCATCACCCGGATGGTCGGGTAATCCACCTGGGGCAAGGCCGAGACCGGCAGCAGGCGATAAGCGATCACGCCAGCCAGGACAATGGCCAGCATGCTCAGGGTAGTGGCTACCGGGCGAAGGATGAACAGCCGCGAGAGGTTCATGCGCCGCCCTTTTGCGCCTTGGCGGCATCAGCCGGGCCTTGTTGCGTCTTGGCTGCCGGTTGACCCTGGAGGTGTTCGGTCGGCGTGGTCGGCACTTCAGTGCTGTCGTTGACCACTTCAATGTCACTGCCGTCCTTCAGGCGGTCGGTGCCTTCCAGCACCACGCGGTCGCCGGCGGCCAGGCCTTGCTTGACCACGGTGTTGTCGCCGTCGGAATCACCGATCACCAGCGGACGCACCTTGACCTTCTTGTCGCCATCGAGCACGTAGACGAAGGTGCCGGTATTGCCGAACTGAATCGCCGCCGACGGCGCCAGCACCACGTTGTGCAGGGTGTCGGCCAGCAGGTGCACGTTCACGAACTGGTTGGGGAACAGCGCCTGGTCCTTGTTATCGAACCGCGCCTTGAATTTCAGGGTGCCGGTGGTGACGTCGATCTGGTTATCGAGGCTCTGCAGCACGCCCGTGGCTTTCACTGCGACATCGCCACGGTCCCAGGCTTCCACCGGCAGCTTGTTGCCGGCGTGATAACGCGCCAGCACGGTTTCCAGGGTGTTTTCCGGCAACGTGAAGACCACGCTGATGGGTTGGGTCTGGGTGATCACCGCCAGGAAGGTGGTGTCGTTGGCGGCGACGAGGTTGCCCACGTCTACCTGGCGCAGGCCGACACGACCGGTGATCGGGGCGCGGATCTTGGTGAATTCGAGGTTGAGCTTGGCGTCATCCACCGCGCCCTGGTTGGTCTTGACCGTGCCCTGGTACTGCAACACCAGTGCTTCGGCGGTGTCCAGGGTCTGCTTGGCGATACTGTCCTGGGCATACAGGTCGCGATAACGCTGCACGTCGACCTGGGCGTTTTTCAGCTGGGCCTGGTTCTGCAGCAACGTGCCCTGGGCCTGGAGCAAGGCATTCTGGTAACTGCGCGGGTCGATTTCCGCCAGCAGGTCACCGGCCTTGACCATCTGCCCCTCTTCAAAGGCGATCTTGACCAGCTCTCCGCCAACCCGGCTGCGCACATTGATGGTGTTGAGTGCCGTCACCGTACCCAGCGCCTTGTAGTACACCGGGAATTCGCCCAGCACCGCCGGCGCCACACGCACCGGCACCGGGCCAGTGGAACCCCCAAAGCCCGGGCGCATCATCCCCGACTTGCCGGCATGCCCGGCGGGCTTCTTCTCGGCGCTGTCCTTGTGGCTGGTGCCAGGCCAGAACTTCCAGCACAGGCCGGCAATGACCAGCAGCACGAGAAGGCCGAACAGCCAGCGGCGGGAGTGACGAGGGGTGGATTGCATGGAGTGATCAACCATTGGGTGCGAGAGCTTCTTCTTCGGGAGGCTGAAAGATAAGCACTGGGGCGCGTTAAGAAAAGCGCCTTTACCGGCTATTTACCTTGGATTACAACTTTTAACTTCTGTGCTTAGTCCATTCGCTATCTGGCTAAGCATCTGAAGCACAAATAAAAACGGCCTGGACTAGGCCAGGCCGTAATACTGCATCACGCGTGTTACTGCAAAACGACAGTAATGCGTAGTAACAGTTACTTCAAAACAGCCAGGGCTGCCTCGTAGTTCGGCTCTTGGCCAATTTCGCTGACCAGTTCGCTGTGCAGCACGTTGTCGTTCTCGTCCAGTACCACGACGGCACGGGCGGTCAGGCCGCGGAGCGGGCCATCAGCAAGCGCTACACCGTAGTCGACAGCAAAGGCTGCCTCACGGAAGTCCGACAGGTTCTTCACGTTTTCCAGGCCTTCGGCACCGCAGAAACGCGCCTGGGCAAATGGCAGGTCGGTGGAGATGCACAACACTACGGTGTTGTTCACGTCGTTGACCTGGGCGTTGAACTTGCGAACCGAAGTGGCGCAGGTCGGGGTATCAACGCTTGGGAAAATGTTCAGCACTTTGCGCTTGCCGGCGAAAGTCGCCAGGGTCGCGTCAGACAGGTCGCCGGCAGTCAGGGTGAAGTCTGGCGCCTTGGCGCCGACTTTCGGCAAATCGCCTTCGATCTGGACAGGGTTGCCTCGGAGGGTAACTTGAGCCATGAACGGAATCCTTCTAGTGGTGGTAGTGAAACGAATTTCAGGTGCCGAAGTTAAACACAAAGTTCGATTGGCACCTATGGGCGGACGCAAATTGTCATGGTGCGAGGCTCAACGCCCCGCCGCCACGAACCCGCGCTGCAGGTCCTCGATCAACGCCTCCACATCCTCCAGCCCCACATGCAGGCGCACCACCGGGTTCAATCCACGGTCGGCGGCGTTCTGGCGATCCTGTGTATCGGCCAGGGTCACCAGGCTTTCAAAGCCGCCCCAGGATGCGCCCAGGCCAAACAGCTGCAGGCCGTCGATAAACCGTTCGACGTAGCCGGCATCCGCGCGGTCGAGTTCGAAGGACAGCAAACCGTTGCTCCCGCTGAAGTCACGCTTCCACAGCGCGTGGCCAGGATGCTCAGCCAGTGCCGGATGAAACACCCGCCTGACCTGCGGCTGCGCCTGCAACCACTGGGCAATCTTCAACGCCTGGCGCTCGTGCACGTCCAGCCGGGAAGCCAGGGTGCGTGCGCCACGCAGGATCAGGTAGGCATCGTCGGCACTCACTGCATTGCCAAAGGTATCGCTCATTTTCGCCAGGGCCGGCCATGCCGCTTCGGTGGTGCAGACGCTGCCCATCATCACGTCACTGTGGCCGCCAAGGTACTTGGTCAAGGCCATGATCGAGATGTCGGCACCCAGCGCCAGCGGGCGGTACAGGTACGCCGAGCCCCAGGTGTTGTCCACCGCCAACAGAATGCCCCGCGGCTTGCACAGTGCGGCTAGCGCGGGCAGGTCACACAGCTCATACAGCAGCGAACCCGGCACTTCGGCGTAGACCATTTTGGTGTTGGCCTGCAGTTGCGCTTCCAGGCCGCTGCCGTCCGGGGCGAAATAGCTGACTTCGATGCCGAATGGCTGGAGGAACTCCCGGGCCAGTTTGCGCACCGGCGAATAGACGGCGTCGGTGATCAACACATGGTCGCCGGGCCGCAGGTAGGCCAGGAACGTCTGCGCCGCGGCGGCGAGCCCGGTGCCATACAGCCGTGTGCGATAGCCACCCTCAAGTTCGGTGACCAGGTCTTCAAGGGCAAAAGCAGTGGGATTGCCGCGTGCGCCGTAACTCAGGACCCGCTCACAGTCGCGTCGGGAGCGCGCGTCACGCATCTGGGCCAGGTTGTCGAACAGCACGGTGCTCAGGCGGGTGATCGGTACGTTCACCGCCCGACCACCATTGCCGCCTTCGGTACGCGCCGCGTGAATCAGCCGGGTACGCACCCGTGACGCGGGCAACAACGGCTTGAGACTGGCGATTTCCGCTTCGCTCATCTGTGCCAACAGGCCAATTTCCCAGGCGAGATATTGGCGGGCAGCGTCCTTGTTGCCGCTGTGGCGGTCGTGGGTGAAGAACAGGAAGTCGATGCACTGGTTGTCCGGAGGCGTTTGCGCATCCTCGATCACCGGCAAACCGGCCGCAACCCACGCGGCATAGCCGCCGTCGAGCAAACGCACATCGCCGCCCAAGCCCAACGCAGCAAAAGCGGCCAGTGCCGGATCATCAGCCAGCAGCACCAGTGGACGCCCACCCGCGGTCAACCGCGAACGAATCGACCAGCGCGAACCGACAATCCGGCCCTTGCGATGGATCATGCTCGGGCGCAGGTCCACCAGGTCCACGGTGTCGTCCTTCAGCGCATCGGCCAGCGCCTGCACCGAGATCAGCGGCAGCGCGTCAAAGGGCACGGCCTCCTTGGCCTCCAGCGCCAGTCCACTGTGGACGCCACCCTCGAGTACATACGCCTCATGCCCCAACTGCCGCAGCCAACTGGCGACAATCGGCGCACGCACACCATCACTGTCCAACAGCACCACCCGCGCCTGACGCACGCCGATGTACAGGTCAGTGGACTGGATCAACTGCCCGCCCGGCGTGTGTTGCGCCCCCGGCAAACTGCCGGCGGCAAATTCTTCAGCGGTACGCACATCGCACAGGAAAAGGCTACGGGCCGGGTCCGTTGCCCATTGGCGAACCTGCTCCGCCTTGACACTGACCACCCCTGCCCGCTCCGCCAATTGCCGGGCAGCCGCGCGCTGTCGGGCCAGATCCGTCGAGACCTGATCGGCATAACGCCGGGTACTGCCATGCTCCAGCTTGAAATCCGCCAGGTACCAACCCTGGGTACCGTTTTCCAATGCATAAACCGGGTTCTTCACACCCAGATTGATCAACGTCTGGGCACCGATAATGCTGCGGGTACGCCCGGCGCAGTTGACCACGATCGGCGTGGTTTCATCCGGCACCAGGTCGTGCACGCGGTAGCCCAGCTCACCATTGGGGCAGCAGATGGAACCGGGAATGGTCATCTTGCGGTATTCATCGAACGGCCGACCGTCCAGCACCACCAGCGGCTCGCCCGTGGCCTGCCAGTCCGCCAGTTGCTGCGCGGTGACGTGGGGTGTATGGCTGGCCTCTTCCACCAATTCGCCAAAGGCTTTCGACGGCACATGCACCCCGGCGAACAACTGCAAACCCGCCGCCTGCCAAGCGTTCGCACCACCTTCCAGTACATGCACATGGCGGTAGCCCAGCGCTTGCAAACGCAGTGCCGTGCGCGCAGCCACATCGCCGCCGTCCTGGTCGTAGATCACCAGGCGCACCCGGGGATTCGGTGCCAGGCGCTGCACCTCCAGTTCCAGGCGGCTATAGGGCAGGTTCACCCCGTGAAACAGGTGGGCCTCGCCGTATTGGCCGTGCTCGCGTACGTCGAACAGGGCGATTTCCTGGCCGTCAAACAGCCATTGTTGCAATTGCCCGGGTGTGATGGTCTGGCTCATGGAAGTCCCGCAAAAAATAGATGGGTTACTGCAAGGCCAGCGAACGCTCGCCGGCGGCCACTTCACGGCCCTTGGCATAGGCCCGCTGGACTGCCGGGCGCGCGTTGATGCGCAGACGCCAGGCCTGGATGTTCGGGTAGTCCGCCAGGTCCTGGCCTTGGCGCAGGGGCTGGATCCACGGGAAGATCGCCATGTCGGCCACCGAGTATTCGCCCGCCACATACGGCACCTCGGCCAGGCGCTGCTCCAGCACCCGATACAGGCGCGTGGCTTCGGCGTTCAGCAGGTCCAGGGCAAAGGGAATCGGTTCCGGGGCCTTCTCCTTGAACAGCTGCAACTGGCTCAGGTACGGGGTGATATGCCCTACCTGCCAGAACAGCCATTCCTGGACCTTCTGGCGCTCGGCGGTGCCGGCGGGCGGCAGGAAGCGCCCGGCCTTGTCCGCCAGGTAGTTCAGGATCGCCCCGGACTCGAACAGGCTCAGGGGTGCTTCAAGGCGGTGGTCGACAATCGCCGGAATCCGCCCATTCGCACTGATGCGCTGGAAGCTTTCCTGCTTCTGCGCGCCTTCGCGGATGTTGACCGGAATCAGGCGGTACTCCGCCTCCAGCTCTTCCAGCAGGATGCCGACTTTCAGGCCGTTGCCCGTAGGCCAGTAATACAGATCAATCATAAAAAACCCTGGATGAACGCTGATCCAATTGTGGGAGCGGGCTTGCTCGCGAATGCGGTGGGCCAGAAACGCATTCATTGGCTGACACACCCCATTCGCGAGCAAGCCCGCTCCCACATTTGATGTGTGTTGTGCTCAGGAATAGGCCCGGATTGAAGGCGCCATCTGCGAGGCGTTGTAGTTGAGGATCCGGCCGTCTGCTTCAACGCCGTAACGGCCATTGAGGGATTCCAGCGGCAAGCCGTACAGGTGGAAATGCAAGGTCGCCTGCTCACCCTCAACGCGAATCCCGTGCAGGTCTTCACCGAGGAACGAGATAGAGGTGCCCGGCTGCACGACGACTTCTTTCTCAAGGGTCAGGGTGGTGAAGCCTTCCTCACGCCCTTCATCGTTGCGGCCATACACATAGTTGATTTCCTGGCCTTCAACGGCACTGATGATCGCCCAGGTTTCGTGGTTGTGCGGGAGGGTGCTTTTGCCCGGCAGCAACGAGTTCAGGTACAGGGTGGGCGTGTCGCCGTCGTCGTTCAGGCGATAGCGGAACGCGGTACTGCCCTGGCCCGGCACCGGCGCGGGGAATTCGCTGAAGTTGAACAGGTCCCGGCGCTCGGCCAGGGTTTCCAGCAGCCCGACGATTTCCACCAGGGCCGCGCGGTCTACGCCACGCTGGTTGATGACACGGATCTGCTGCAGGAAGTCTTCGATAACGGCGGCACGGTTTGCGGTACTCATGACGAGGTTCCTCTTGTTAGACGGACAGGGTGTAGCGGCTCAGGTTGGTCAACAGGTACGGATCATTGGCGATCGGTGGCCGACGGCCGGGATCGCCCAAGGCATGGCGCAGGAATTCCTGGGTCCTTTCACTGGTGGGGCGCTGGAAGATCTGCTCGGCGCTGCCGTGCTCGACGATCACGCCGTTTTCGGTGAAATAGACGATGTCGCTGATCTCTTCGGCAAAGCGCATTTCGTGGGTCACCAGCACGCAGGTCATGCCTTCTTCGGTCAGCTCGCGAATCACCGTCAGTACTTCACCGACGGTTTCCGGGTCCAGGGCCGAGGTCACTTCATCGAACAGGATCAGCTCGGGGCGCATCGCCAACGCCCGGGCAATCGCCACCCGCTGCTGCTGGCCGCCGGACAATTGGCCCGGATAGGCATCGGCCTTGTGCTCCATGCGCACCTTGGCCAACAGCGCCCGGGCATCTTTCTCGGCATCGGCACGGTTGCGACCGAGCACCTTGCGCGGGGCGATCACCAGGTTTTCCAGCACGGACAAATGCGGGAACAGGTTGTATTGCTGGAACACAAAACCCACACGCTTGCGCAACTCGATACGCTGCGCTTCCTGGGTCAGCGTATCGACCCGGGTTTCGCCCACGCGAATGGTGCCGCGCCGGGGCTGCAACAGGCCGGTGATACAGCGCAGGATGGTCGACTTGCCCGAGCCCGACGGGCCGATGATCGACACCGCCTGGCCGCGATGCACGTCGAGGTCGATGCCCTTGAGCACCCGGTTGTCACCGAACGACAGCTGCAAATCCCGCAGGCTGACCAGGGGTTCAATAGAAGGCATAACGGCGCTCCAGGCGTTGGGTCAAACGGGAAATCGGGTAGCAGTAGGCAAAGAACAGCACCAGCAAACTCAGATAGATCACCACGGTAAAGCCGGTCATGTTCACGGTGTTGCTGGCGATCTGTGCGGTGTCGATCACGTCGTGCACGCCCACCAGCGACGCCAGGGCGGTGCCCATGGTGACCACCGCGTAGAGGTTCATCCACGGCGGCAACATGCGCTTGAAGCACTGGGGCAGAATGATCGAGCTGAATATCTGGCCGCGGGTAAATGCCAGTGAGCGCGCCGCCTCCCACTGGGTGCTGGGGATTGAGCCGATGGCGCCGCGAAAGATCTCCGCCACGTTGGCGCTGGCCGGCAATGCCAGGCCAATCGTCACCTTGACCCAGTCCGGGAACGACACGTAGCTGCTGCCGATATGGATCTCGAACGGGAACACGTAGGTGGTGAAATAGATCAGCACCAGCCACGGTGCATTGCGGAAAACCTGCACCCAGATCCGCGCGGGCAACCGAAGCAGGCGCAGGGGTGACAGGGCCAACGCGCCCACCATCAGGCCCAGCAGCGAACCAAGACCAATCGCCACCAGGCTGATCAGGATGTTCTGGCCGAAACCAGTCACCAGCGCCGGCGACCATTGCAGCAACGCCGACAGCACCGGGAATGAATCAATGGCCATAGCCGGGCATCCTCAGGCGCGCTTCCAGCCAGCGCCCCACACAATTGACGGTAAAACTCAGCAAGCCGAAAAAGCTCAGGATCAGAATCATCAGCTCCAGCACGTTATCGCTCTGGGTCCAGATCATGATCGAGGCGTAAGTGATGTCGCCCACGGCGATGGCCGAGGCCACGGCGGTCATTTTCACCAGGTCGATCAGGTTGTTGATCAGCGACGGCAGCGCGAAGCGCAGGGCCAACGGCAACTGCACATTCCACAGCAATTGCCGACTGCTGAACGCCAGGGAGCTGGCGGCTTCCAGGGTCACGGCGGGCACCGCTTCGATGCCGGCGCGCAGGGCTTCGGCGTGGAACGCGCCCTTGTGCAGCGAAATCACGATCACCACCCAGGCAAACGGCGTCAGCGGGTTGGCCGCGCCGACGGCCTGGGTCAGCAGCATGTTCAACACCAGGAATGCGCAGTACAGCTGCACCAGGGTCGGCGTGTTGCGGGTGACTTCGATAAACACCCGCGCCGGTTTGGCCAGCCACGGGTTGCCGGAAGTCAGCAGCGCCGCGAGGCTGATCCCGGCCAGCAGGCTGCCGACGATGGTGAACAGGCACAACAGCACGGTGGTCAGCGCGCCCTGCTCCAGGGTGCCGCGCTGATAGGCATCCAGCAGGAAGCTGTAGTTGAGGCCGATACCGGCGGCCCAGTGCACAAAAAGCTCCAGCCAATGACTCATTCGACGCCCCGCAGCTTGCCGCAGGCGACAGCGATACGGCGGCCGGCCTCGGCCACGCTGTCGGTCGCCGTGGCGATGGACAGGCGAAACCACGGCGACAGGCCGTAGGCACTGCCCGCTACTCCGGCGACGCCCTCCTCCAGCAAGTACGCGACGACATCGCCGTCATCGTTCAGGCACTGACCGTCCGGGCGATAGCGGCCAAGCAAACCGGCGCAACGCACGAACACGAAAAAGCCGCCCTGGGGTTCGAGTACTTCCAGGCCCACGACGGTGCCGAGGGCCATCATCAACAGGTCCCGGCGCAGCTGATAGGCCGCTACCTGCTCGGCCAAAAAGCCCAGTCCGCCGGTGAATGCCGCCAATGCAGCAGCCTGGCCCACGGAGGAAGCACCGGAGGTGGATTGCGACTGAACAACCGCCATTGCATGGGTCAAGGCCTGCGGCCCGGCGCCGAAACCGATGCGCCAGCCCGTCATGGCGTAGGTCTTGGACACGCCGCCCACCAGCAGGCAACGTTCCTGCAAATCCGGCGCAACGTTCAGCAGGCTCTGGGCCGGGCGACCGTCGAAGCGGATGTGTTCGTAGAGTTCATCCAGCAGCACCAGCACCTGGGGATGGCGACGCAGCACCTCGGCCAGCGCATGCAGTTCAGCCTCGCCATACACCGCACCGCTCGGGTTGCCCGGGCCGTTAAGGATCAGCCAGCGCGTGCGTTGATTGATGTGTTGCTCCAGCTGGGCGGGCAGCAGTTTGCAGCCCTGCTCCAGCCCGCACTCGATAAAAACCGGCTCGCCACCGTTGAAGCGCACGCTGTCGGGGAACGACGGCCAGTAAGGCGTCGGCACCAGCACTTGATCGCCGTCGTCGAGGGTTGCGGCGAAGGCGTTGAAGATGATCTGTTTCGCGCCGTTGGCGATCACGATATTCGGCAGCGAATAGTCCAGATGGTTTTCTTCGGCCAGTTTTCGCTGCACGGCCACGCGCAAGGCTTTTACCCCGGGTGTTGGCGTGTACTTGGTGGCGCCCGCAGCAATGGCTGCGCAGGCGGCTTGCTTGATGTGCTCCGGGGTATCGAAATCCGGCTCGCCGGTGGTGAGGTCCAGAATGTCGCGGCCGGCGTCACGCAGTTCCGTGGCGCGGGATTTGGCCGCCGCATTGGCCGACAGCGACACTCGCTGCACCCGCTTGGACAGGCGAACGGTCATGGCTGTACCTCCAGGACTTTGCCGGGATTGAGCAGGTTTTTCGGGTCGAGGGCCCGCTTGATGCGGCGCATCAGGTCCAGTTCCACCGGGCTTTTGTAGCGGCCCAGCAGGCCGACCTTGCGCTGGCCAATCCCGTGTTCGGCGCTGATGGAGCCGCCGTGGGCGTGGGCGCTGTCGTGTACCAGCAAGCTCAATTCGGCGTAGTTGCGCATGTGCTCGTCAACCGTTGAATCCAGCGGATGAGCCACGTTGTAATGCAGGTTGCCGTCCCCCAGGTGCCCGAACGTGAAGTTGCGAACACCGGGGAAATGCGTCTGCAACAGCGCATCGGTATGGGCGACGAAGGCGACGATTTGCGAAATGGGCACCGAGATATCGTGCTTCATATTGCGTCCGGCACGCTTCTGCGCTTCGCTCATGTTCTCCCGCAGCAGCCATAGCGCTTCGCTTTGCGCCAGGCTTTCGGCGATCAGTGCGTCGGCCAGCAGTGACTGTTCGAAGGCTTCACCGAGGACCGTTTCGAAGGCTTCGCGGGCGTGGCTTTCACCGTGGTTATCCGACAGCTCCAGCAAGGCAAACCAGGGTTGGCTGGCGTTGAGAAACGGTTGCGGGCCCTCGGGAAATTGCTCACGCAACAACGCCAGGCAATCGGCGCTGAGCAATTCGAATGCAGTGAGGTTTGCACCAAAACCGGCGCGGGCATGGGACAGGAACGCCACCGCCTGGGCCAACTCGTCAAACGCCAGCAGCGCTGTCGCCTGGGCCTTGGGCAGCGGGAACAGCTTCAGGGTCGCAGCGGTGATAATCCCGAGGGTACCTTCGCTACCCACGTACAAATCCCGCAGGTCGTAGCCGGTGTTGTCCTTGCGCAACCCTCGCAGGCCATTCCAGATTTCGCCTTCGGCGGTCACCACTTCCAGGCCCAGGGTCAACTCGCGGGTGTTGCCATAACGCAGCACGGCGGTGCCGCCTGCATTGGTGCCAAGGTTGCCGCCGATGGTGCAACTGCCTTCGGCGCCCAGACTCAATGGAAACAGGCGACCGGCTTCACGGGCCACGTCCTGGATGTTTTGCAGGATGCAGCCGGCTTCGACGGTCAGGGTGTCGTTGTCGGTATCGATCACGCGCACCCGGTTCAGGCGGTCGAGCAGCAACAATACCGCGCGGCCGCTGGCATCCGGTGTGGCACCCGCCATCAGGCCGGTGTTGCCGCCCTGGACCACGATGGGCGCTTCCAGGGCGACACACGCACGCACCACGGCGGCCACTTCCTCGGTGTTGGCCGGGTGCACCACGGCGATCACCTCGCCGGTGTAGCGGCCCTGTTTGTCGGTCAGGTACTGGGCGGCATCTTCACTGCGCTGCACATGGGCGGCGCCGAGCAGTTGTTGCAGGGTGGCGAATAGCGCTTCACTCATGGCTGTACTGCTCGTGCAGATCACGCAGGGCTTGGGACGGAGCCATGCCGGTACGTTCGCCGAGGGCGATCAACCAGCCGCTGCGATGCCAGTCGCGCACGATGGCGTCGAGCCTGGCCTGGGTGTCGTGTTCGCCTTTACGGATCCAGATCACGGATTTGGACGGGATCAAATCCCCCGGCAACGGGATCTCGTAGCCGGACCATTCGGCATCGCCGAGCAGCGCGTGCATGGTCGGGCTGACGTGCACCGCCGCCACACAGCCATTGCCGCGCAACGACAGCAGGGATTCGGACTGGCTGCGGAACGCCTTGATCTGCGCGCCGTAGGTTTCCTGCAACGGCTTGATGAAGTTGCTGCCCTGGGACACGCACACCGGCTTGCCCTTGAGGTCGGCCCACTGGGTGATGCCGGCGCCTTTGCGGATCAACGCCGCGCCGCCGACTTCTTCATAGGGCGTGGGCACGTAGTCGAGAATCTCGGCGCGTTCGTCGGTGTACTGCATGTTGGCGATCAGCACGTCGACCTTGCCCTGTTGCAGGAACTGCACGCGGTTGGGCGCCAGTACCGAAACGGTCCTGGTCTCCACACCCAGCGCCTGGCCCAGGCCCTTGGCCAGTTCGACGTTGTAGCCCAGGTGTTCGCCGGTCTTGGGGTCGATGGTGCCAAACGGCGGACCGCTGAGGATCACGCCGACGCTGATGGCGTGGCGTTGCTGGATCTTGTCGAGGGTGGCGTCGGCGTGGGCCAGGCTGGCGCACAGTGCCAGGCCCAAGGCAGTCAGGGTTCTCAATGTCATGTGTCAGGCGCCCTTGAACTGTTTTTGCAACTCCACCAGCGCCGGGGACGCCGGGGTGATGTGGTTGCGGGTCTGGGCTTCGATCAGCCAGCCGCTGCGGTGCAGGTCCTTGACGATGGGGTCGAGTTTGGCCTGGGTGTCGCTCTCGCCACGGCGGGTCCAGATTACCGATGGCGCCGGGTTCAGCTCGGGACTGAGGGTGCGGTAATCCTTCCATTCGGCGCTGTCGTTGATCAGCGGGTTGACCAGGGTGGAGTCATGCACCGCGGCGACGCAGTTGTTGCCGCGCAGGGCCAGCAGGGATTCCGAAGAGCTCTTGAAGGCCTTGATCTGCGCGCCCAGTTCGGTCAACGGCTTGACGTAGCTGCTGCCCTGGGAGGTGCACACCGGCTGGTCCTTGAGATCTTCCCAGCGGGTGATCTTGCTGTCCTTGAGTACGGCAGCAGTGCCGCCGATCTTGTAGAACGGCGTCGGCACGAACCCGAGGATCTCGCCACGCTCGGCGGTCCATTCCATATTGGCGATCAGCAGGTCGACCTTGCCCTGTTGCAGGAACTGCACACGGTTGGCCGGCAATACCGGCACCAGCTGCACCTCGGCGCCCAACTGACGGCCCAGCTCGTTGGCCAGGTCGACGTTCAAGCCCCTGGGCTTCTGGGTGGTGGGGTCGATGCCGCCAAACGGCCCGCCAGACAGCAGCACGCCGACCACCAGCACATGGCGCTGCTGGATCTTGTCCAGGGTCGCATCGGCCTGAGCCACTGCGCTGCCGCCCAGGGCGATCAACGCGCCCAGGACCACAGGCAACCTTCGTTTTACCGCCGCGCGCACAAACCCCATGGAACTCCCCTCATTAGCGATCGGCGTACCCCGACCTGATGTGGGGGCATGCTAGGGAGAGTGCCGGGCTAACGGAAATTCAAATATCTAATATCGTTATAACTTCCCGTATATGGACGCGCTGACTTTTGGCCATATACTCGAATTCATTAGCCCTCGTAAAAACCCAGCGCGACAAAACATAAACATCTGTAATGTTTATCTTCGCACCCTTGATATAAAAACGCCCTGGAATGGCCATGTCGACCCTCGATCTTGAACTGCTCCGCACCTTTATCGCCGTGGTCGACCACCACAGCTTTGCCGAAGCCGGCACTCACCTGGCACGCACACAATCTTCCGTCACCCAGCATATGCAGCGTCTGGAACAACAAGTGGGCGTCAGCCTGTTTGAAAAACGTGGCCGGCAAAAACAACTGACAGAACCCGGGATGCAACTGTTGCGGCATGCGCGGCAGATGCTCTCGCTGAATGACGATGCACTCAATTCCTTGCGGGAAAGCAGCCTCAGCGGCGTACTGCGCATCGGCTCGCCCCACGACATCGCCGACACCATCCTGCCGCCGATCCTCAGCCACATCGCCCGCTCGGCACCGCGCCTGCGCCTGGAGATCGACGTCGGGCGCAGCCCGTTCCTGATGGATGACCTGCACCGGGGCAAGGTCGACATGGTGATTTCCACCCGCGCCGATGCCAACCTGGAGGGCTTTGCACTGCGCACCTCGCCGGTGTGGTGGATTTGTTCGGCGCAATACATTCACTCGCCAAGCGAGCCGCTGCCATTGATTCTGGTGGATGAGCCGAGCATTTATCGGCGCTACGCCCTTGAGGCGCTGGAACGGGCGAATATCCCGTGGCGCCAGGCGTACCTGGCATCGAACCTGATCGGCATCAAGGCCGCGACCCGCGCAGGGCTGGGCGTGACCCCACGGAGCATGGAGATGCTAGGGCCGGATATGCGGGTATTGGGGGAAAACGATGGATTGCCGAGGATGCCGGAGGTCACGTACTACCTGTGGATCCGTCCGAACACGGCGAACCCGATTGCGCGTAAGGCATATGACCTGATCAGGGCCAGCCAGGGGCTGGCGCTGGGGTAAAGGTTATTGCTGGGTCAATTGGGTCCACAGCGCGGGTGCGCCGGCAGACTTGGCGATCGCCTCAAGGCGCGCCGCGTGTTCGGCCATGTCCTGCTCGCTGGCGCGAATAATCGTGGTGGGCTGGCGATCCGCTGGCAGGCGGCGGATTTCCGAAGGACGATTGCCCGAGCCTTCCGCCGAACCATTGCCGTCCGAGGCATTACCGGCCAGGGACAGGCTGGTCTGGCCACCGGTCATGGTCAAGTAGACGTCGGCGAGAATCTCGGAGTCGAGCAACGCGCCGTGGAGTTCACGGCCGGAGTTGTCGACGCCATAGCGTTTGCACAACGCATCGAGGCTGTTGCGCTGGCCCGGGTGACGCTCACGCGCCATCATCAAGGTGTCGAGGATCGAGCAGTGCCGGGTGATATCAGCCCGGTCGGTCTGCCCCATCAGCGCGAATTCGTTGTTGATGAAGCCAACGTCGAACGCCGCGTTATGGATGATCAGTTGCGCGCCGTTGATGAACTCAAAGAACTCATCCGCCACTTCGGCAAACCGTGGCTTGCCCACCAGGAATTCGTTGGTGATGCCGTGGACGCCGATGGCGCCTTCGTCACTTTCCCGATCCGGTTGCAGGTAGACGTGGAAGTGCCGGCCGGTGAGGCGGCGGCCCATCAGTTCGACACAGCCGATTTCAATGATCCGGTGGCCGTCGGTCACCGGCATGCCGGTGGTTTCGGTATCGAGTACAACAGATCGGATGGCCATCAGGGTTCAGCTCTCAACGGTTTGGTACATTTCAAGGGGCGGGATCTTAACACGTCAGACGGCATCAGCTCTGTTTGTAGCCGCGCACTTCATCCACACCGCGGTTGGCCAGTTGGTCGGCCCGCTCGTTGCCGGGATGGCCGATGTGCCCGCGCACCCATTTCCAGGTGATGTTGTGGCGATTGCATTGCTCATCGAGCAATTGCCACAGGTCGGCGTTTTTCACCGGCTCCTTGGCCGCAGTCTTCCAGCCGCGCTTCTTCCAGTTGACCATCCACTCGTTGATGCCCTTCATCACGTACTGGGAGTCGGTCACCAGCAATACGTCGCAACGGCGCTTGAGCTCTTCCAGGCCACGGATCGCGCCCATCAGTTCCATGCGGTTGTTGGTGGTGTTGGCTTCGCCGCCCCACAGTTCCTTCTCCACGCCCTTGCACACCAGCAAGGCGCCCCATCCGCCGGGGCCGGGGTTGCCCTTGCAGGCGCCATCGGTGAAGAGTTCTACGGTATCGGTCATTTCACTGTCCATTAAAGCGGGATCCATCAAAGCGGGTTGCCGATAATCGACCGACAAGTGCCCGAGGTCGAGAGGCTCGACCTGAAATCAAAAAGGTATGTTTACTGTTCGCTCTGCTTGCGATTGACCTTGGCCATCGGCATCGGCACCAGCTTGCCCATCGGCTCGCGACGCACCTGGCGCACCGGGCGCAGGCCAACGACGATCTTGCGCGCCACCAACAGGTAGAAACCCCCGCCGGACAATTGCCAGGCACCGGCCCTGCGTTCCCAGCCGGCCAGCCGGCCTTGCCACTTGGCAGACGCAAGCGGCGGACGATAGCACCCGAAGCGGCGTTTCTCCAGCGCAAAGCCCAGCAGGTTCAACCAGTCGCCGACTCGCGACGGCGAGATGCAGCGCGCCTGGCGCAGCCCGTCATGGGCGAACACATGGCGCAAGCCCCAACTGCTCCAGGGGTTGATGCCAATGATCAGCAAATGGCCACCAGGGCGCACGCTGCTGGCCGCTTCGCGCAGCAAACCGTGGGGCGACAGGCAGAAATCCAGGCCATGCTGCATCACCACCACATCGGCCGCATGCTCGCTCAACGGCCAGGCCTGCTCCTCGCAGACGATTTCAACCCCCGGCAGCGGCGCCCCCAGGCGCACATTGCGTTGCACCTGGGGTGCCGACGGCGGGGTTTGTGCCGACGGCCCGTAATGCACCAGGTAACCACCAAAGAACCGACCCAGCTCGTCTTCGAGCATGCGCCGTTCTTCATCCAGTAAAAATTGCCCGACAGGCCCGGACAGCCATTCACGGGCGGCACCGATCAGTGCCAGCCACTCGGGATCGGCCTGGGCGAACGCTTTATCAGTCATTGCATTCTCCAACGCGCCAAGAAGCTCTAAGATGCACCAATGTGTTCAGCTTGGCGAATCAAAGAATGATACAGATCAGTGCCCTGCCCGCCTTCACCGATAACTACATCTGGTTGTTACAGGATCAGCCGAACAAGCGCTGCGCGGTGGTCGATCCCGGTGATGCCGCGCCCGTGCTGGCCTGGCTCCAGCAGCATCCCGAGTGGACCCTCAGCGACATCCTGGTGACGCACCATCACCATGATCATGTCGGCGGCGTCGAGCAACTTAAAAGTGTTTCAGGCGCCACGGTCTACGGCCCGGCAAATGAAAAGATCCCGGCGCGGGACGTGGCACTCCAGGATAACGACCGCATCAACGTGCTGGGTTGGGACTTCGAGGTGTTTGCCGTACCCGGCCATACCCTGGGGCACATCGCCTTTTATCACGAGGGCGTGCTGTTCTGTGGCGACACCCTCTTCGCCGCCGGTTGTGGCCGCCTGTTCGAAGGCACCCCGCAGCAAATGCACACCTCACTGGAGCGCCTGGCGGCCTTGCCGGCCAACACGCTGGTGTACTGCACCCACGAATACACACAAAGTAACCTGAAATTCGCCCAGGCCGTGGAACCGCATAACGCGGATATCGCCGAACGGGTGGAGAACGTGCGGCAACTGCGGGCGAACGGCCAGATAACATTGCCTTCGACTTTGGCCCTGGAAAAACGCACCAACCCTTTTCTGCGGACCTCTGAAACATCCGTTAAAGAAAAAGCGGACGAACGGAATGGCCGCGATAACCGGGCCGGGAGTGAGGTGTTTGCTAGCTTGAGGTCGTGGAAAGATACGTTCTAAGCGCGTGGAATTTAGTACGTAATTTCTGAATGGTTGACCGCAACCCACGCGCTTTCTAGAATCGCCCGACATTTTTGCCCGGAACTTACTTCCAGCCAATGTCGTCATCTATTCGTAAAACCAACCATTCAGACGCATTGACCCGCCTGGCTCAAGCCGTGGCGGTGGCTGTGTCCGCTACTCTGGCGGGCTGCCAATCGACCCATTTTGCCGCACAATCCACCGTGCAACCCAAGCCAAACCTTACCGCCAAGATCAAGCAAAAACCCCTTTGGCTATCAGAGAAGCCAAGCCCGGAAGTGCCCCAGGATGTCTGGGAACGCATGCGCCGGGGCTTTCAATTGCAGGACGGGTTAGGCGTCAACCCGCGCATTGAACAGCAACGATTGTGGTTTGCCAGCAACCCATCCTTCCTCGAGAACGCCGGCGAACGCGGCAGCCTCTATATTCATTACATCGTCGAACGCCTTGAAGAACGCAACATGCCCCTGGAGCTGGCGCTGCTGCCAGTGATTGAAAGTGCCTACAACCCAATGGCCTATTCCCGCAGCGATGCGGTCGGCCTGTGGCAGTTCGTTCCCGCCACCGGGCGCTATTTCAACCTGCGCCAGACCCGCGCCTACGACGGCCGCCGCGACATCACCGCCTCCACCACCGCAGCCCTGGACTACCTGACTCGCCTGCATGACATGTTCAACGGCGACTGGTTGCTCGCCCTGGCGGCTTACAACGCCGGTGAGGGCACGGTCAGCCGAGCCATCGAGCGTAACGAGAAGCTCGGTTTGCCGACGGACTACTGGAACCTGCCACTGCCCCAGGAAACCAAGGACTACGTGCCCAAGTTCCTGGCGCTGTCCCAGGTGGTGCTGGCCCCCGAGGCGTATGGCGTCAACCTCAACCCGATCGCCAACACGCCGTACTTCGAAGTGGTAGAAATCAAGACCAGCATGGACCTGTCACGGGTCGCCGCGCTGGCCGAGATCGACGAAGACGAACTGTTCCAGCTCAACCCTGCCTTGAAACAGCGCACCACCCTGGACGGCCCGCAGCATTTGCTGGTGCCGACGTCCAAGGCGCAGCTGCTGGCCAGCAGCCTTTCGGCGATGAAGCCGGAAGAATTGCTGAGCATGCGCCCGAAAAAGCCGGTGTTCGACGACGTTGAGCACAAGGCCATTGCCGGTCGCACCCGCAACTACAAGGTGCGCAGCGGCGACAACCTGACGCTGATCGCCAAGGCCAACAAGGTCGATGTACATGACCTGCAGCGCTGGAACAAGCTCAACGGGCAGGCGCTCAAGGTCGGCCAGACCCTGGTGATGCAGGACACCCGCAAGCTGGTTGCCAAGGCCGACAGCAAGAAGCCGGTGCAGTACAAGGTCAAGAAAGGCGATTCGCTGTACATCGTCGCCAAGCGCTTCAACGTCGAGATGCAACATCTCAAGCGCTGGAACCCACGCACTGGCCAGGCGCTGAAACCTGGGCAGATGCTGGTGGTTTCCGGGCCGCGCTAAGCAGCAAACACGAGGGGGAACTGGCAACAGCTCCCCCTTTGTTCTTCACCCTGCCAACCCCCATCCAAGCCTGTAGTCTCCCTCCTGCGGCGCCAGCCTTTTTCCAATCGGAACAAGCTGTTACTGTACGGTTCATAAAGCCCAAGCCGCCTGGATCGGATCCCTGACTTGAAGCGTCCCCTCCTTCTACTAATAAGTCTGGCCTTGAGCTTTTCCGCGAACGCGACCATCACCGAGAGCCACGGTTATGCGCAGTTCGGCACGCTCAAGTACCCGGCCAAATTCACCCACTTCGACTGGGTAAACCCCGCAGCGCCCAAGGGCGGCACCTTGCGGGTCATGGCGTTTGGCACGTTCGACACCCTCAACCCTTATACCTTCAAGGGTTCCAGCCCGGTTTCCACCGCCAATTTCCTGCAATATGGCGTCAACGAGCTCAATGAGCCGTTGATGGTCGGCACCGGCCAATATGCCCCGTCCGGCGATGAACCGACTTCCAGTTACGGCCTGATTGCCCAATCGGTGGAATACAGCGAGGACCGTAGTTGGGTAGTGTTCAACCTGCGTCCTGAAGCACGCTTCCACGATGGCAAGCCGATCACCGCCTACGACGTGGCGTTTTCCTATCGCACGCTGCTGACCGAAGGCCACCCGCAGTACCGCACCAACCTGCAGGAAGTGGCCCGGGTCGACATTCTTAACCGGCATCGCATTCGTTTTGTGTTCAAGCGCGCCGGCAACCCGTTGCTGATCCTGCGCCTGGGCGAGCTACCGGTATTGCCCCAGCATTACTGGAAAAACCGCGACTTCAAGGCCACCACGTTCGAACCGCCGCTGGGCAGCGGGCCTTACCGCATCAGCAAGGTCAGCCCCGGGCGACAACTGGTGTTCGAGCGGGTCAAGGATTACTGGGGCAAGGACCTGGCGGTCAACCGTGGTTTGTATAACTACGACAAGGTCGAGGTGGAGTTCTACCGCGACAGCGACGTGGCCTTCGAAGCGTTCAAGGCCGGCGAGTTCGATATCTATATCGAGCACCAGGCGAAAAACTGGGCCAATGGCTACAACTTCCCGGCGGTCAACCGCGGCGATGTGATCAAGGCGCAGATCGCCCACCAGATACCGACCCAGAGCCAGGGCCTGTTCATGAACAGCCGGCGCCCGGCCTTCAGCCAGGCCAAGGTCCGCGAAGCGTTGGGGCTGATGTTCGATTTCGAGTGGACCAACCGCACCCTGTTCAGCGGCGCCTATAAACGCAGCCTCAGCTATTACCCCAACAGCGAATTCTCCGCTACCGGCGTGCCGACCGGCCATGAGTGGCTGATGCTGTCGCCCTATCGCGACCAACTGCCGGCCAACCTGTTTACCCAGCCCTTCAGCCTGCCCCAGACCGACGGTCGCGGCATTCCTCGCGACACGATGCGCCGCGCCCTCGCATTGTTGGCGGACGCCGGCTGGAAGCTGTCCGGGCAACGCTTGCTCAACAGTGACGGGCAGCCGCTGAGGCTGGAGATTCTGCTGGTGAACCCGAACCTGGAGCGCATCCTGCAGCCCTATATCGAGAATCTGACAAGCATCGGCGTCGATGCCCGCTTGCGCACGGTAGACCGCGCACAGTACAAACAACGCCTCGATCAGTTCGACTTCGACATGATTCTGATGACCCTCAACCAGACCCTCAGCCCCGGCCTTGAGCAGTGGCAGTATTTCCACTCCAGCCAGGCGGGGATCAAGGGCAGCAAGAATTACGCAGGCATCGCCAACCCGGTGGTCGACCACCTGCTGGACCAACTGCTGGCGGCGCAAACCCGTGAAGAACAGTTGGCCGCAGGCCGGGCGCTGGACCGCGTCCTGCTGTGGCAGCACTACAGTATTCCCAACTGGTACCTCAACTATCATCGCCTGGCGTACCGCAACCGGTTCGCCTTCGTCACCACGCCGCCCTACAGCCTGGGCCTGAGCGCATGGTGGCTGAAAGCTTCGGAGAAAGCCCAATGATACCTCTGCGTACTGCGATCCTTGGCAGCCTGCTGTTTTGCGCCGCGGCCAATGCGGCCCCGCAACATGCCCTGACCCTCTACAACGAACCGCCCAAGTACCCCGCCGATTTCAAACACGTCGACTACGTAAATCCGGATGCCCCCAAGGGTGGTACCTTCCGCGTATCCAGCATGGGCAGCTTCGACAGCCTCAACCCATTCATCAGCAAGGGCGTGCCGGCAGATGATATCGGCCTGATCTACGACACCCTCGCCCAGCAAAGCCTGGACGAACCCATCACCGAATACGGCCTGGTAGCCGGCAAGATCGAAAAGGCCCCGGACAACAGCTGGGTGCGCTTCTACATCCGCCCCGAAGCGCGCTTCCACGACGGCCACCCGATCCGTGCCGAAGACGTGGTGTTCAGCTTCCAGACGCTGATGAAGGACGGCTCGCCGATCTTCAAGACCTACTACGCGGATGTCGACGAAGTGATCGCCGAAGACCCGCTGCGGGTGCTGTTCAAGTTCAAGCGCACCAACAACCGCGAACTGCCGCTGATCCTTGGGCAACTGACAGTGTTGCCCAAGCATTACTGGGAGGGCCGCGACTTCTCCAAGGGCAACCTGGAGATTCCGCTGGGCAGCGGCCCGTACAAGGTGGCCGAGGTCAAGGCCGGGCGCTCGGTCCGCTACGAGCGGGTCAAGGACTACTGGGCCAAGGACCTGCCGATCAACAAGGGTTTCTACAACTTCGATTACCGGGTCACCGATTACTACCGCGACAACACCGTGGCCCTCGAAGCCCTCAAGGCCGGGCAGTTCGATTACTGGCTGGAAATCAGCGCGAAAAACTGGGCCAATGCCTACAACACCCCCGCCGTCACCCAGGGCCGCCTGATCAAGGAAGAAATCCCCAACGGCAACCCCACCGGCATGCAGGGCTTCGTGTTCAACACCCGCAAACCGATGTTCCAGGACGTGCGGGTGCGCAAGGCCATCAGCCTGTTGCTGGACTTTGAATGGAGCAACAAGCAACTGTTCAACGGCGCCTACACCCGCAGCCGCAGTTATTTCGAAAACTCCGAGATGGCCGCCACCGGCCTGCCCGGCCCGGATGAGCTGGCGATTCTTGAACCGCTGCGGGACAAGATCCCGCCCCAGGTGTTTACCGAAGCCTTCGAGCCATCGAAGACCGACGCCAGCGGCATGATCCGCACCCAGCAGCGCGAGGCCTATCAACTGCTGCAAGAGGCCGGCTGGAAGATCGTCGACGACAAGATGGTCGACACCACCGGCAAGCCGGTGACCATCGAGTTCCTGCTGGCACAGACCGAGTTCGAACGCATCCTGTTGCCGTTCAAGCGCAACCTGGCAGACCTGGGGATCGACCTGGTGATTCGCCGGGTCGACATCTCGCAGTACATCAACCGCATCCGTTCGCGGGATTTCGACATGGTGGTGGGCAGCTTCCCGCAGTCCTCATCGCCGGGCAACGAGCAGCGCGAGTACTGGAAGTCATCCAGCGCCGACAAGCCCGGCAGCCGCAACTACATCGGCCTGAAAGACCCGGCCATCGACCAGTTGGTGGAAGAACTCATCGACTCCGACTCGCGCAAAAGCCTGGTGGCCCACGCCAAGGCCCTCGACCGCGTGCTGCAGTTCGGCTACTACGTGATCCCCAACTGGCACATCAAGACCTTCCGCGTGGCGTATTGGGACCACCTCGGCCATCCGAAGGTCTCGCCACGGTATGACGTCGGCACCGCCACCTGGTGGAGCAAACCCGACGTGAAACCTGCGATAACCGTGGACACCAACCAGAGCGCCGATCCGGCGAGCGGGGGCGACTGAGATGCTGGCCTATATTTTTCGTCGACTGCTGCTGATCATCCCGACCCTGTTCGGCATTTTGCTGATCAACTTTGTGATCATCCAGGCCGCCCCGGGTGGCCCGGTGGAGCAGATGATCGCCAAGCTCGAAGGCTTTGAAGGCGCCACCAGCCGGATTGCCGGGGGCGGCGCCGAAGTCTCGGTGGCCGGTTCCAGCTACCGCGGCGCCCAGGGCCTGGACCCGGCGCTGGTGAAGGAAATCGAGAAGATGTACGGCTTCGACAAGTCGGCGCCGGAACGCTTGTGGATCATGGTCAAGAACTACGCCCGGCTGGATTTTGGCGACAGCTTCTTTCGCGATGCGAAGGTCATCGACCTGATCAAGGAAAAGATGCCGGTGTCCATCTCCCTCGGATTATGGAGCACCCTGATCATGTACCTGGTGTCGATCCCCCTGGGGATCGCCAAGGCTACGCGGCACGGCAGCCACTTCGACGTGTGGACCAGCTCGGCGATCATCGTCGGCTACGCGATCCCGGCGTTCCTGTTTGCGATCCTGCTGATCGTGGTGTTCGCCGGCGGCAGTTACTTCGACTGGTTTCCGTTACGCGGGCTCACGTCCAACAACTTTGACGAGTTGAGCTGGGGCGGCAAGGTCCTCGATTACTTCTGGCACCTTGCCCTGCCGGTGACCGCCCTGGTGATCGGCAACTTCGCCACCATGACCCTGCTCACCAAAAACAGCTTCCTCGACGAGATCAACAAGCAGTACGTGGTCACCGCCAAGGCCAAGGGCCTGACCAACCACCGCGTGCTGTACGGCCATGTGTTTCGCAACGCGATGCTGCTGGTGATTGCCGGCTTCCCGTCGGCCTTCATCGGCATTTTCTTCACCGGCTCGTTGCTGGTGGAAGTGATCTTCTCCCTCGACGGCCTGGGCCTGATGAGCTTTGAAGCGGCGATCAACCGTGACTACCCGGTGGTGTTCGGCACCCTGTTTATCTTCACCCTGCTGGGATTGGTGGTGAAGCTGATCGGCGACCTCACCTACACCCTGGTCGATCCGCGCATCGACTTCGCCAGCCGGGAGCATTGAGATGAATCTATCCCCCCTCAATCGTCGCCGGTTCGAGCGTTTCAAGGCCAACAAGCGTGGCTGGTGGTCGCTGTGGCTGTTTTTGATCCTGTTCGGCCTGAGCCTGGGCGCCGAGCTGATCGCCAACGACAAGCCGCTGGCGGTGCACTACGACGGCGACTGGTATTTCCCGGCGCTCAAGCGCTACCCCGAGACCACCTTCGGCGGCGAATTCCCGCTGGAAGCCAACTACAAGAGCCCGTATATCCAGGAGCTGCTCAAGGCCAAGGACGCGTGGACGTTGTGGGCGCCGATTCCGTACAGCTACCAGAGCATCAACTACGACCTGAAAGTTCCGGCCCCCGCCCCGCCGTCACGGGACAACCTGCTGGGCACCGATGACCAGGGCCGCGATGTGCTGGCGCGGGTGATCTACGGCTTCAGGATTTCCGTGCTGTTTGCCCTGACGCTCACCGTGCTCAGCTCGATCATCGGCGTGATCGCCGGCGCGTTGCAGGGCTTCTACGGTGGCTGGGTCGACCTGGCCGGCCAGCGTTTCCTGGAGATCTGGTCCGGCTTGCCGGTGCTGTACCTGTTGATCATCCTCGCCAGCTTCGTGCAACCCAACTTCTGGTGGCTGCTGGGGATCATGCTGCTGTTTTCCTGGATGAGCCTGGTGGACGTGGTGCGCGCCGAGTTCCTGCGCGGGCGTAACCTGGAATATGTGCGGGCGGCGCGGGCGCTGGGGATGCAGAACGGCGCAATCATGTTCCGCCATATCCTGCCCAACGCCATGGTCTCCACCATGACCTTCATGCCGTTCATCCTGACCGGCGCGATCGGCACCCTCACCGCGCTGGACTTCCTGGGTTTTGGCCTGCCGGCCGGCTCGCCGTCCCTGGGTGAACTGGTGGCCCAGGGCAAATCCAACCTGCAGGCGCCGTGGCTGGGCATGAGTGCGTTTGCCGTGCTGGCGATCATGTTGAGTCTGCTGGTGTTTATCGGCGAGTCCGCTCGCGATGCCTTCGACCCGAGGAAATGAGATGAATCAGGACAATCTGATCGAAGTCCGCGACCTCTCCGTCGAGTTCGTCGTAGGCAACAGCCACCAGCGGGTGGTGAACAACGTCAGCTTCGATATCAAGCGCGGCGAAACCCTGGCACTGGTGGGCGAAAGCGGCTCGGGCAAGTCGGTCACGGCGCACTCGATTTTGCGCCTGCTGCCCTACCCGCTGGCGCGTCACCCGTCGGGGACGATCCAGTACGCCAACCACGATTTGCTGACCCTGAAGGAAAAGACCATCCGGCATATCCGCGGCAACCGGATTGCGATGATTTTCCAGGAGCCGATGACTTCGCTGAACCCGCTGCACTCCATCGAGAAGCAGATCAACGAAGTGCTCGGCCTGCACAAGGGGCTTACCGGCAAGGTGGCCACCAAACGCACCCTGGAGTTGCTGGAACTGGTGGGCATCCCCGAGCCCCATAAACGCCTCAAGGCCCTGCCCCACGAGCTGTCCGGCGGCCAGCGCCAGCGGGTGATGATCGCCATGGCCCTGGCCAATGAGCCGGAACTGCTGATCGCCGACGAACCGACCACGGCACTCGACGTCACCGTGCAGCTGAAGATCCTGGAGCTGCTCAAGGAATTGCAGGCGCGCCTGGGCATGGCCTTGCTGTTGATCAGCCACGACTTGAACCTGGTCAGGCGCATTGCCCACCGGGTATGTGTGATGCAAAAAGGCTGCATCGTCGAACAGGCCGAGTGCGAAACCCTGTTCCAGTCTCCCCGACATTCATACACCCAGGAGCTGCTGGCAGCGGAACCCAGCGGCGGCCCCGCCACCAATGAAGTCGGCCCACCGTTGCTGGAAGTCGATGACCTGAAGGTCTGGTTCCCGATCAAGAAAGGCTTCCTGCGCAATACCGTCGATTACGTCAAGGCGGTGGATGGCATCAACTTCAGCCTGCCCCAGGGCCAGACGCTGGGCATCGTCGGTGAAAGCGGCTCGGGCAAATCCACCCTGGGCCTGGCAATTTTGCGGCTGATTGCGAGCAAGGGTGGCATTCGCTTCGAAGGCCATCAGATGGACAAGCTCAGCCAGCAACAGGTGCGCCCACTGCGCCGGGAAATGCAGGTGGTGTTCCAGGACCCGTTCGGCAGCCTGAGCCCGCGCATGTGCGTGAGCGAGATCGTCGGCGAAGGCCTGCGTATCCACAAGATGGGCACTGCCGCCGAGCAGGAAGCGGCGATTATCGCCGCGCTGAAGGAAGTGGGCCTGGACCCGGAAACCCGCAATCGCTACCCCCACGAATTTTCCGGCGGCCAACGCCAGCGCATCGCTATTGCCCGCGCACTGGTGCTCAAGCCCCGGCTGATTTTGCTGGATGAGCCGACCTCGGCCCTCGACCGTACCGTGCAGCGCCAGGTGGTGGAACTGCTGCGCAACCTGCAGGCCAAGTACAACCTGACCTACCTGTTCATCAGCCACGACCTGGCGGTGGTCAAGGCCTTGAGTCACCAACTGATGGTGGTAAAACACGGGCAGGCGGTTGAACAGGGAGATGCACCCGCGATCTTCGCCAACCCCCAGCATGCCTACACCCGGCAGCTGCTGGAGGCGGCGTTTTTGGTGCCCGGCCCCTAGCAGTAGAACCACCGTAGCAGCTGTCGAGCCCCAGCGAAGCGGCGGCTCGACAGCTGCTACGCCATTGGGTGTCAGAAATCGGTTGAGGCCGACAGTTCACGCCAGGCGGCGGTCTCTTCCTTGACGTAGGCCAGCTTGTCCTCAATCGCCTGCAACGTGTCGGTGCCCAGGGCCAGGCGCATCGGCGGATGCGGCGCGTCCACCAGCTTGATCATGGCCACTGCCAGCAGCTCCGGGTTACCCGGTTGCTGCTGGTTGTAGACCTTGGCCAGCTTGCGCACCTCGCCGGACGTGGCGGCGTAGTCGTCGATGATCAGGGGCGACTCCACCAGGGAGTTGCCATCCAGGAAGTCGGTGCGGAAATAACCCGGCTCCACCACCGTCACCTTGACGCCCAAGGGTGCCAGCTCTGCGTGCAGCGCCTCGCTCAACCCTTCAACGGCAAACTTGGTCGAGCAGTACGTGCCGAATCCCGCACCCGAACGGAAGCCGCCCACCGACGAAATATTGATCACATGCCCGCTGCGCGCCTGGCGCATGAACGGCAATACACCGCGAGTGACATTGAGCAGCCCGAACACGTTGGTTTCATACAAGCGGCGAACCTCATCGGCAGACGCCTCCTCCACCGCGCCCAGCAGGCCAAAACCGGCATTGTTGACCAACACATCAATGCGCCCGAAGTGCTCAATGGCGGCACGGGCAACGTCGGCAGCCTGGGATTCGTCGGTCACGTCCAGCTGCACCGCCAGCAGCCCGGGTTGCTCGCCGAAGCGTTGGGTGACGGTATGGGCGTTGCGGGCCGTGGCCACCACCGCATCACCGTGGGCCAGTGCTGCCGCGACGATTTTCGCGCCGATGCCCCGGGAAGCCCCGGTTACCAGCCAAACACGCTTGAAGGAATGTGCCGTTGTCATGATCCGTACCTGATGGAGTGAATGTGAAGCCAAAGTACGCTGAGGCATTAGCCTGAAAAACCGTCTCATGCTACAAGCACTCTGAAACAGAATTTCATAATGGCTGACTGATGAACCTTGATCCCTTCAATGGCTTGACCGAATTTCTCGCCGTGGCCGAACTGAAGAGCTTCACCCAAGCCGCTGCACGCCTCGGCGTAACACCGACGGCGGTCAGCCATGCGGTGAAGACCCTGGAGAAGCGCACGGGTGTGGTGCTGTTCCAGCGCACCACGCGCCGGGTGGCGCTGACCGAGGCCGGCATGACGCTTTACAGCCGCCTGCGCCCCGCCGCCGGGGAGATTGACGAAGCGCTGGCGGCCCTCAGTGGCTACCGCGACCGGCCCATGGGCACCCTGCGGCTGACGGTGCCAAGGTTGTCGGGCAAGTTGCTGATCGAGCCGTTGATCCCGCGTTTTCGCGAGGCCTTCCCCGATGTGGTGCTGGATATTTCCCTCGACGATGCCACGGTGGACCTGGTGACCGAGGGCTTCGACGCCGGTATTCGCCTGGGGGAATCCATCGACAAAGACATGGTTGCCGTGCGCCTGACCCCGGACCTGAACTGGTCGGTGGTGGGCTCTCCCGCCTACTTTGCCAAGGCCGGCAAGCCGACAACGCCGGAAGCGCTCACGACCCATCAAACCATCGGTTATCGCTTCCTGACCTCGGGCATGGCACACCGCTGGGAATTCGAGCGGGCGGGCCGGGAATTTACGGTCGGCGTTCAAGGCGGGTTGATCGTCAATGACCGCAACCTGATGATCGCCGCCGCGCGGGCCGGCCAGGGCCTGGCGTACGTGAGTGATTTCGAGGTCATGGAGGACCTGGCTTCAGGCGCACTGGAGCCCGTGCTGCAATCTTTCGTACCGCCAAGCAGCGGGCTGTACCTGTATTTCCCCGCCCGAACCCAGAGCCAACCGAAACTGCGGGCCTTTATCGACCTGGCCACCGCATGGATTGCCGAAAAGCGTGGGCGCTGACAACGCCGCAAAAGCAAACCAATATCATTTGCGCAGTGCCCGGCCCTTTGGTTTAATCGCGACCAATTCTTATTTACGCCAAGGCTTCTGCGCCACATGGATACTGTGTCGACCCCGTCCACCTCGTTCAGCGACCTCTACGGCAATCACCATTCCTGGCTGCTGGGGCTGCTGCGCCGGCGCCTGAGCAATCGCTGGGATGCGGCGGACCTGGCCCATGACACCTTCATCCGGGTACTCAAGCGCCCGCCGGCCGGCGCCGATGAGACGCGGGAGCGCTCCTACCTGGCCACCATCGCCCGGGGGTTGTGCATTGATCACTGGCGTCGGCGCCAACTGGAACAAGCGTGGCTGCAAAGCCTCGCGGACCGGCCGCAAGCCCTGCAACCGTCGCCGGAGCAGCGGGCAATCATTGTCGAAACCCTGTACGAAGTGGACGCCATGCTCGCGCGGCTGCCCCACAAGGTGCGCGAAGCGTTCCTGCTGGCGCAGTTGCACGGTACGCCCTACAAGCAGATCGGCGAACAGCTCGGGGTAGGCGAACGGATGGTGAAAAAATACCTGGCCCAGGCGCTGCTGCATTGTGCGGTGCTGGAAGCCGAACTGGACGGGATGCTCGTGGAGTGAACAGCCCCGGAAAGCTCAGCCATGCCAGCCTTGAGCAAGCGGCCCAATGGTACGTACGCCTGCAGGATCAGCCAGAGGCTGCCCAACACTGGCAGGCATGGCTCGGGCAAAGTCCGGAACACCAGGCCGCCTGGGGCTATGTAGAACGGGTCAGCCAACGCTTTGCGCCGTTGGCCGAGCAATCCCACAGCGCCAGCCGTGCGTTGCGCAGCTCTCGGCGCCAGACGCTCAAGACCCTGCTGGCGCTGTGTGCCGGTTCAACGCTGGCCTGGGGCACCTGGCGCAACACCGCCCTGCCCCGGTTGGTGGGAGGCTGGAGTGCGGATTACGCAACCGCCGGCGGTGAAACCCGCGAAGCGCTGCTGGACGATGGCAGCCGCCTGTGGCTGAACGCCTTGAGCGCCCTGGATGTACGTTTTGACCGGGTCCAGCGCTTGCTGCACCTGCGCTTCGGCGAGGTGCTGATCGAGACCGCCAAGGACCCGAACCGCCCGTTCCTGGTGGAGACTCAACAGGGCCGCCTGCGCGCCCTGGGCACCCGCTTCAGCGTGTTGCAGGACGGCGACAGCACCGTGCTCAATGTGTTTGAAGGTCGGGTCGAAGTGCGCACCGCCGCCAGCCAGCAACAACGAATCATCGAGGCCGGGCAACAAGTGGCCTTCACCCGCGATGGGTTCAATCTCCGTTCACCCGCATCCGCCACCCGTGAGGCCTGGAGCCGTGGCGTACTGCTGGCCGACAACCTGCCGCTTGGCCAACTGGTCGCCGAACTCAATCGTTTTCGCCCCGGCCACCTGGGTTGTGATCCAGCCGTGGCGCAATTGCCGGTGATGGGTTCGTTCCCCCTCAAAGACAGCGACCACGCACTGCGCCTGCTACAGGCCGCGCTGCCGATTCAGGTCGACACGCTCATGCCCTGGTGGGTCACGGTCAGGCCCAAACACCCAGGCGCATAAAAACTTTCAGCCGTCAGTTCCCTTTTCCAAAACTCGTTCGGTAAACCCTGCAGATGCTTTCAATTCGCCGATCGATTTGATCCAAAGGGAATGTTCATGTCGCAACCCGTTCGCTTCACTTTGCGCCCGCTGGCGCTGGCCGTTACTGCTACGTTGTTGTGCCTGGGCGCGCTCGACGCGCAAGCCGCCGAGTCACCGTCGACTCAGGAAACGGCCCGCCACTACACCATCGCCGCGGGTTCGTTGGTCAACGTGCTGAACAGCTTCGCCGAGCAGTCCGGGATCTTTTTCGCCGGCCACAACAGCCTGGCCAGCGGCAAAACCAGCCCGGGCCTCAACGGCAGCTACACCCCGGCCAGCGGTTTGCAACGGCTGTTGCAAGGCAGCGGCTTGCAGGCCGTGCCCCAGGGCAACAACGGCTACGTGCTGGAGTTGGTCCCGGCCAACACCGGCGCCCTGGAACTGGGCGCCACCACCATCTCCGGCGAAGGCCTGGGCGCCACCACCGAAGATACGCACTCCTACACCACCGGCGCCATGGCTTCGGCCACCGGCCTGGCGCTGTCGATGCGCGAGACGCCGCAGTCGGTAACAGTGATCACCCGCCAACAAATGGACGACCAAGGCTCCACCAGCATCGCCGACACCCTGCGCCGTGCGCCCGGTGTGAGCGTGCAGAATTACGACAGCGAACGCTGGGAGTTTTCCAGCCGCGGCCTGCCGATCACCAATTTCCAGTACGACGGGGTCAACTCCACCTACGACGGCGTGTATGACTATGGCACCACCAGCACCGACATGGCGGTGTATGACCGCCTGGAAATCATCAAGGGTTCAGCGGGCCTGATGTCCGGCTCCGGCGATCCTTCGGCCACGGTCAACCTGATTCGCAAAAAGCCCACCCGGGATTTCAAGGCCTCGGTCACCCAGACCTTCGGCTCGTGGGACAACTACCGCACCGAAGGCGATATTTCCGGGCCTTTGACCGACTCCGGCAACGTGCGCGGGCGCTTCGTCGGCGTGTATCAGGATCGTCAGTCGTACCTGGACCACTACCAGAACACCAAGGATATCGCCTACGGCATCCTCGAAGCGGACCTGACGCCGGACACCCTGCTGACCTTCGGCATCGACCAGCAGGACACCCGCTCCCGTGGCGCCAGCTGGACCGGTTTCCCGATGTACTTCAGCAACGGTTCACGCACCGACTTCTCGCGGTCCTTCAACCCGGCCGCCGACTGGAGCCGCCGCGACTTCCAGAACCAGACCCTGTTTGCCTCGGTGCAACAAAAGCTCGCGAACGACTGGTCGCTGAAAGTCAGCCTTGACCGCAAGCGCAGCCAGCACGACACCCTGCTCGCCTCCGCCAGCGGCGGCAACCCGGACCCGGTCACGGGCAACGGGATGTACATGTTCATGGGCAAATACAAGGGTGACCAGGTGCAAAACACCCTGGACATCAACCTCAATGGCCCCTTCAGCCTGTTCGGGCGCGAGCATGAATTGATCATGGGCTTCATGGCCACCCGCTCGAAGCAGGACGTGCCGGTGTACGGCTCGATCTACCCGCCCGTGGGCGGCAGCATTTACGACTGGCGCGGCGAATACCCGAAGCCTGACATTCCCCGCAGCGGCCAGAACGACATCGTGCAACGCCAGACCGGCGCGTACCTGGCCACGCGCTTGAGACCCACCGATGACCTGTCGGTGATCCTGGGTACCCGCGTCAGCAACTTCAGCGGCACCGACAACACCGACTTCTACGACCCGACCAAGGCCGACAACCGTTTCACCTACCGCCAGACCGGCGTCGTCACGCCCTATGCCGGTATCGTCTACGACCTGAATGACATCTGGTCGGTGTACACCAGCTACACCAAGATCTACAAACCGCAAAACAGCAAGGACGCCGACCGCAAGTTGCTCGATCCGATTGAAGGCGACACCTACGAAGCCGGGCTCAAGGCCGCTTTCTTCGACGGCCGCCTGAACGCCAGCTTCGCCGCATTCCGCATCGAACAGGACAACGTTGCGCAGTACGTTTCCGGGTTTGAGACCGACTCGGTATATCGCCCGATTGCCGGCGCCACCACCAAGGGCTTTGAAGTCGAACTGGCCGGTGAAGTGCTGGACGGCTGGAACGTCTCGGCGGGCTACACCTACCAGCACAGCCGTGACGCCAACGGCGATTACGTCTATGGCTCTGTGCTGCAAACCACCACGCCCCAGCAAGTGGTGCGGTTGTTCAACACCTATCGGCTGCCCGGCGCCCTGGAGAACCTGACCGTGGGTGGCGGCGTGAATTGGCAGAGCGAGTTCTTCGGCAATGTGTTCCAGCCCGATCCCAACGACTCGGTGAATTTCGGCCACAACTCACGCATTACCCAGGACAGCTACTTCCTGGTGGACGTGATGGCGCGCTACCGCTTCAACGAGCACCTGAGCACCACGTTGAACGTGAAGAACCTGTTCGACAAAAAGTACTACACCGGCCTGGGCAACTTCGGCACTGGCTTCTACGGCGAGCCGCGCAGCCTGCAATTGGCGACCCGCTGGGATTTTTGAGCCCAAACGCCAGACTGCCGTAGCGCCCGCAACGGCAGTCGACTCGGGCTACACCCCGTCAGGAAGGTACGTCTTTTGTTCTGGCCCGGCCCATCCGACGATGCAGGCTCCGGTCGCCCATAGCACGTGGGCGACCTTGCACAGAGCCTGAACGCCATGGATGACTTACCCTTTCTGTCCCACCTGTTGAAGAATATTTCTCCCTCCGCCCTGGACCTGATCAAGCACCAGGCATTGCGCCTCAAGGACGATCAAGTGCTGATCGCCGAACTGATCGCCGGTTTGATCAGACTGGTTGCCCAAGGCACCACCCCGGCAACCGAACCCATCTTGATCAGCGTGCCGGAAAATACCATGCTCGGTCGCTGGGTGCGGCTCTTCTGTGACGCCATCGGCCGCCCGGCCTTCCGTGAGTGGGCCTCACGCCATGACCTGGAACTGGCGAGCCTGGTGTTTCGGGGCGGCGATCTGCAGGCCACGATCCTGGAAGGCACGGTCAAAACACCGTACACCTTCACCCTGGACAAAGACTCTGATTGGTGGCGCGTCGCGAATCCGATCCTGGAGGTGGTGCAGATTATCGATACGGTCAACGCCGGCTTGCCATTCATGGAAAACCTCGTCGAACCTCATTCGAGGACACTGCCTCTGAACCTGGCATTGCCCTTCTATGGCTACCCGGTACCGACCAATCATTTGCAGGCTCAGGTGATTCTCGAAGAGATCCATACCCTCGACACGCTGCCCGGTGTCGATGAAAGCGGGCGGCTCAAATCCACCCTGCGCAAGCGCTTGACCGAGGAGCAGCGGGATTACCAACAACTGGCCGATGCGCTGCAGACGCTCCTGGAACAAAGTACAAACGGCAGCCCGCCTTTCGATTGGCTGCAGCTCTACCTGCAACGATGCACGCTGGACTCGGACTCAATGTTGTCGAGCACCTTAAAGTACGCGGCACAGCTGCTTTACGCCGTGACGCAGGGAGAAGAGTTCGCGAGCCTCAACCCTGCCAGTCAAGGCGCTGCCCCCACTTACCGCTATTCCGTCGACCAAAAAGTAGTGATCGCCGTGACCGACGGCCGCGAGGCCAATACCTCACCTCTGGATCGCTCCAACAACTCAGCGCTGAATCAGCAATGGGATGAGCTGGAGCGCCTGGCCAATCTCGCCCATACCGACATATTGCCGGACGCCAGCCTCAGCCTGGCCGCGCTGATGACGGTGTATCGGCTACCCCGTCCTGCCAGTGCAGGGGACGTTCAGGTCCTGGTGGAACAACTGCGCGCCACCAGCGCAGCGACGTTTCCCTATGTCAGCTCGGCCGCCCACTCGTTGGTGGCCGTCAGCAAACACATGCGCCATATCGCAGTCCTCAATGACCGTTACACCATGCAAGCAGCACTCAAGTCGATCACCCTCGATACGCAGCTCACTAGCACCCTGGACATGACGTTCAACCTGGCGGCTGACTCGCCCTTTGCCACTCTGGTGGACAAAGGGGCGCAACTGCTCGCAGGTTTGCGCCAGGAATCGGCCTTTCAACGCGTGAGCGCCACCCGCCAATTCAACCTTGCCCGGGTGTATGTACTGAACGCGGACGGCGAACTCAGTGGTTACGCGCTGGACGATGCGCCCAAGGTACTCACCCGTGCGGACACACCGCTTTCAAGCCTGACCTCGATGGCCGAACCCCTGTTGGAACTGGCCCGCCAATCCGGCGGGCGCATCAGCACCAATGGCCAGGTCAGCTTGCGCCAGTTACTCAACCTCTACCAGATGGCGCTACCGGCTACCCGTGACGAAGCCCATGCCACGGCACGCATCCTGCGCATCCCGACAACCAAACAGCCACGCCACGGCAACTACTGGCGGGCATTGCAGGTGATGCCACTGCTGGCGGCGCAACGCAAACAGGTGCTGCAGACCGTCGCCGCCTTCCTGCCCAACCAGGACGTAAAACTGTTCGACTACCTGAGCGAAACAATCGTCGGCGAAAAAAACCGTGACCAGGTGCGCGCCGAGGCTGATCTGCTGCTGCACCAACTATTGGCATCGCCCCCGGCCCAGGCACTGGCCGCGCGGCTATCGGAAACCGTGGGCTGGTACGGTGAACACGCCAGCGCTGCAAACACCCGTGCCAGCAGAAACGCACTGTTGTTTGCCGCACTGATTCTCAGCCTGGACGCGAATGCTGGTAAGCAGCGGGCCACTGTCGCCGGCTATGACCTGACCGATTCCTACAACTGGGGCCTGACCTTCCATGAAGTCCGTAACGCCGTAGAAGCCATGGTCCAGTTCAAGGTCCTGCGCACCAGCGCCGTACCCATGGCCGCGCACCTGTTGCTGGCGGGCATCGCCCCGGAATTCCTGGTGCGGGACATCCCTGATGAGGTGTCGTACATGAGTTCCCATACCTGGGTACATTTCAAGCAATACGTGGACCTGATCGAAGCTGAAACACCGGGTGCATCACGGGCCATGCGCTTCACCGACTTCATGGCGGTGATCTACTTCATCATGCCCTCCCGCCGGGTTCGCCGAGGCAGTCTGCCGATCGTCGACTGGGCCGTGGCCAACGGAGTACTGGCCAAAAACGTTGATGGGCACAGTACCACGCAGAAGAATCGCGCCATTGCCGCGTTGAACGAGCAGCTCAACCAGTTGCAGATCAGTTCCGAGTTGAAGAAGAACGGGCATACCAGCCTGTATGAGATAGCCTTGCAGGATCTTCAGCGGGTGTTTGCCGGTAGCACCGATCTGGAGCGAATGGTCATACAATGGCAGGCTAGGCCTGGTAACCGCTCGGAGCCGGATATCGCCGCCAATACCGCCGTTTCCCTGGTTCAGTTGCACATGGCAGGCAAGCTGACCAAAGGCACAACGCAATGGCGCTCGACCCTCAAGGACGTTGATTTCGCCAGCATGGCGTCACGGTTCGATGAGTTGGGGTCAATCCATTCCACTTTCGCGGCCGAGTTCGAGAAGCGCTACACGGCGGTGCGCGCCGCGCTGCTACAGTCGATCGTGTATTGGATGTCACAACTGCCCCTGCTTAGCCGTAAAGGCATGGAATATGGCAGCCTGGAATTCCATCGCCTGCAAACGTCACGCACCAGTGCTGGCGGGCAGACATCGGGCATCGGGAGATTCGGGGTGCTGGTGTTGTGCAGGTACGCCGGCGACAAGCGCTTCTACGAATTTCTCCCAAAGCAACTGAAGGTTGCCCCATTACCGGGCCTGACCCTGCAAATATTCGAACAGGCCCTGCGCACCGGCAATACCCAAGGCAGCCCGCTGCCGATCGATTGGTCAGCGTACGCGCGCGGCACCATTCCCAACGGGCAGCAACACGCGACGGTCATTGCCCAACGTTTTGCCGAGCTGCCTGCCGTCTATGGGCCGAGCCCTGTGGTACCCAACACCTTCACCTCGCCACGCAGCCTGGCCATTGCCAGCATCGTGATTGACCAGCACTTGCTGGTAGGCGCCGATGAGGCGCGAGCGGCGGCGAAGCAACCCCTTTCCCTGGCAGACGCCATCAACGGCGTAGATCCGCGGATCGGCTTCCTGCGCAGAATGGAACCCGAAACCATGAAATGAAACGTTGCAGGCCGGTTTCTGTGTAATCATTCACTGCATTGTTTCCCGGTGAGACTTGTAGTGATGCGATCGCCCCTCGAACCGACTGCCCCTTCCTTCTGGCGCGACGAACGCCTGCCGTTCATTGAGGCTCGCACCATCGCCGACGGGCGGAAGGTCTGCTACACCCGCCACGCCCACGAGCACTTTTCCATCGGCGCGATCACGGCCGGGCAGAGCCTGTACATCCATGGGGCATCGACCTTCAAGATCAGCACCGGCACCGTGGTCTTGATGAATCCCGGGGATGTCCACGCCTGCAACCCCATTGATGATCTGCCCTGGTCCTATCACATGCTGTATATCGATACGGCCTGGCTGACCGACCTGCAGCACCAGTTGGGTTTCAGCAAGGACCAGGACTTTCGTCCGTTCACCGCCACCCACACCACGGATGTCGCGCTGTACCGCGGGCTGAACGAGCTGTATGAGGTGCTGGTGGACAACCACGCCGAACACCTGCACAAGCAGAGTGCGGTGGTGAGTTTTTTCACCGAGGTGCAACAACGCCTCAACCCGTCGGAGACCCCGGTGCGCGAGGTCAATCACAAGCTGGAGCGGGCCGCCGACTATATCCGCGAACATTGCACCGAGGCCCTGAAGCTCGAAGACATTTGCCAGGCGGCTGAACTGTCGCCGTCGTACCTGATTCGTGCGTTCAAGCAGTATTACGGCATGACGCCCCACGCATTCCTGGTCAATCGCCGTATTCAGTTTGCCCGCACCCAGTTGCGCAGCGGCCAGTTGATCGCCGACGTCGCACTGGCGGCCGGCTTTTCTGATCAGGCGCATTTCCAGCGCACGTTCAAACAGCACCTGGCGGCGACGCCCGGGCAATATCGCGGCTGACTCAGGCCAGCAGCAGATACCCCACGCTGGCCACCAACAAGGCGGCCATCGAGCGATTGAACAGGCGCATGCCCTGGGGATTGCTCAGGTAGCGGCGCAGGAACGTCCCGGCGTACGCCCAGCACGCCACCGACAGGTAGCAGATCACCAGGTAGATCGTCGCAAACAGCCAGACTTGCTGCGCATCGCCATCGGCGACAAACAGCCCCATGCCTGCCACACACGCCAGCCAGGCCTTGGGGTTGAGCCATTGCATGATCGCCCCATAGAGCATCGACGGCGCCGCGGCCGTGCCTTCAGCGTCCAGGCGCCCATCGTCCACGGCCAGTTTCCAGGCCATGTACAACAGGAAGGCCACCCCGCCCCATTGAATCAACTGCGTCAGCAGCGGCCAGCGCACCAGCACCTCATGCAGCCCCAGGCCAATCAGCACCAGCAGCAAGGTGAACCCCAGCGCGGCCCCGGCTACATGCTTCTGGCTGGCGGCAAACCCAAAGCGCGCCCCCGAACTGATGGCCACCACATTCACCGGTCCCGGCGTGATGGAAGTGGCCAAAGCGAAAGCGGCCATGGAAATGATCAAGCTCATTGCAATTCCTTTTTGTTGTGCGGGTATGAGCTGAACCTTAAGGAGAAGATGGATCGCGGTATTGAAGAAAATGCCCCTGCCGGGAATGACCGAAAAAACCATCAGTTGAAACCCTTAGCCCACCCGCTGCAAAAGACAAATTTATTCCATTGATATAACTGTATTTTTCTCTTTCCAAAGGGCGTTTTTGATAGGAAAAAATGCGTGTTTCCCAAGGTAGGCACGGTGCTAGAGTCGAGCGCACATCTGGCCGGATGACCTCAACCTGCTCACAAAAAAGGAATCGTCATGTCACGTCGCTTATTGGCAGCTGCCTGCCTGTTGCTGTCCCTCTCCGGGGTTCAGGCCGCGGAACGCTGGGAAACCCTTCCGCCCACCCCGGCGCCGATTGCGGGGGCCAAGACCGGCTATGCCGCCGTCAATGGCATCAAGGTCTACTACACCAAGACCGGGCATGGTTCGCCGGTCATCCTGCTGCACGGTGGCCTGTCCAATTCCGATTACTGGGGCAACCAGGTCAAGGCGCTGGCCGCCAAACACACGGTCATCAGCCTCGACAGCCGTGGCCACGGGCGCAGTTCCCGGGACGAGAACCCCTTCGGTTACGACTTGATGGCCGATGATGTGGTCGCCGTACTCGACAGCCTGAAAATCCCCCGCGCCGATATCGTCGGCTGGAGCGACGGCGCAATCATCGGTATCGATCTTGCCCTGCGCCATCCCGACCGTATCGGCAAGGTGTTTGCCTTTGCCGCCAACACCCAGACCTCCGGGGTCAAGGATGGCGTAGAGAAAAATCCGACCTTCGCCGCCTTCATCGAGCGCGCCGGCAAGGAGTACGCCAGGCACTCGCCGACGCCAAAAGAGTACGACGCCTTCGTCGAGCAGATCAGCCATATGTGGGCCAGCCAACCCAACTGGACCGACGCGCAACTGGCGTCCATCAAGACTCCGATCCTGATTGTCGACGGCGACCACGATGAGGCGATCAAGCGAGAACACACCGAATACATCGCGGCGACCATTCCGGGAGCGGGCCTGCTGATTCTGCCGAACACCAGCCACTTCGCATTCCTGCAGGACCCGACGCTGTTCAATGCCGCGCTGCTGGACTTCCTGGACAGCAAATAGCCCCGCCTACTCTCCTGTCATCCGCTCCAGGCTGTTGCTCAAGTGCAACAGCATGGCGGCCCGGGCCGCGTCCGGGTCCTGGCGGCGGATGGCTTTCAGGATCGCCTCGTGCTCAAGGTTCGCCAGGCGCCCCAGCGCCATCAGGTCCGCGTCGCCGCGTTCCTCGGCATTGATCCGGGTGCGTGGGATTACCGAGTGGCCCAGGTGATAAATCACGTCGGTGAAATAGGTGTTGCCGGTGGCCTGGGCGATCAGGCGATGGAAGCGCACGTCAGGCTCAACGGCACTGTCGTTATTGGCCAGTGAATCCTGGTAATCATCCAGTGCCTGGCGCATCTGCTGCAGTTGTTCATCGGTACGGCGCAAGGCCGCCAGGGCGGCTGCCTGGGTTTCCAGGCCCATGCGCAGTTCAAGAATGCCGCGCACGCTCGCTGCGGTGTCGTGGGTCAGGTGCAGGCCGTGGCGCTCGTCACGCTCCAGCACAAAGGTGCCGACACCGTGGCGGGTTTCCACCAGCCCGGCGGCCTGCAATTTGGAAAGCGCTTCGCGCACCACCGTGCGACTGACGCCGTACTCGCCCACGATAGCGGACTCGGATGGCAGCTTCTCACCCGGCGCCATCTGTCCCAGGAGAATCTGCTGGGTCAATGCGGTGACGATGTCGTGGGCAAGGCCCGGGGAGCGCTTGCGATGAGGTGCCGAGCTGGGGTTTTGCATCAGGAATTCCGTTCTGGGGCGCCTGGCAATACTAGCATTCTTAGACGAGCCAACTTGTATGACAACAAACAAATACCTGTAGGAGCGAACCTGCCCGCGAAAAACCCCGTCGCAGCGCAAACATTGCACAAAACCGCGCAATCGTTGACGATTTTCGCGAGCAAGCTCGCTCCTACAGAGGGTTGCCATCTTTGAAAATGCAGTTGTATGATGTCTATCAAGTTGTCTGACATCTCTGGCAACCCAAATACGTCCCCGCACAACAATAATCAGTGGGAGTTTGACCTCGTGACCCCTTCCAGCCCTGCGACAGCTGCGCCTGCCACCGACCCGGTCCTGGCCCGCGCGATCAAGAAGGTGAAGAGCCATGTGCTCCCACTGTTCGTGATCATGTTCATCGTCAACTACATCGACCGCGTCAACATCGGCTTTGTGCGTACCCATATGGAGCACGACCTGGGCATTGGTGCGGCCGCCTACGGCTTCGGTGCCGGGTTGTTTTTCATCGGCTACGCGCTGTTCGAAGTGCCGTCCAACATGCTCCTGCAAAAAGTCGGCGCGCGCATCTGGCTGACCCGCATCATGTTCACCTGGGGCATCACCGCCACATTGATGGCCTTCATTCAGAACGAAACCCACTTCTACATCCTGCGCTTTCTGCTGGGCGTGGCCGAAGCGGGCTTCTTTCCCGGGGTGATCTACTACTTCACTCGCTGGTTGCCCGGCGTCGAACGCGGCAAGGCGATTGCAATCTTCCTCAGCGGCTCGGCCCTCGCCTCGCTGATCTCCGGCCCCTTGTCCGGCGTGCTGCTGCAAATCACCGGGCTGGGCCTGCATGGCTGGCAGTGGATGTACATCATCGAAGGCATGGCCTCGGTGCTGCTGTGCTTTTTCGTGTGGTTCTGGCTGGACTCCAAGCCCCATGACGCCAAGTGGCTCAGCCTTGAAGAAAAGGATGCGCTGGTGGGCGAGATCGACCGCGAACAGCGCGAGCGTGACGCCGCCACCACGGTCAAGCCGACCCTGGGCAAGCTGCTCAAGGACCGTCAGATCATGCTGTTCTGCGCCCTGTATTTCTGCATCCAACTGACGATCTATGCCGCCACTTTCTGGTTGCCGAGCATCATCAAAAAGATGGGCGACCTGAGCGACATCCAGGTGGGCTTCTACAACTCCATCCCGTGGTTGATCTCGATCATCGCGATGTACTCCTTCGCGGCACTGGCAGGCAAATTCAAGTTCCAGCAAGCATGGGTCGCTGCGGCACTGTTGATCGCCGCCGTCGGCATGTTCCTCTCCACGACCGGCGGGCCGATCTTTGCCTTTATCGCCATCTGCTTCGCGGCGATCGGCTTCAAGTCGGCGTCCTCGCTGTTCTGGCCGATTCCCCAGGGTTACCTGGATGCACGCATCGCCGCAGCGGTGATCGCATTGATCAACTCCATCGGCAACCTCGGCGGGTTTGTCGCGCCCACCACCTTTGGTTTCCTGGAACAGACCACCGGCTCGATCCAGGGCGGTTTGTATGGCCTGGCGGGCACTTCGATCCTTGCGGCCATCCTGGTGTTTTTCGCCAGGACACTGCCCGGCCCGACCACCAGCAGCGTGCTGCAACCCGCCCCCGTCTTGAGCAAATAAGGACTACACGATGAACACAGAACACCAGCACCACGCCAACAGCGCCCCGGTCGTTACCGGCCTGCAAGTCATCCCGGTGGCCGGCCACGACAGCATGCTGCTCAACCTCAGCGGCGCCCACGGGCCGTTTTTCACGCGCAATATCGTGATCCTTACCGACAGCGCCGGCCGTACCGGCGTCGGTGAGGTACCCGGCGGCGAACGCATCCGCGAGACCCTGGAAGACGCCCGCAGCCTGGTGATCGGCAAGCCCATCGGCCAGTACCAGAGCATTCTCAATGCCATGCGCCAGACCTTCGCCGCGCGGGATTCGGCGGGCCGGGGTTTGCAGACGTTTGACCTGCGCATCACCATCCATGCCGTCACGGCGATGGAAGCGGCACTCCTGGATTTGCTCGGCCAATTCCTCGAAGTCCCGGTGGCGGCCCTTCTCGGCGAAGGCCAGCAGCGCGACGCGGTGAAGATGCTCGGCTACCTGTTCTACATCGGTGATCGCCAGCAGACCGACCTGGCCTATCGCAGTGAAGACGATGCCGAAGAATGGTTCCGCCTGCGTCATGAACAGGCCATGGCGCCCGAAGCCATCGTGCGTCTGGCAGAGGCGGCCAAGGCGCAATACGGCTTCAATGACTTCAAGCTCAAAGGCGGCGTACTGCGCGGCGGCGACGAAATCGAGGCGGTGACTGCACTGGCCGAACGCTTCCCCGATGCGCGCATCACCCTGGACCCCAACGGCGCCTGGTCACTCAAAGAAGCCATCGCCCTGTGCCGCGACCAGCATCATGTGCTGGCCTATGCCGAAGACCCTTGCGGCGCGGAAAACGGTTACTCCGGGCGCGAAGTCATGGCCGAATTCCGCCGTGCCACCGGGCTGCCCACCGCCACCAACATGATCGCCACCGACTGGCGGGAAATGGGGCATGCGATCCAGTTGCAGTCCGTGGATATTCCCCTGGCCGATCCGCACTTCTGGACCATGCAGGGCTCGGTGCGCGTGGCGCAGATGTGCCACGAATGGGGCCTGACCTGGGGCTCGCACTCCAATAATCACTTCGACATTTCACTGGCGATGTTCACCCAGGTGGCCGCCGCCGCGCCGGGGGAAATCACGGCCATCGACACCCACTGGATCTGGCAGGACGGCCAGCGGTTGACCAAGGCTCCGCTGAAGATTGTCGACGGCCACATCAAGGTGCCGGCCAAACCGGGCCTGGGCGTGGACATCGACATGGACGCCGTGGCCCACGCCCATGAACTGTACAAAGGCATGGGCCTGGGTGCGCGCAATGACAGCGTGGCGATGCAGTTCATGATTCCGGGCTGGACGTTCGATAACAAGCGGCCGTGCCTGGTGCGCTGACCTCAGTTGAAGATCATCGAAAAGTGCGCGCCCACCCCGGCGCGCACACCCTCGCCGACCGCCAGCGCCACCGAGCCGCCGGCCAGGTTGGCATCGCCGCAGGCAAACACACCGGGCACGGTGGTCTGGCGCGTCTCGTTGGTCAGCAGGTAGGGCCCGGTCGGCCCTTCGACAAACTCACAGCCCAACTGCTCGGCCAATGGGCTGGCCATGCGCGTACGGGACAGGGTGAAAATACCGTCCAGCGCGATCATCCGCCCGTCTGCCAATTCCACATCCGCCCGCTCACCGACAATCCGCCGCACCGCCGAGCTTTCGACGCTGACCCCGCGCCGATCCAGTTGCGCCTGCTGCTCGGCATCCGGCACAAATGCGCCGTTGGTAAAGAGCGTGGTGGTGCCCCAGTCCGGCAGCAGCATCGCGTGATGCATGGCCAGTGGCGACGTCGCCAGCACGCCGATGCGGCCTTGATCCAGTTCATAGCCGTGGCAATACGGGCAATGGAACACATGCTTGCCCCAGCGCTCCTTCAACCCCTCGACCTCGGGTAACTCATCCACCACGCCGGTAGCGAGGATCAAGCGTTTAGCGTTGAACTCACCGTTGCAACGGGTTTGCACCACGAAGCCATCCTGGTTTCGAATCGCTTCAACGGCGGTGTCCTGCACCCAGGTCACCGTCGGATATTCCATCAACTGCCCTCGCCCTTCGGCAGCGATCAGCTCCGGCGGCAGGCCATCCTGGCTGAGGAAACCGTGGGACGTGGCCGCAAACCGGTTGCGCCGCTGCCCGGCGTCAATCACCAGCACCTTGCGCCGAGCCCGCGCCAGTTGCAGCCCGGCAGACATTCCGGCGTAGCTGCCGCCCACGATAATCACGTCGTAAACCATGAAGATGACCTCTCTGGTGGCCCTTGCATCGGTTGCCGGGCACTCACGACACACCATAAGTTACATAAAAATACCTCGTCAAGCGTCTCGCAACTCCAATCGTTACGAACGATACTTTCGGGCAGGAAATCCAGAGGCTTGCAGATGAGAAACGACACCCGGCTTTCGCGCATGCTCCATGTGCTGATCCACATGGGCCGCCACGAGGAACGCGCCACCTCGGAGACCATCGCGCAGATGCTTGGTACCAACGCGGTGGTGGTACGCCGCACCCTGGGCCTGCTCAAGGAGAAAGGTTATGTGCGTTCGGAAAAAGGCCATCAGGGCGGCTGGATGCTGGGCAAGCCGCTGAGTGAAATCACCCTGCTGGACATCCACAATGCCCTTGGCACGTCGTCGATCTTTGCCGTCGGCCTGTCCACCGATCATCCGCAATGCCTGGTGGAACAGGCCGTCAATGCGGCGCTGAACCAGGCGTTTGACGATGCCCAGGCGTTGCTGCTGCAGCGTTTGGGAGAGGTGACGCTGGCACAGTTGGCGGATGATTTTGACGAGCGCTATCGGGTGGCGATAACGCCCGCACCCTGTGCGTGATGCACGCGACGCCCTAAGCGCCGCCTACCGAGCGCCACGCTGCCTCGGCCAGGGTTTCCCGGTACACCCGAGGGCTGCTGGCCGAGCGCCCGGCCAGCCAGGCACGGCAGTAGCTGTCGGCCTGGCCGATGATCAGTGATGGCAAGAGTTCGGCGGGCACCTGGCTGAGCTGATCAACCCGTCCAGGCAGCACCATCCATTCCTTCAGCAACGCGTTGCGCGCCTGGTTGCGGCTTTCCAGTTCAGCGGCGAACGGGCCCTTGGTCACCGCGAAATGCGCGTGGTACTGAAAGCGCGCCCACTGCGGTTCGCTGTCCACCCAATCGACATAGCTGTGGACCAGTGCGTACACCCCCTCCTTCGCCGTTTTGGCCGATTCAAGGTAGCGCCCACGCAATTCGGCCTGATCCTCCAGCGCGGTAAAAAACAGCGCGGCGACTAGGCCTTCCTTGTTGCCGAAGTGATGATAAATGGCGCCGACGCTGGTATCGCAGCGCGCGCGGATCATCTCGATGGTGGTGGCTTCAAGGCCCTGCTCGTTGAACAGGTCCAGGGCTGCCTTGAAGATATCGCGCTTCAATTCGGCCCTTCGGCCAGGGAAGCAACGCTGAAGCAGATCCGGGGTTTGCATGCTGAACAGGAACTCAGTCAGTGAAGAAGAACAAGCCCAGGCAGCTTGACAGATTTCCCATGGGCAGAATACTGTTCCGTTACAGAATATTATTCTGTAACGGAACAAGATTCCGTAAAATTCATTTAATCAGCGAGGCAGCACCATGAGTCAGGCCCTGAGCATGTTCAACAGCGTTGGCCCCGAAGCGTTCAGCAAACTGGCGTGCCAGATGGCGCCCTACTTCAGCACCATCAATCCGTTGATGACCCAGTTGCGTCCGGGGTTTGCCTCGGTGGAAGTGCCGTTCAGCAAGGCCATCACCAACCACCTGGGCACGGTGCACGCCATTGCCATGTGCAACGCTGCGGAGTTGGCGGCGGGAACCATGACGGACGTTTCCGTGCCGGCGGGTGCGCGGTGGATTCCCAAGGGGATGACGGTGGAGTATCTGGCCAAGGCCAAGAGCAGCGTGACGGCGACGGCCAATGGCGAAGGTATCGACTGGCAAACGGCGGGTGACAAAGTGGTGCCGGTGGAGATGCTGGATGCGGAGGGGAAATTGGTGTTTACCGCGCGGATTATCATGAATGTGAAATTGGGGTGATGGGGTTGGGGGCATATCCGTTGCTGCGGTTATGGCCGCTATTGGGTTGCGCTCTCACAGCGGCCTACCAGCCGGCTTGAGTGGGGTGAAGCAACCGCAAAATCAAAGGCGGACACGGTCCAAATGTGGGAGCGAGCTTGCTCGCGAAGGTCGTTAACGATGACGTGGGTATCCTGATTCAACGTGGCGCTCTCAGGTTTTTCGCGAGCAAGCCCGCTCCCACATAAAGCGGCGGAGGCAGCTCCCTTTACTTACTTCGGGCTGGGCCGGCATTCCGGCTTTTCCAAAGTGACTCGCTGTAAGAGCGAAACCATAAGCCGCCGTTACCTGAATAACGGATATACCTCCCCAAAAAGCTACCCCCCACAATTCCCACCAATCACCTCCCCCGCAAACGCCTTACGCACAAACGGCGTCGAGTCCACGAGCGAACCATTGACCGTAGCGGAGTGATCCAGCTCAGGATAAAAATGCCATTCAATCCGGTCCCCGACCTTGCACGCATCCCTGACCAGCGCCTTTTGCCCAGGCACAAACACATCCTGATCCCGCCCCCCCGTACCGACAAAAACCGGAATATCCGTCTTCAACGTCGGATACGCCGACTCACGATAAACCTTGTCGAGCGCCTCTTTCGGCGACCGCTTGAAACTGTCATTGAAGCTGAGCCCATCAGCCATCACCCGCTGCTCAATGGCATGCAAACAATCCCGCCGGCTGCTCTCAAACGCAGGCACTGCACGCTCGCTCAAGTAATCCGCAGCCACAAACCCAGGATCAAACAACGTGACAGTACTCAGCCGCAGCAAGTTATAGGCAAAGGTCGGCACCACCGAACTGCGGGCCTTTTCCAACTCGGCACTGCCTCCCGTTTTATGGGTGGCCGCGTAAGGCGTACCGGTCGCCACCACCCCCACGATATCCAACTCGGGCGCATAGTCTTTCGCATAGACCGCCGTGGCAAACGCAGCACGGCCACCCTGTGACTGCCCAAACACCACCACACGTTTGGAGAGTTCGAAACCACCCGCCCCTACCGCGCGAATGCTGTCGAGCACCCCATAGGCCAGCGGACTGGTCAGCCCATACGGATGCAGGCCAGGCGTCCCAAGCCCCTGGTAATCGGTAGCGACAATCGCGTAGCCCTGAGCCAGCCAATAATTGAGATAGCGCGTATCCCGAGGGCTGCGACCGGCGAACGACGGCGCGCAGATATCGGCACTCCCCACCGTGCCGTGGGCCCACGCCATCAGCGGCCAGCCACCCGGCGGCGGTGTGCCCTTGGGCAGGAACAGCGCACCGGAAACGACAATCCGTTTATGGGTATCGAGACCGTCGGTGGACGTGTACAGGATGCGAATATTCTGCCCCGCCTCGGCCAGGCTTTGCTGTTCGGTCAACGGCTCGCTGCGCAGCATCCGCCCGGGTGACGCGGGCACCTTGTCCGCCCAGGTATAGAACGCGGGAACACCACCATCACCGACGGGCGTTTGCGCAGCACTCACACCACTGCATCCCGCCAGCAACACCGCCAGCGCAAGCGATAACCGACGCGACATCACCAGCCCTCTTTCAACATCCGCAATTCAAGGTACTGCAACAACATGATGGTCTTGCCGTCGACGATCTCGGCACTGTCCACCATACCCAGGGCCTCCTCGAATCCCAACTCCAGCACTTCGATATCCTCACCTTCATCCTCCAGCCCACCGCCATCACTGACTCGGTCGCCAGGCTGATATTCGCCGATGAAAAAGTGAATGCGCTCGGTCACCGAGCCCGGGCTCATGAAGGCCGAATAGATCTTTTCTACATGGCCCACACGGTAGCCCGTCTCTTCTTCCGCCTCCAGGCGAATGCGTTCCTCGGGGCTGGCGTTGTCCAGCAGGCCGGCGGCAGACTCGATCAGGTAACCGTGGTAGCCGTTAACGTAGGTAGGCATGCGGAACTGGCGAATCAGCAACACCGTGCGCCGCTCGCGGTTGTACAGCAGGATCGTCGCGCCATTGCCCCGGTCATAGATCTCGCGGGTCTGGGACTGCCAACTGCCGTCGCGGCGGCGCAGGTCAAAGGTGTACTTTTTCAGCACATACCAATTATCCGAGAGCAGTTCTTCGGCGTGGATGCGGACGGGACTGTTTTCCATGGCAGGACCTTTTTGTCTTGTGTTATTCAGCATGTCGTGCAAAATCGTGCACAGTCAAGAAAAAACGTGCAGGAAGCTTCCGATGCTGACCCAACAACGTAAACAACACCTGCTGGATACGCTGCGCCGCGACGGCCGGCTGATTGCCAAGGAGTTGAGCCAGGCACTGGAGGTTTCCGAGGACACGATTCGGCGTGACCTGCGGGAAATGGCCAAGGAAGGTTTGCTGCTGCGGGTGCACGGCGGCGCCTTGCCGGCACCCCCCGCGATGGCTGATTTTTCGGTTCGGGAACACTTGGTACCGGAGGAAAAAATCGCCATTGGCCGGACGGCTGCGCAACTTGTGCAGCCCGGCCAGGTGGTGTTTATCGATGGCGGTACCACGTGCCTGCAACTGGCCCATCACTTGCCGGCGGAACTGAATGCCACCGTGGTCACCCACAGCCCGTCGATTGCGATGGCCCTGGTGGATCATCCGCAGATTGAAGTGATCATGCTCGGCGGGCGGCTGTTTCGCCACTCACTGGTGGGGGTGGGGGCGGCCACGCTGGAGGCCATCGGCCGGGTCAATGCCGACCTGTATTTCATGGGGGTGTGCAGCGTGCACCCGAATGCCGGCCTGTCTACCGGCGATTATGAAGAGGCAGTGGTCAAGCGCGCGTTGTGTCACGCGGCCGCAGAAACCATCGTGCTGGCCACCTCGGAAAAGCTTAACACCGCGTCGCCCTACCAAGTGGTGGAGCTGACACACGTCAGCGCGATCGTCGCATTGGCCAGTACGCCGCGTGCCCTGCTGCAACCCTACGAAGCTCAGGGCCTGACGCTTTACCTGGCGTGACCGTCAACAGTCCTTGATGGCTTGCCATGACGCGGCGACTTGCGCAGCGTCCGAGGCGTTGACCCGCGCCAGGTCAACCGGATACTCGACCCCCGGATTTTCAGCGAACCGCGTGGCGGTGAACTGACCGTTGCTGGCACGCAGGATATAGCCGCTGTCCTGGCACGCTGCCGAAGCCAGGAAGATCACCCCAGGCGTGACCCATTCCGGCTTGAGGTTGTTCGGCTCGCCGGTCACGCCCCACATGCGGGTCTTGGCCACGGGTGAGATGGCATTGACCAGGATCCCGGCCTCCGCCCCTTCCCCGCTCAAGGCATTCATGATCCCCAGTTGCGCCATCTTCCCCGCGCTGTAGGCCGCCAGGCCCGGCTGGACGTAGCGCGTATACATCGCACGGTCGGAGGTGGTCAGCACAATGCGGGGTGCGGCAGATCGCGTGAGGTGCTGCCACGCGTGTTTGCACAGCCAGATCGGTGCATAGACATTGACGTCCATGGCCCGCCGGATGAAAGCCTCGTCTGCGGCCTCGATGGGCTGATAGCCGACCCAGCCAGCATTGTGGATCAGGATATCGAGCTGCCCGAAATGCGTGATGGCGCACTCGATCAGCGCTCGACACCCCGCTTCGCCGGACAGGTCACCCGCGTGGCCAACCACCCGCAGGCCTTCACCCTGCAGCGCCAGCGCGGCCGCCTGTACCACCTGGGGATCAGCCCCATCGCCGAGGGTGTCGGCACCGACATCACTGATTACCACCTGCGCGCCGAGTCGCGCCAACTCGCGCGCATAGCTGAACCCCAAGCCACGGGCGGCACCGGTCACGATTGCGGTTTTACCTGTAAAGTCCATCGTCGCGTTCTCCTGATAGGCACTCCACCCTAACAACCCGTGGCCGTCCTGTTTAATACTGAAAAACAGCGATATTGATACCTGCGCCGTATCAAGCCCCACACCGCCATCTACCTGAAGGAACAGCCCAGATGATCGAAACCCGCCTGTTGCGCCAGTTCGTTGCCGTTGCCGAAGCGCTGCACTTTCACCAGGCCGCGGAGCGCCTGCATATGGCGCAGCCAGCGTTGAGCCAGGCGATCAATCGCCTGGAGGCAAAGTTGGGGTTTGCCCTGCTGCAGCGTGACCGTCGTGGCGTGAAGCTGCTGCCAGCCGGGGCGGCGTTTCTTCAGACGGCCTACACCGTCCTCGGGCAATTGCAGCAAGGCATTGAGCAAGCCCGGCAGGTGTCCCAGGGAACCGCCGGCACGCTCACCATCACCTCGGTGTCGATCACCGGCTATCCGTGGTTGCTGGATACCCTCAGGCAGTTTCGCCTGGCGTTCCCCAGGGTTCAGTTGGTGATCAAGGAAATGCCCTCTGCCAACCAGGCCAAGGCCTTGTTGAGTGGTGATACCGATATCGCTTTTTTGCGCTACCTGCCAGGCCAGGCAGATAACATCGAATCCCGGCTGCTGCTGGATGAACCGATCCTGCTGGCGCTGCCCGCAGACCATCCGAATGCGGATGACGCCGCTATCGAGCTGAAGGACTTTGCCGGCGCCGATTTTGTGTTCACGCCCCAGGCATTGGGCAGTGGCTATCACCACCAGTTGATCGCTTTATGCGAGGCCGCGGGCTTCTCTCCAAGGGTGGTCCAGGAAGCCGATCAATTACCCACCCTGATTGGCCTGGTGGCGTGCGGGTTTGGTGTGGCGCTGGTGCCGCAGTCCATTGCCCGTTCGATGCCCCGTGACAAGGTGGCGTTTGTGCCCCTCACCGCCGCGCCCTCCAGCATCGGGCTCTACCTCAACTGGAACACCAGCAATTCTTCCCCCTTGGCCGGGCACTTCTTTTCTCTGCTGGACGAGGCGATGTAATACTTTGCAAGCAATGTCCGGTGACGACCGTCTGAATATTTCCTGCGCGGCCAGGGCATCTGTTAAAACCCGTGCTTCGCCTGTGTCCTGGAACCTTCATGTCTTCACGTTTTCTGTCCCGTCTCGGCCTGCGCTGGTTTCCCCTGCTGTGCATGGCCGCCCTGATCATCGGCCTGCCCGTGGGTTGCGCCGTGCTGCAACACAAGGAACGCGAGTTGCTGTTTCGCGTGGAGCCGGGCACTGCCAGCTGGTACAGCGGGTTGCCGCGTGATGTGCAGGAATTCGACCTGAAACCCGCGAGTTTCAAGGCAGGGCAGAATATTCATGGCTGGTGGTGGCCAGCGGCACAGAAGGACGCGCCAGCAATTCTCTACCTGCACGGCGTGCGCTGGAACCTCACTGGCCAACTGTTTCGCATCGAACAGCTGCGGGCCCTGGGCTTTTCCGTACTGGCCATCGACTACCGCGGCTTCGGCCAGAGTCGAGGCGACCTGCCGTCGGAAACCAGCGTGTACGAAGACGCGCGCATTGCCTGGGAACGCTTCCAGGTGCTGCAACCCGATCCTGCCAAGCGCCTCATCTACGGGCACTCCCTGGGTGGCGCGGTGGCCATCGACCTCGCGGTGGAACTGGGCAAGCAGGCAGCGAACAATCAGGTGCCGCCGCCAGTGCGCGGACTGGTCATCGAGTCCACCTTCACCTCCCTGGCAGATGTGGCCACGGCGGTAGCCAATACGTCATTGCCGGTGCGCTGGCTGCTGTCGCAGAAGTTCGATTCCATTGACAAGATCGCTGATATCCACATGCCGCTGCTGGTGGTTCACGGGCTCGCCGATGCCTTCGTGCCACCGCGCTTCAGCCAGCAACTGTTTGACGCCGCACAACAGCCGAAACACCTGTTGCTGGTACCCGGTGCCACTCATAACGACAGCATGCGACTGGCCGGCAGCAGTTATCGCCAGGCGTTGGACAGCCTGATGCAATCGAAGCGCGCCACTCAGGTTGCCGGGCCCTCCACCGGGCGCCCAAACGACTCGTAAATCTGCATTTCGGCACCGGTTTCGCCGGTGCCTGTCAAGGCGCAAAGCCTGCCCATGCTGGCCATAAACAGTGACTGATCAAATATTAACCGCAGGTTAAATCGCCATACCCGCCGGGCTCAAGCGAAGTTATCCACAGAGATACCCACGGTTTTCGTGGACAACTCTTTTTATTTTTTTACGATTTTTTTGCTCAGTAATGCCCTGTTGGAAAGCTTGGCGGCAGCAAAATCTCCTGCATCACCTCGCGAATCGAAACCATGGGGTTTGGTACCGGACCGGGTGTGGTTTTTCCATGGTGCTCAGCTCACTCGGCAGGGCATCACCGACACCCCAACCCATTGCGTTTGCGCCTAATGCTGATTAATCTCGCATAAACACGCATCAACGAGCAAAAACATGCATAACACCCATGCTGCCATCGACCTGCCCTCCCTGCGCAAACAAAAAATCCTGTTGCTGCTGGAGCGCGACGGCAAGGTCACCGCCTCGGAACTGGTCGAACATTTCGCCGTTTCCCAGGACACCATTCGCCGCGACCTTGGCGAACTCGCCTCCGCCGGTCTGCTGCAACGCGTGCATGGAGGTGCGCTGCCACGGCCCAAGGACACCGGCAAGGATTTCTTCACCCGGTTTGGCGAAACCACCGCGACCAAACGCCACCTGGCGCAACTCGCCGCCGATCGCGTGGAGGACGGCCAGATCGTGCTGTTCGACTCCGGTACCACCACGCTGCAAATCGCCCAGTCACTACCGCATTCCATCAAGCTGACCGCCGTCACGCACTCACCGATGATTGCCATCGCGTTGTCCGAACATCCCAATGTGACGGTGATCCTTGCCGGTGGCCAACTCAACCCGGTGACCATGGCCGCCAGCGGGCATGAAGCATTGCGGCTGATCCAGGGCATCAAGGCCGACCTGCTGTTCACGGGTGTGTGCGCACTGCATCCACAGGTCGGTATCAGCTCGTTGCACTTCGAGGAAGTGGCGGTGAAACGGGCTATGCTCGACAGCGCCTCCCACGTGGTGGCCGTCACCCTGGCCGACAAGCTGGGCGCCGTGGAGCCATTCGTAGTGGCACCGTGCAGCCGCATTCATACCCTGATTACCGAGTGGCACGTGCCGCCGGGCAGCGTCGAGGCTTATGAATGCCTGGGGCTGGAGGTGATGCAAGTGGATGCCTGAGGGGCAAGCATCGCTTGAAGGGCAAGCGCATCGACCAGCGCATGACCGCTGGCCGTATTATCGAAAATACACCAGGTCGGAATGCCCTCCTCCAGGGAGGCTCTCAATACCTCGGCCAGCGCGCACAAACGCTCGGTTTCGTAAGCGCTGTGATAGATACGCGGCGAACCATGCAGGCGCCAATAACGCACACCTTGCCAGCCTTTCGGTGCATCCCCATCAGCGATCACCGGCGGGTCGGCGGCGACCCGTCCTATCTGGTAATCCCGCAATAGCCCGTCGGCCTGCGCCCAACTGGCGTGCCGCGGTTCAAGCACCACAGGACCAGGGAAGCGTTGACGCAAGGCTGTGAAAAAGCCGCCGGCAATGATCGGGTCGTAGCTTAAAGAAGGCGGCAATTGCACCAGCAGGCAGCCCAGGCGGTCGCCCAATTGCAGGCACTGTGCAAGGAACTCATCCAATGCCGTATCGCAGTCACGCAGACGTAATTCATGGGTGATGTGCCGTGGCACCTTGACCGAAAAACCAAAGCCCGACGGCACTGACTGCGCCCATCGTGCGTAGGTCTGCGGGCGATGGGGGCGGTAGAAGGAGCTGTTGATTTCAACCGCATTCAAGCACGCGGCATAACGTTGCAGATGAGTGCCCTGCCGGGGAAATCTTGGCCATTGCTCACGAGGCAAGCTCCAACCTGCACAACCGAGAAAAATCGGCATCAGAACAACACCGACGCCGCATCCCTCATGAAAATCTCCACCGTCTTCGGCCCGACGCCCTCGAACGCATTCAAGCGTTTTTCAAACTCCCCACGGTCGGCACTGGCATCGTGGATATGGCTGATCCTGCCCGCGTACTCCGCATTCAACTTGCTGCTGAGGTCGAGCAGGCGTTGCGCGGTGCTTTCGTCGTAACGCACGTAATGCGCCTCACCGAGCATGGCCACCAGTTCGCGAGAGGTGCAGTGTTGCAGTTTGCGCGGGGTGTCCCGGCCATGCTTCACCACAATCACCTGATAGGCCTGCGCCGCGATCTGCGCCTGAATGCGCTTGCCCATCAGGAAGCTGGCGACAAACCACTTGAACAGTGCGTTGTCATCACCGGGCTTGAGCTCAATACCCAGTTCCCCGGCGCTGATGGATCGCCCCATGAATGCCTCCGTTCTTCACCGACCCAGCTTGCGCTCGGCCTTGGCGGCTTGCTCGTTGATCTGCTCGGTTTGCCGTTGTGTGTCCTTGATGGACGTCGGCGTGATCACCTTATCGATGGTTTCTGTCTTGGGATTGGGACGCTGTAAAGAGCTGTCCTGGTCGGCAGCCTGGCGACCTTTCTGCGCCTGTTCAGAGCTGATCGCATCAGGGGTTTTGTCGGCGGTTTTTTCAGTGCCCATGGGGATTCTCCTGCGGTTCAAAGGCCAGGCTCCAGCGCGGAGCCGTTATGCAGCAGAGCCCAAGGTTTTTCGATAGTTCAAGGAAATTGCCTCGGGTGCATGCACCGAAAAATAGAGCAAATTAATTTAAACCTTTTGCGCTGGGCCCCCCTCAACAGTCAGGTAACGGCATCGCGCCACTCTTCAGGAGAAGCATCATGAAGCACTTGCTGATGAAACAAATGGGACTGACCTTCGCGCTGGCCGCGGGCTCGATGGGTGTGGCCATGGCCGCCACTTCCAATGACTTCGTTGACGCCGCAGCCCAGGGCGGCATCACCGAAGTAGAAGCCGGCAAACTGGCGCTGGAAAAGAGCGGTGCCGCTGATATCAAGGCGTTTGCCCAGCACATGATCACCGACCACACCAAGGCCAACCAGGAGCTGACGGCCCTGGCGACGAAGCTCGACATCAAGGTGCCCGACGATGCCAGCCTCACCGACAAGGCCAAGAAAATGATCCTGGAAATCCGTGAAGAGTCCTTTGACAAGGCTTACGCCGACAACCAGGTAAAGGCCCACGAAGACACCGTGGCCCTGTTCAAAAAAGAAGCCGCCTCCTCGGATAACGCCGAACTGAAGGCTTTTGCCGAGAAGACCCTGCCGACTCTCGAAACCCATCTGAAGATGGCCAAGGAGTTGCAGTCCCAGCACGCCAATTAATCATTGACCCACTCAGGAGACACTCGACCATGAGTTCGCAACTGCACGGCAAGAAGATTCTGATCATCACCTCCAACACCGGTATCGAGCGCGACGAGTTGCTCAAGCCGCTGGAAGCCCTGCGTGGTTTCGGCGCCACGGTGACCCACGGTTCCAGCAAAGGTGGCAGCACCCAGACCTTTCTCCAGGACACCGAGAAAGACAGGACGGTAGAGTCCGACGCCAAGCTCTCGGACCTGCACGGCAGTGACTTCGATGCACTGGTCATCCCCGGGGGCACCGTCAATGCCGACACCTTGCGTCAGGACGCGGATGCCTTGCGGCTGATCAATGATTTCGTCAAGGCCGGGAAAACTGTCGCCGCCATCTGCCATGGCCCTTGGGCCCTGATTGATGCCGGCGTGATCGGCGGCAAGACCCTCACCTCCTACAAAAGCGTGCGCATTGATCTGGTCAATGCCGGCGCAGCAAACTGGGTGGATACGCAGGTGAAGGAATGCCCGGCCAATGGCTGGACCCTGATAACCTCGCGCACGCCCGACGATTTGCCGGCGTTCAATGAGGCCATTGCCAAGACACTGGCGGCCTGACGCCCGCCAATGCAAACAGGCGCCCTCGGGCGCCTGTTTTTTTTCGATTCTGTCTTAGCCTTTGCCATGCTCAGTGGCATGTGTCGCCCGGTTCACACCCTTGGGTCCAAACAGCGCCCAGAGGATCAGCCCCAACAGCGGCATGAAGATCAGTACCACCAGCCATAAACCCTTGGTCTCCCAGCCACTGCCACTGCGCAGAACGCTGTTGATCGCCCACAGTTCCAGCAGCACCAGAATCACCGCCAAGCCAATCCAGACATATTCGATTTGCATGATTCATCCTCCTGAGGTCGTATGCGTTAGGTCAAGCAACGCGCCCGAGGGTTCATTAAAATTGCAACGGATGGCTCTCGCCCAACGGTTGCGGCACACGGGCCGTAACCTTCTAGACTCAAACGGACACTACCTTTTACCCCTTGGAGGCCCGGGATGACCGAGCACATCATCCACTTTCACTGCCAGATCGATCAGGGCACTACCGAGCGCTTTCGTGATTGCTGCCTGGACGCGATCGATCAAGGCGCCAGTTCGTTGCTGTTGAACCTGTCGACCACCGGCGGCAGCACCAATTTCGGTTTTACCCTCTACACCTTCCTCAAGTCCCTGCCGGTGCCGTTGTGTGCGATCAATGCGGGCAATATCGAGTCCATGGGCATCATCATGTTCCTGGCGGCAAACCGCCGGATCACCACGCCACACTCGCGCTTCCTGATCCATCCGATGAACTGGTACTTCAACCAGAACTCGGTAGACCACCAGCGCCTGCGGGAATACCTGTCGAGCCTGGACAACGACCTGGCGCGCTACGTGAAAATCTACGAACTGGAAACCGCCAGCGCCGAAACCCACCTGGATATTTTCAAGTGCCTCTCGGCCGAGGAAAAAGTCATCGCCGCCCACGAGTCACTGGCCTACGGGATTGCCCATGAGGTCGAGCAGATCGTGTTTGCCGACGACATCAAGCACTGGAAAGTCAGCGGCGGCTAGGCATTGTTTAATGCATGCAAGCCACCACTCGACCGTGCAACCTGCACGACCAGAGCCGCTTTTTATCACACATAACCTATTGTTTTATAAGCAGATAAATATTTTGTTCAACTTGGTACAACTCATGCTGTAGAGGTCTGCACAGGCGGGCAATTCGACCCGCCCTTTCGCTACCCGTGAGGTGTCACCCATGAATGCCATTGATCTTCTCAAGGCCGACCACGAACGCGTCAAAGCCATCCTGAATCAACTCAGTGAATCAACCGAGCGCGGCGTAAAGAAGCGCACTGAGCTCCTGGCCAAGCTGGAAATGGAAATCAGCCTCCACACCCGCCTTGAGGAAGAAATCCTCTACCCGGCTTTTCGCAAGGCCGGCGGCAAGGATCAGGAAATCATGTACCACGAGGCCAAGGAAGAACATCGCACTGTCGACTCCCTCGTCCTTCCGGACCTGAAGCAGACTTCGCCCTCCACCACCGAGTTTTCCGGCCGGGTGAAAGTCGTCAAGGAACTGTTGGAACACCACATCGAGGAAGAAGAAAGCGAGATGTTCCCGCAGGCCAGGAAGCTGCTGGGCAAGGCCTTGCTGGAAGAGCTGGGCGCGGAGATGGAAGCGATGAAAGCCGCGCACAAGAAAGCACCCGGCGCGAAGCCAATGGCGGCTTGATGTCCATTCGTCGCATGCCTGGAAACTATTTCAAACTTTGAATTGGCTGGAGGATTCCCAATTAGGCAACACCATTGATTCGCTCATCATTGAGGGTTTTCAAAATGGCTAATAGTGGAAAAACTACCCCAGGTGCTGGTCACAAAGACCAGAAAGACCCAAACCGTAAAAGCGGCGGCCAGGGTTCAGGCGGCAACTTCGCCAATGACCGCGCAAAGGCGTCTGAAGCCGGCAAGAAAGGCGGGGCTCATAGCCACGCCCCAGGCTCCAAGAAGTCTTGATTGAGGCGTCGCCGAAGCCTGGATGTGCTCCGGGCTTCGGTCCCCATCGCCACGAGGGATTGAGTCATGAAGACCAGCATTTCCCAAAGGATCGTACTTGTCGCCAGCCTGGCGCTCGTACTGTATGCACCCGCCTACGCGGCCTTCGGCGACAACACTGCCCCCGAGGCGCCCGCCCTGAGCGGCAACAGCGCTCCTGGCTCAGCACTGCCGCCCGGCACCTATCCCAGCAGCCCGTCCGGGGCTGACAGCAGTGGCAACAAGGACGCTGAAACGAAAGCACCTGCGCCGTCTAAAACCGTGAAGAGCACGCGCCATAAAGGCACCTCGACCCAGCATCCCGGTACCAAGACCGGCAAAAAGGCCGTGCCAGAATCGGGCAGTTGACCGATTAGTTCTCGCTGGGGCCGCCGATAAAGTCCAGGCGCAGGTTCATCCACTGCCGAACGATTTCCCGGGCTGCTTGCCTGGCATCAGCAGCAGAGAAGCCGCGCTCGCGTTGCAGCCAGTCACTCGTCGCTTGCCGTGCGGGCTCAATGGCGGCCAGCGCTTGCTGGCGTTGCCTGGCAGGCCACTGTTTATCCGCGCCCCAGTTGCGCAGGGCTGATTCCGGGTCCTGGGACTGCGCTGCGGTGCCTGGCTGGAGAAACAGCCGAGGCGACGCGGTGGCCTTGAGGGAAAGCGTGTTCCAGTCGGCGTAGCTGGCAAAGCGGATGGTGCCTTCGTTCTGCGATGCAGTGGACAAAGGCTCGGTAAACGAATCGTCCAGCCGCTTCCAGGCCGGCTGTGCAAACAGATCACCCTGAGGGGCACAGATCGGCGCAAAACTGTCGCGGGTGGAGCCGTACAACGATCCGAACGACTCATACGCGACCTCGCCCTGCCGGCTGAAGACAAAGCAGTGCACATACGGGCGTTGGTCGGCGTACATCTCATACTGTTGGCGCTCGATCATCATGCGCAGCAAGGTCAACATCACCCGGTCACGGCTGACAGCAGGATCATTCTGCAGGTCCTGCCAGATCGACCAGGGAAAACTGTCTTCCTTGAGTGCTATGAGAACCTGCTTGCGATTCTCCTCGGCCTCATTCTCCGTAACGCCACTATCAGGTTCAAAACGCTGCAGGTAGACCAACCAGGCGGCGGCCAGATCGTTCATCGGGTAGCGCCGAAGCCCTTCAGCTGCCTGGGCCGGATGGTACGGAATACTGGCAATGATTGCGTCAAGGGCTGCGGTGTCTTTGTGGGTGATGGTTCCCACCTCGACCACTCTCTGGCTCAGTTGGGATTGCAGGCAGCCGGGCAATTGTTCCGGGGTACCGGCACACGCGTTGCGAGTCTGCAACCACGTGCGCTGGCCACGGCGCAATTCGTCGCGCTGGTCGGGTGCCAGTTTGGCCATTGCCTGGCTGTAGTAAACGCTCAGCGTAGTGTCGAGTTCGCTTAATTCAGGGCTGGCGCAAATGGCCTTTTCCACCGTGGTGGAGGCCTTTTTACAATCGAAGGACGCGCCACTGGCAGGCATCGCTGCGCCTATCAGCGCGCCAGCGAGCAACCACATTGGGTAGGCAGAATGAATACGGCGGGCCATGGCTTTCCTTGGGTGAGTTCCTTTCAAGGCGCTCATTGTGCCGACGCGATTGCCAATGTCCAGCCTGTCGGCACAGTACTACGAAGCACTGGCCATGGAGGGGCGATCACTTGCCAGTTCACGTTCAATCTGTTCGATGCTGGGCAGGCTGGTTTGCAGCTCTGCAGGCAGTGATTCCACCAGTTGATACTCGGCAACACCAATGGGGCGCGAACTGTCACGCAGGGCGTATTCGGCCACTACTTCGTTCTTGCTCTTGCACAGCAGCAGGCCGATGGTGGGGCTGTCCTGTGGGTGCTTGAGCTGGGCATCTACCGCCGCGAGGTAAAAGCCCAGCTGCCCCAGATGGTCGGGTTTGAATTTGCCGGCCTTGAGTTCGATGACCACGTAGCACCTCAGCTTGAGGTGATAAAACAGCAGGTCGACGAAAAACTCCTCGCCCCCTACGTCCAGCAATACTTGCCGTCCCACGAAGGCAAAACCGGCGCCCAGCTCCAGCAGAAAATCGGTGACATGTTTGACCAGGGCGTTTTCGATTTCACGCTCCTGCGCGTCAAGGGACAGGCCCAGGAAGTCGAAACGGTAAGGATCTTTAAGTGATTCGCGAGCCAGGTCGGATTGCGCCTCGGGCAGCAGTCCGTCAAAGTTGCTGACCGCGTTGCCGCTGCGTTCCAGCAGGCGACCTTCGATTTGCATCACCAGGATGTTGCGCGACCAGTTGTGCTCGATGGCCTGGGCAACGTACCAGCGACGGGTTTCGGGCCCGGGCAGCCTGTCCAGCAACACCAGGTTATGGCCCCAGGGCAATTGTGCAGCAGCCTGTTGCACAAATTCGGAGTCCGGCCACGCCTCCGCAAATGCACGCATGTACTTCAGGTTACGCGGCGAAAAACCCTTCATCTCCGGAAACGCTGAACGCAAATCCTGCGCCAGCCGCTCAATCACCTTGGTCCCCCAGCCCTGCCGCGCTTGCCGGGTCAGAATATCCTGGCCGATTTGCCAATACAGCAACACCAGCTCGCGGTTTACCGCCAGGGTGGCGCGTTGCTGGGCGCAGTGGATTCGACTCTTGAGATCGGACAGCCAGTCGCTGTATCCCTCGGGTGGTGTGTTCAGGCTATCGGGGGTCTCACTCATTCCTTTTCCCTCGTGGGTTGGGCAGGCGGCCGATAGTAGCGAGGGAAAAATGCGTAATGGGCCAGCAGAATGCTTTCGATACAAATCAACTGGAACCGTACCTTCAGGCGCATCAAGGGGTGCCTCAACATGCGTGCTGTGGTCAAATGAGCCGGTCACTTCCATGGTTATTCCCGATCTATGAACGCCACACCCACCGACGACAGCCAGGCATCCACCGGGGACCGCATTCTGTTCCTGCTCAAGACCCGTGGCCCGCTGAAAACCACGGACCTGGCTGCACTGCTGGAAATCACCTCCGAAGCCGCCCGCCAGCAAATCCAGAAGTTGCAGGTCGCGCAGTTGATCGTCGGTGTATCGGCCCCCATCTCGGGTGCCGGCCGGCCCTCGTTGAAGTGGACATTGACCGAAACCGCCCAAAGCAAATTCCCCGATTCCCACAGCGTACTGACGTTGCACCTGATCGAGTCCATTGAAGGAATTTTTGGCAGCGAAGGCGTGGAAAAAGTCATCGCCAGCATGGAAGCGACGGCCAGGCACGAATACACCCAGGCCTGCTCCGCCGCGTCGACCTTGCGGGAGAAAGTCGAGATCCTGGTACAGATTCGCGAACGCGCCGGGTACATGGCGCAGATGGAGCCGCTGGACGATGGCTGGCTGCTGGTGGAGAACCACTGCCCGATCTGCGTCGCCGCCCGTAAATGCCAGGGGTTCTGCCGCTCGGAACTGCAGATCTTCCAGGCAGCCCTGGGCGATGAGAATGTGGTGGAGCGGCGCGAGCATTTGATTTCCGGGGACCGGCGCTGCGCCTACAGCATCCAGCCCCGCCGCCTGTAAGAAAGAGGCTGCGATGGGCTGCGCAGCAACCGCAATTCCAGCGCCGCAGTGTCCCGGATACACCAACGGTTCAGGATTCACGAGCGCTGCGCAGTCCATCGCAGCCTAAGCCTCACGCCGTACTCAAGCCCATTGCAGGAAGGACAGATTCCGGTGTAGTGGCGCAATGCCCACCAATCATATAACCAAGAGAGATCTTGGATAATACGTTGAGCGCTTTGAATTACACAAGCCAATACTTTTTACGGTGCCGTAAACAGCCTAAACCCTGACCCCCAGCATGCCGCTGGTAATGATGATCGTGACTATGGCGCCCATGCCGATCACCAGCCAGGTCAACAGCGAACTGCGTGACTCGCTGACATTGTGATTACGCAATACACCTCGCAAACCACAACCCAGATGCCCAATCAGCAGGAACACCGCCAGCGAGTAATGCGGCAGCAGCCGAATGCTCCATGGATCCGCCAATAACCCTACGGGCTCGGCCACGGCCCAGGCGTAATCGGTGTCGGTGCCGAAGTAACGCGCCAGGGTAAACACCGAGTTGATATGGGACGCGATAAACAGCGAGAGATAGGTGCCGGAGGCGGTCTGTAACGCGTCCAGCAGGTCGGCACGCGTGACGGTCTTCGGGCGAATCAACACCAGCCCGCTGAGAATCTGAAAGAAAAACGTGACAATGATCACCGGCTCCAGCCAGCCATTGCGATACACCCGTCGCAGCACGTCCATCACCGACTTATGCACATCGGTACCCAGTACACCCAGGAGGTGGTTGAACAGGTGCGGCGCGAGAAACACCAACAGGATCGCCACCGAGGCGATGCCGTGGGCGACACGCAGCTTGATATAGGTCTTGTCCAAGGTCACCAGGCTGGTGCTCGGGCCCGTTGACGACACCATCGCAAAAAAGCCCGCCAGCGCCAGCCACAGCCCGCTCCATACCGCGATGTCGTGGCCCTCGATTTTCATCAGGTACAGCAAGACGCCCATAAGCGTGTACGCAGGAGGCGCAGCCACCGCCAGGCACGACAAGCGTCGCGCCAGGACCAGGCGTGCGCTCATGACCGGTTGAACACCGGTGACATACACACAGGCAAACGCCAACAGCGGCACCGCATAGGCACTCAGGATCAGCGCCAGGACGACCGGGGTGCCGGCGCCTGCCACATGCGCCTGGTTACTCCACGCCAGCGCCCACGGATAATACAGCGCCGCGGCGAACGGCAGCAGCCACAACCATTCCAGCCAGGGTTTGATAGCTTTGCTTAACATATTGATTTCCCGGTGATAAATATCACCCGGATAGTGCCCAGCCATCGCCACCCGCGACAATTAGGCACCCAGGCAAAAGCCTTTTACCCAATGGTCATGCCTGGAAGGCTTGCACCATGTAGTCGACGAACAGCTTGACTCGCAGCGGTATCTTGTCGCGCTGCCGATAGCAGATGTAATGCCCCCTGCCCCGCGCCTGCGCCGCATAACCCGGCAGCAAAACGATCAAACGCTGTTGCGCGATCCAGTGCTGCGCCTGATAGCCGGCCAGCTGTGCCACACCACCGCCGGCTACGGCCGCGAGCGCCACTAGCTCCGGGTCATTGAACAACTGGCTGTAAGGCAACGGCAGCCGTATGAACTGCCCGTCGACTTCAAACTCCCACACATGCGGCTTGCCCGACTGCGCCAGGCGAAAGGCGATAGTCTTGTGCGCCGCAAGGTCTTCCAGGGTCTGCGGGTAGCCGGCTGAGTGCAGGTACTCAGGCGCGGCGCAGGTGACGAAACTCATCGGCGCCAGTTGCCTGGCGATCACATCGGCGTTCTCCAGCCGCCCGTTGCGAATCGCGACATCCACGCGACCTTCGGCGAAATCCACATGGCGATCATTCAGATCAAATTCGAGGGTGATGTCCGGGTGGGACTTACAGAACCCAGGCAACAGCGGCGCAATGCACTTGCGCCCAAAACCCACGGTAGAGCTTACGCGCACTACGCCGGACGGCGACTGGGTAGCGTGTTTCAGCGCTTCGGTCGTGCGCAACAGATGCTCGACACTGGGCAGGCACTCTTGAAAAAACCGGCGCCCTTCCTGCGTGACCGCTACGCTGTGGGTCGTGCGTTCCAGCAGCTTGATCGCCAGTTGGGTTTCCAGGCGGGTAATGCTGCGACTCACCGAAGGCACTGAAATGCCCAGGTCGCGTGCTGCCTCGCTGAAGCTTTCGCTGGCCGCGACTTTCATGAAGGCGATGACGCCGGCGAAGTTTTTTCCGATGGACATCGGTGAGGTTTCCTTGAAGGGCGCACGCCAAAAGCATCGACAGTACCCAACCGCAAACCCAAGCGCCCTAGCCAATCCGACGGTTTTTCGGTAGTCCAAACTGCGGCTTTACAGCCCTTTTGATTTGGCACAAACTCACTCCTTATCTAGAAAATATCGGGATCGCGCCATGCTTGAACACCCATCGATTAAGTTTGGCGCGGCCCCCGTGCAAGGTTTGGTCCGGGAGTATTTGCCCGGCTTGCGTGAACCTCACGTTCACCCGGAACACGCGCAAATCATGTACGCCATCAAAGGTTCGATGACGGTACTGACGGCCGAAGGCATCTGGGTTCTGCCACCGCAGCGGGCGCTCTGGATTCCGCCAGGTGTCAGCCACACCTTCAAGCATTCGCGTCAGGTGTCGATGCGTACCGTATATGTGCGTCAGGGCGCGGCCAGCATTCCACCGTGGGCCCGCTGCGCAGTGTTAAATGTCGGGACGCTGGTGCGCGAGCTGATCCTGGCCTGCGCGCAACTGCCAGGCGAGTACCCCGAGCACAGCCGCGAAAGCCGCCTGGGCACCGTGCTGCTGGACCACCTGGCATTGCTTGAGCAAGACGCCTTTTACCTGCCTGAACCCTCGGATAAACGCGCGGTGCGCGCCGCCAACCTGATCAAGCAAAACCCCAACGACACTCGGCCGCTCAAGGAAATCGCCTTCGAGGTAGGCGCCAGTGCACGCACCCTGGAGCGGCTGTTTGCTGCCCAGACCCGCATGGGCTTCGGCGCCTGGCGCCAACGCTTGCGGATGATGGTGGCCCTGGAAAACCTCGCGGCGGGGGAAAGCGTCAGCAGCACCGCCGCCGCGATTGGCTACGAAAGCTCCAGCAGCTTTATCGCCGTGTTCCGCTCGGTGTTCGGTTGCAGCCCGGCCAGGTATTTCGCCCAGCGTTGAGCCGGCCTACAGCAAGGGAATGCTGTAGCTGACCATCAACCGGGCTTCGTCTTTGTCAGCGCTGTCATTACCCCGCAGCACCGCACCACGCCACATGAACCCAATCCCCTTGAAGGTGCCGGCAGGAATCACATAGTCAACCCGCACGTCCCGCTCCCACTCGGTATTGTCACGACCTGCCGTGCGGATGTGGCTGCCATGTATGTAGGTGACGCTGGTCTTCAGCCCCGCCACGCCCAGGTTCGCAAAATCATAGGCATAGCTGGCCACCGTGGCCTGTTCCCCGGCGTTGACGAACTTCAACGACTGGGAGTTGGTGATCAAATACACCGAGCGGCCCTGCCCCTGGTTGATATGGGGGAAGTCACTTTCGCCCGTGGTTTTCTGATACCCCAGGCTCACCGAATGGCCTTGCAGCGAATAAGTAAACAAGGCACTCCACAGGTTATTGTCGACCTTGCCATTGTTGACGCCCGGCCCGTAGTAACCCGAGCTGACGTAGCCCTCGGCACGCCCCGCCGCACTGGAGTTCTTACCGTCCGAGGTACTGTGGAAGTAGCGCAGGTCACTCTTGAACTGGCCCACCGGCAACTGCCAGTTGTGCACCAGGCCGAAGAAGTGTTGCTGGTAAAAGTTTTCAAGATTCGCGTAGTAATACTGCAACTGCATCTGCTTGCTTACGGCGTAATCCACACCACCGTAGTAAAACTGATTGCTGGACGTGCCCTTGACCGGATCGTTTGCGCCAGCGATGGACAAGCCCTGGCCGTTGCTGGAGTTACGGTCAAGCACCTGCTCGATTTTGCCGGCGACGAGGTTGAAGTCTTTCAGGTCCTTGGAGTCCACCTGGTAGCCACGAAAAGTCTGGGGCAACAACCGGCCGTCTTCATACATCAGTACCGGCACCCGGGGCATCAGCGTGCCCACTTTCAGTTGGGTCTGGGAGATGCGCACTTTGCCGGTGACCCCGGTCTTGCTGAAATCATTGGCAGCCTTGCCATCAGACAGCGGGAAGACGCTACCGGGTGTGTTGTCCTCCCCCACCTTGCCGGCACGCCCTGACGCATCCAGCCGTACGCCGTACAGCTCTTGCAGATCCAACCCCAGGCCCACCACCCCCTCGGTGAAACCGGACTGATAATTGAACATGAAGGCCTGGCCCCATTCCCGGTCCGAGGCCCCCTTGGCATTGCGCGTGTCCTGGTTGAGATAGAAGTTGCGCAGGTCCAGGGTCGCTTTACTGTCGTCGATAAAACCCGATGCAGCCGCCTGCTGTACAACGCCGAAAGAAACGGCCAGGGCCAGGTAAGTCTTGTGGTTCATGAAGGCTCCGAACAGTGAACACGACTGTCCCGTCGACCCAGTGATGGCAGCCGTTTTTTATTGTGTGTTGCAGTGTTTTCATTCGACGGGAGGCGCGCACGATATAGGCCTGGCGGTTGTGAAAACAGCCGCCAAAACGGGCATTCACTTTTCCAGTTTTTGTAACAATGAGGACGACGCGCAGGCGTCTGGAACGGGCTTTCCACGAGGGTCTTAAGTCAACTGCGAGTACAACGACTCACGCTGCAGTGCCGTCTCGCTCCGACAGCCAGCGGAGCTTTTCCAGCATGGGATCGAACATCGCGCGTACCGCCTCGACTGCCGCGTCTTCATCGCCAAAGATAATCGCCTGGACGACTTGCGCATGGGCTTCAAGCCCCGGCTCATACAACTCGTTGTCGGCAAAAATCGCCAGATACTGGCTGTGGAACGAAGAGCTGAATGCGCGGTACATCGACTGCAAGACCACGTTGTGGGAAGCCACGGCCACCGCACCGTGCAAGGCCTGGTCGCGGTCGACGAAATCGTCGAGTTGATCCCCGAGGTTATATTCGCCACGCCGCGCCAGGGCGTGCCACAACCGGCGGATATCCTCCAGGGTGCGACGGCGCGCAGCGAGTCGGGCGGTTTCGACTTCCAGCAGGTACTGGGCCTCCAGGTGGTCGCGGATCGCGCTACGTTGTTCACGAATGCCATCGATGATCGAGGCGACCCAGGCGTGATTGCAAAGACCGGCGTACATGGGCCACTCCTGAAAGATCATGCCCCTCGAGTATGGAGATTGATGCTCACCCAGACTCCTTCCGGCCCGCCAACTAGTCGCTCGATTGCGCCACTTTTTCTCCCGGCTGGTTGTAGTGGACCAGCGGCGATTGCGGGTCGAGCAGCGAGGTGCGGATGAAGTGCAGGTAGCTTTCCACCCGTCTCAGGGCTGAAGTCTCAAAGTTCCCGGCGAATGGCTCATCGGTCTGTTGCACGCACTCAATGGCGTGCTCGACAGCCTCCAGCGCGCGCTGCAAATAACCGGGCCCAGGCTTGACGAACAACCGCACCAGTGCGCGACCCATTGCCCGGATGGCGAGGCGCCAGGGCATGCTCTCGGCGTAACAGGCCTGCGCCGGCAACCGGGCCTGCTCGCGGCGCAACTCGATGATCGCGTGCCCCACGTCCAGTACCACGAACGTCCAGCGCAGCAGGCGATGCTGCACCGATGCCCTGCCCGCCGCAAAGTTGTAGGCCTGGTTGAGCAGGTCGCGGGTGCCGCTTTCGAAACCGGAGCCCAGCGCCGGCAACGGCGCGCTGATGGCAACCACCACCTGGCGGCGCAGATCCTGTTCCAGCCGGCGCCACAGCCAAGGGCTGTTGGGTGGCAGGATAATCGCCCCCGCCGCGGCGCACACCAACATGCCAAACACCATGGCGAGATAGTCATTGATCAGCCCGTAGGGGTTGTACAGCGTCAGGTTGGCAGGCACTGAGCTGGTGCCGAAAAACACCAGCATGCCCAGGCCATAGCCGGCCAATTGCGGCCTCGCCAGCCAGAACGAACCCAGTACGATCACCGGCGCCATGACCACGCACAGCAACGGAAAACCGTCGATCATCGGGTACACGAAAAACACTTCGAAAATGCCAATCACCGCTGCCAGTAGCGTACCGCAGGCGATTTGAAACGACATGCGCCTGGGGTTGGCAGAGAACGCCGACAGGCCTACGGTCAGCGCCGACACCAGGGTCATGGCCGCGCCGCTGGGCCAACTGGTGGCAATCCACAACGTACTGAGCACCAGTAACACCACCGCGGCGCGCAACCCGGCCGCAAGGGTCGCCAGCCAGTTGGTCCGAGGTTGAAACGGTTCGTTCCATTGCTCTCGCACATGGTTGTGATCGGCGAGGGACGCATGCGTCTGGGCGTAGCTGTGCAGCTCGTCGACAAAGCGGTAGAGCAGTTCATACGCGGTGTGAAAGTCCAGCAGGTCATCGGCTACGGGAGCGGTATGTTGCAACGCCGCACGCAGGCGCCGGACCCGGTCTGGCAAGCCGGCTTTGTAGACTTTCAGTTCGGTGGACAGCACAGCCGCGTCACGGTCCGTCAATGGGTGCCCGGCGAAGGGTTTGAGCAGCTCGGCCAACGCGATCAACCCCGGATCGACGGCCTGGACCACCTCCACGCCACCGCGCAGGCGAACCCGTTCAAGCAGTTGATGCAGCGCGTTGAAACGCGTGGTGATCGCCATGAACTCGCTGTTGAGGCGGTTGATTCGCCCATTGCGCTGGCGCATGTAAGGGTCTTCGAACACGCTGACGCTGCGCATTACTTCCAGGCCAACGGCCTCGGCGATAAACCCCAGGTTGGCGCTCTCGAAGGCCGCCTGGTCACCGGTATCACGCAGGCGCTGCCGCACAAATCCGGCAAAGCGGCCAAAGCGTTGGTACAACGTGTTGCGCATCGCCACGCTGGAGGTTTTAGGCAATACGGTGGCGCTGATCAGCGTCGCGCAGACGATCCCCAAGGTGATCTCCAGCACTCGCCAGACGGCCGCCATGAATACCTGCTGCGGATGGCCCACCACGGGAAGCCCGACCATCACCGCCGTGTAGCCGGCGAGCACAAATCCATAGGCGCGGAAGTTGCGATTGCGCGCGGCACCACCGGAACACAACCCCACCCACAATGCCAGGCCCGCGAGAAACAGCTCGGTGCTCTGGGCAAACAGGGCCATCAACAGCACCATGAACGATGAGCCCACCAACGTGCCGATGAAGCGATAGATACTCTTGGCGAGGACGTGCCCGCTGTGGGGCTGCATCACGATAAACACAGTGGTGATCGCGGTGCTCGGTTGTGGCAGTTCCAGGCGCATCGCCAGCCACAGGGTCAGGTACGAGGCGATCAATACCTTGCCCAGGTAGATCCACATCACCCCATCGCTGCGGGCCCACTCCATGAAGCCCCGGCGCCAGGGCAGCGACACCAGCCAGCGGCCCGCTCTACCGGCGATATTGAAACGACGAACAGTGAGTCGAGGCACGCGACCTTCCGGCTGACGGGAAATGGGGCGGCGACTCTAGGGGCTTCCATGCGCCCCGGTAAGTCATCAGAAACGTGAATGACTGTTACGTAAAAATCCACAATAAATAGCGTTTACAGCCGTGGATGAGTTCATGCCACACTAAAAAACGTTCCACCTGGAGAGCATCGATGGACATCCTGCAGAACATGCGCATCTTCCGCTGCGTTGCCGAAGTCGGCAGTTTTACTGGCGCGGCAGTGCAGTTGAATAGCAACACCACCCATATTTCGCGCTCCATTTCCAACCTTGAAACCCACCTGCGAACCCGCCTGTTCAACCGCACCACACGCCGTACCGCACTGACCGAATCCGGCAAACGCTACCTGTTGCGTTGCGAGCAAATCCTGCGCTCCGTCGAGGAAGCGGAGCTGGAAGCCGGCGACGCCCACACACGCCCTACCGGCCAGTTGAAAGTGCACTCGATGACAGGCATCGGCCAGCACTACGTGGTGGACGCCATCGCACGCTACCGCAAGAACTACCCCGACGTGACGTTCAACCTGAGCATGAGCAACCGCACGCCGAACCTGGTCAACGAAGGGTTCGACGTGTCGATTGTGTTGGCCATTGACCTGCCCGATTCTAGCCACGTTTCACAGAAACTGGGCACGACCTACAGCATCGTCTGCGCCTCACCGTCCTACATAAAAAACCATGGTGCCGCGCAAACGCCGCAAGACCTGCTCAGCCACGCCTGCTTGCGGCTGGTCAGCCCGGTGATCCCGCTGGAAGACTGGACGTTCGACGGCCCCCGTGGCCAGGAGAGCGTCACCATCAGCAGCTCGCCGTTCCTGGTGGACTCGGTCGACGCCATGAAGACCGCCATCAGCAACGACATGGGCGTGGGCATCCTGCCGGTGCATGCGGCAATCAAGGGGCTGCGCAGCGGCACTCTGGTGCGAGTCCTGCCCGAGTACCGCCTGGAAGAACTGAGCCTGTACGCCATCTACCCTTCCCGGCACTACCTGGATGCAAAAATCAAAACCTGGGTGGAGTACCTGCGCAGTTCACTCCCGGAAGTGCTGGCCGACCATAAGGCTGTGCTGAAGATTCGCGACCGGGTCAGCTACGGCTGATCATCGCTGATAGTGCTGATTCAGCCATCCGAGTGCCCACCGGCGGGCACTGGCGTCGGCCTCCATGACGCCATACAGGTCCGTCACCGCCACCACCGGCTCCTTGTCCAGCACATGCCGGATGCACTCGGCGATCTGCATGAAGCCGATGCGTCCGTCCAGAAAGGCCTGCACCGCGACTTCATTGGCCGCATTGAGCGACGCCGGTGCCGTGCCGCCCACATCCGCCACCTCGCGCGCCAGGGCCAGGCAAGGAAAGCGCTTCTCGTCCGGTACTTCGAAATCCAGCCGGGCCACCTTGAACAAATCCAGTGGTTCAACCCCTGAATCGATCCGTTGCGGCCAGGCCAGGGCATGGCTGATGGGCGTGCGCATGTCCGGGTTCCCCAACTGCGCGAGCATTGAGCCGTCGACGTAATCCACCAGCGAATGGACGACGCTTTGCGGATGGATCACTACCTCGACCTGGGACGGCCTGGCGCCGAATAGCCAACAGGCCTCGATCAGTTCGAGTCCCTTGTTCATCAGGGTTGCCGAGTCCACCGAAATCTTGCGGCCCATGGACCATTTCGGGTGAGCGCAGGCTTGGTCCGGCGTTACGTTGTGCAGTTGCGCCATCGGCGTTTGGCGAAACGGCCCGCCGGAGCCAGTCAACAGAATGCGCCGCACGCCCGCGTGGGCCAGGCCGTGTTGAGCATGGGACGGCAGGCACTGAAAGATTGCGTTGTGCTCGCTGTCCAGCGGTAACAGCACCGCCCCACTGCTGCGCACCGCCTGCATGAACAACGCACCGGACATCACCAGTGCCTCTTTGTTGGCCAGGAGGATTTTCTTGCCGGCCTCGACGGCGGCCATCGTTGCATTCAAGCCCGCCGCACCGACGATAGCGGCCACCACCGTGTCCACATCCCGGTGACCGGCGACGAATTTCAGACCGCTTTCGCCGCCCACTACCTGAGTCTGAGAGCCCTCCTCCAACAGTTGCTTCTGCAGCGTCGCCACGGCTTGCGGCGTGGGCACCACGGCGTAGTCCGGACGGTGCAACAAGCATTGTTTTTTCAACAGCTCCAGTTGGGTGAACCCGCTGAGGGCGAAGACTTTATAGCGCTCGGGGTGACGCGCGATAACGTCCAATACGTTGACGCCCACCGAACCGGTAGCGCCCAGCACGCTGATGGCTTGCAAGCGTTGACGGGTGGCGATCACCTGGCGAATGACTTTTTTGCGCGGAATAAGCGACATGACGTAATGAGCCTGACGTAGAGAAAACAACCGCCATTAACCAAGGAAAGTGCCAGCGCCGTCATCGCGATAACGCCAACAACTATCGCAAAAAAGCCAAGCCTTCGATCAGCTCGAAAACGGGCCTTGGTCATAACGACTACAGCACGTCATAAGGACTACATAACACTCGTGTCATATCGACTACAAAAAATATATCCAACTGATTTATAGGAACTTTTCATATGGCATGAATCCTGATCAGTGCTGCGCGCCCCTTTGGCAATCTATAAAGAGAACACCATGAACAATGACTTCAACCACCGCCTTGCCGTAGTGACCGGTGCCAGTTCAGGTATCGGCCTGGCTGTCACCTGCAAGCTGCTTGAACAAGGTGCGCAAGTGGTCGCCATGTCGCGACAGATTGGCGAATTGGGCGCATTGGCGGAGCGTTTTGGCGAGCAGCTCTACTGGCTGGCGGGGGATGTCACCCAGGCTGCCGACCAGGCACGCCTGGCGCAGTTGACGGCGTCCATCGGACCGGTGGATTACCTCGTGCCCAATGCCGGGATCGCACAACTGGCCGATGGCCTGGACCTGGCCGCCTTTGACCGGCAATGGGCCGTCAATGGAGCCGCGGCTCTCAACACCCTCGGCAGCCTACGCGAGCAAATGGCCGCCCAGGCGTCGGTGGTATTTATCGGTACATTCCTGGAGCTGGCGACCTTCCCTGGGCTCGCCGCGTATATTGCTTCGAAGGCCGCCTTGCGGGCGCAAATGCGCACCCTGGCGGTGGAGCTGGCGCCCCATGGCATTCGTCTGAACATGGTATCGCCCGGCCCCACCGCCACGCCGATCTGGAGCACCTTGGGGCTCAGTGACGAAGCGTTGGGCGGCGTTGCCACCACAGTCAATCAGCGCCTGCTCAATGGGCAATTCCTGGAGCCGGGCGCTATTGCCGATGTGATCCTGTTCCAGTTGAGCCAGGGCGCACGCAGTGTGTTTGGCCAGGACTGGGTGGTCGACGGCGGCTACACCCTGCGTTGACCATGGCCCCGCAGGCCTAATGCGCAGCGCACAGGTCTGCGGGCAATGCCTTGGCGCCTCCGAACGCCAAGGCCTTCCACCCAATCACAAGCAATGACAGTGCGGCAAATATCAAGCCGCAGCCGATCACTCCGGTGGTGCCGAATGCATTGATAAACAGCCCGCCCACGGACGCCCCGATCACCACGCCGGCATTCGCCGAGGACACATACAGGCTGGTTGCGAACTCATGCGCCTCGGGCGCCGACGAGGTCAGCCAGACTTGCGTGACCACCAGCCCGCAGGTATGCGCAGCGCCCCACAGCAGCACAATCAAGCTCATCGACCACCACGACGGGCTGCCGAACGCGTACAAGACCACGTACGCCGCCGCCAGCACAATGGGGTACAGCACCACCGTCGCCACCATGCTTTTGCCCAATAACCGGCCCACCAACAGGTTGCCCGTGACACCGCCCACGCCGAAGATCACCAGCATGATGCTGATGGCCTGGCCATCCATGCCGGTCTGGGTCCTGAGGTACTCGGCGGCATAGCTGTAGACCGAAAACATCGTGGTGAATACCAGCACCGTCGCGATGATCGCCAGCCACACCGACAGGCTGCGCAGCACCGCCAGTTGCTTGCCGAAACTCAGCGGCATCGGGCGTTCATGATGGGGCAGTTTCAACAGCAGTCCGACACCTGCCAACCCCGTTGCCAAAGCGCAGAAGAAGAACGATGCCTCATAGGAAATACTCGCGCCCACCCATGTGGTCAGCGGCACCCCAAGCACCAGGCCCAAGGTGGTGCCCACCACGGCCAGGGCCGTGGCATGCGCCGCGCGGTCCTTGGGGTACAAGGACACCGCGGTGGAAAACGCAGCGGCAAAAAACACCGGGTGCAGCATCGCCGGAATTACCCGCAACGCCATCAAGGTTTCGAAGTTCGGCGCAAACGCCGACAGCACGCTGCACACGGAAAAACCAAAGAGCGCGCCCACCAGGATTTTCTTGCGCGCCAGGCGCGACGCCATCAGCACCAGGAAAGGCCCCAGCACCGCCACGATCAGCGCAAACAAGCCCATCAATAACCCGGCCTGAGACACGCTGATGCCGAAACGTTCGACGATCATCGGTAAAATACCGACCACACCAAACTCCAGGGTGTACAGGCCGAAAAGACCCAGAATGATGTAGATCACCGGCCGACCTCGATCACGATCTTGCCAAAGGCACCGCGCCCGAGATGAGCGAAGGCTTCGGGCACTTGCTCGAAGCCGTAGGTGTGATCGATTACCGGCTCGATGCCGTGGCGGTCGATCATGGCAATCAGATCTTCCAATGCGCGGCGCGGCCCCACGGAGATGCCGATGATGGAGGCCCGCTTGCCCAGCAAGGCCATGACCGGAGCATTCAATTGGTCACTCTCCAGCAGGCCGATCACCGAGATGCGCCCACCGTTGGCTACCGCGTGCAGGGAACGCGTGAGGTTGTCACCGCCGGCCATTTCCAGGATATGTTCGGCGCCACGCCCATCGGTCAGCGCTTGCACCGCCGTGTGCCATTCCGGTACCCGGCTGCGGTTGATGCCATGGGTGGCACCCAGCTCTATGGCACGCGCGATCTTTTCATCGCTGCTACTGGTGATGATAACGCGGGCACCATTGGCCGCAGCCAGTTGCACCGCAAACAACGAGACGCCACCGGTGCCCTGCACCACCACGGTATGGCCGGCGTGCAGGTGGCCCAGTTCGAACAGCGCCATCCACGCCGTCAAGGCGGCCACTGGCAAGGTGCTGGCCTGCCCTGCGGTGAGGCTGAGGGGCGCATGCACGCACCATTCGGCAGGTGTTGCCACGTACTCGGCGAGCATGCCGGGGAGCGGGCCACCCTGAGGCGGCGCTTCACTCCAGGACAGCGGAGCGCCATCGACCCATCCGGCAAAAAACGTCGACAGCAGCTTGTCGCCCACCTTGAAACGCGTAACGCCCTCGCCCACGGCGACCACCGTGCCCGCCATGTCGGAGGCCGGCGTGAATGGGAATGTGAGGTCGGCACCCATGCTGTTTTCGACCACTTCACCGTCGCGGTAATTGAGCGAGACGGCCTCGACGCGCACCAATACCTCCCCGGCCTTCGCGATGGGGCGTGGCACGTCGGCAAGGCGCAGTGTGTGCAGTCCCAATGCAGGTGTTTCCCAGCGTTTCATGGTGTCGGTCATCTTGGTATTCCTCGTGAATGGGCAATGCCACAAGGATATGGGCCTGTCCTCACGGGATTAAGGGGGCGCCGGCTCCACTGTCTACGGAGCTTTTGTTCCGCAATCGGGATAAGGTAGCCAGGCCTCGCCTCAGCCAAACCGGAGCCTCGATGGACAGCCTCAACACCCTGAATGTTTTTGTGCAGGTCGCCGAAACCCGCAGCTTTGTCGCCGCCGGGCGCGTGCTGGGCGTAACGGCCTCGGCAGTCGGCAAGAGCGTGGTACGCCTGGAGGAACGCCTGGGTGTGCGCCTGTTCAACCGCAGCACCCGCAGCGTCACGCTGACTGCCGAGGGCGAGCTGTTTCTGGAGCGCAGCCGGCGCATCCTGATGGAGATCGACGAAGCCGAAGCCGAGCTTTCGCAAACCGTGTCGGCGCCTCGTGGCCGGCTCAAGGTCAGCCTGCCGCTGGTGGGCCATCCGTTCTTGCAGGTGCTCGCGCAATTCAAGAAAGCCTACCCCGAGGTGCAGCTGGACCTGAGCTTTACCGACCGCCGCGTGGACGTGGTGGAAGAAGGTTACGACGCCGTGCTGCGCAGCGGTGAAGCGCCCGACTCGCGCCTCACATCGCGCCTGATCGGCGGCTACCGGATGCTGCTGGTAGCATCACCGGCTTACCTCGCCGAGCGCGGCACGCCGCAACGGCCGGAAGACCTGGCTCAGCATGCATGCATCAAGTTCCGCTACCCCAACACCGGCAAAATGCAGCGCTGGCCCCTGCGCCAGGACGGGGTGGAAGCTGATTTCCCACTGCCCGCCGCGATGGTCTGCAACAACCTGGAAGCGCGCATCTGCTTTGCCGTGCAAGGTATCGGCATCGCCTACCTGGCGGATTTCGCCATTCGTGAATGGCTCGACAGCGGACAATTGGTGCCGGTGCTGGAGGCGTGTTCGGAAGCAGAGAACTTCCGGATCATGTGGCCTTCGGGCCGCCATCCAACGCCCAAGCTGCGGGTGTTTATCGACTACCTGCATGCGCACCTGTTTCCCGAGGATGGGCCTGCGAGCAAACGTGCAGACTGCCGGCCCACGTCTTGATCACAGCGCCTGATCAGCGTCGAACTGCTCCCGGGATCGCCTGAATCCGTCGGCATTTTCCACCACCCACGTCCACAACGGAATCATGTGCACCAGCAGCTGTTTGCCCAACTCCGATAGCTGGTATTCGACCTTGGGCGGCACCTCCTGGAAGTCATGGCGCAGCACCAGGCCATCGCGCTCCAGCTGGCGCAAGGTCCGCGTGAGCATGCGCTGGGTGACGCCCTCCATGCGTCGGCCGATCTCGGCGTGGCGCAGCCGGCCGTTCACGCCCAACAGGTGCACGATGCCCAACGACCAGCGGTTTCCCGCATGGGTCAGCACCTGCCGTTTGAGCCCGTCTTCATCGGCGCTAAGGGCTTCACAGGCGGCTTGTGAGCGCCTGATGATCTCGTCGTTATCCACCTTCTACTCCCGGTATCACTGGTGTGCCTTCTTATGCGCGGTCGGCAATTCTGCAAGCATGGCATGACTTTCACCTGAACTGAGACCCCTATGACTGCTTCGATCCTTGTACTGGGCGCCGGCGAACTGGGCCTGGCGGTACTGCGCCAACTGTCCCGCCTGGCTGCACCGCAAAATGTGTCTGTGACGGTGTTGCTGCGCCCCGCCACACTGAACTCCCCCGACCCGGCCAAACAGCAGGAAATCATCGAACTGCGCGCCTTGGGCATTGAGCTGCTGGCGGGTGACCTGGCCAATGGCTCCGAGGCCGAGCTGGCAACGGTGTTCGCCGACTATCACACCGTGATCAGTTGCATCGGCTTTGCCGCAGGCCCCGCCACTCAGCGCAAGCTGACCCGCGCGGTCATCGCAGGCGGCGTGAAACGTTATGTACCGTGGCAGTTCGGTGTGGACTACGACGTGATCGGCCGCGGTTCGGCCCAGGACCTCTGGGATGAACAGCTTGACGTGCGCGACTTGCTGCGCTCCCAGCAAGGCACGCAATGGGTGATTGTCTCCACCGGGATGTTCACCAGCTTCCTGTTTGAACCGTCCTTCGGCGTCGTCGACCTGGCGCAGAATACCGTGCATGCATTGGGAGATTGGGACACCGCTGTCACCGTCACCACGCCTGAGGACATCGGCCTGCTGACGGCACGCATCCTGTTCAGCACGCCGCCGATCACCAATCAGGTGGTGTACACCGCCGGAGACACCCTGACCTACGGCGAGCTGGCCGATACCGTGGATGCGCAACTGGGGCTCACCCTCAAACGCGAACGCTGGTCGGTGCGCTACCTGGAAGCGGAACTGGCCGCTGCACCCGAGGACAACCTGATGAAATACCGGGTGGCCTTCGCCCAAGGCAACGGCGTGGCCTGGGACCCTGCCATTACCTTCAATGGGCAACAACAGATCGCCGTGACCAGCGTTGCCCAATGGATTGAGCAGAACCTCAAGGCACCGGCAACCACCCGCTGAACTGCCCCTGGCTGTCCAACGTGCACCAGGCGAAATCCCAGGGCAGCGGCGGCAGCCTTTGCAGCGCCACGCCACTGCCCGGCTTCCAGTCCACCACCTGAAGCGGCGCGCCTTGCCAGGCCACAACCACGCCCCGGACCTGGCTGGTGTCATCGCTGACCCAACGGGCCGCAGCCGCCGTCATGAATGCTTCGATGGGCTCTTCATCGATCTGCGTGCGATACACCGAACCGAGCAGCCAACGGCACACGTTTACATGGTAGGTCCAGTCCAGGGAGGGACGGTTGCGGTAAGCCCAGGTCATGAAACTGCGAAACAGGTTCAAGCCCTCCGGCGGGTCAAGCTTGAGCAAACCGGGGCAGATGTCGAACAAGGTGTGCCAATACGGCAGCAACCGTGCATCCAGGTGGACGAAACAGCGGGCGTTACTCGGGTATTCGACAGACGGTAGCAACACGTCGCTGCGGGACGGACGGCGCGACGCCTTGCTGACCAGACGGGCAGCGCCGGAAGGCAGGATAGAGCTCATGGAACGCACTCACACTCGTGACGATAGAACGCCTCCTGGTATCAGGAAGCCCGGGGCACACGTCAGAATGCAGGGGAAGCGCGAGGGTTGGCCGAAGGCCAGGAATACCGCGGAGGGGCCTTGTTGCGCCGCTCATGGGCCGGGCGCGGCTTTTGCCCCAGGCCCAACAGCCAGGCCAGGCAAAACAGGAAGACGATGCCCAGGGTCACGGCGGAGCACACCGGGCAGGCGAAGAAGTTCGACCAGCTGCTGGCCGTCGGATTGCCCAGGCCGGCATCCGAGGCCGGCGCCTTGGTACCCAGGCTTGAGCAGAACTGACCGCCCAGGCCATTGAGCTCAAGCCCCATCATCTGCCCATGGCCCAAACCGCAGACGAACACATTGAACAGGACGCAAAAATACAGGGTCCAGGCAATGAGTGAACGGTCCGGGCGGGAGAGTTTCATGGCGGCGACTTTACCATTCCCCCTGTAGGAGCTGTCGAGCTTTAGCGAGGCTGCGATGCAGGCGCCACGGTCTTGCAGGAATACCGAGCCGATCCCTTCGCAGCCTCGCTCAAGCTCGACAGCGCCCACATTTGGTCTTGCTCGGCAGGGCCTGTGACAGAACGTCGCAGATTACGCCCAGAGGCCCAGGTTGTTAGAATGCCACGCTCTCCTCGCCTGATTTAACGCTTCGTGGTACCCAGGCGCTTCACAGGATGCACAGTTGATGAGTACGTTATTCACCCGCCGCAAAGTCCTCTCCGGCATGGGATTGCTGGGCCTGGGCCTGCTGGCCGGCTGTGACAACAGCCCGAAACTGCACTTCAAGTACGGCAAGGATCTGAGCGACAAGATCATGGGCCGTACCTTCAAGCTCAAGAACACTGACGGCGAGACCGTCACCTTGAGTTCCTTCCGCGGCTTGATGCCAGTGGTGTTCTTCGGCTTCACCCAGTGCCCGGCCGTGTGCCCGACCACACTGGCGCGCATGGCCCAGGCGAAAAAACTGATGGGCCGCGACGGCAAGATCATGCAGGTGGTGTTTATCACCCTGGATCCGGAACGCGACACGCCCAAGATACTCGACGCCTACGTCAAGGCCTTCGACCCCAGCTTCCAGGCGCTGTACGGCACCCCGGAAGAAATCGCTGTGGCCGCCAAGGAATTCGGGATCTTTTATGAAAAGATCCCCGCCGGCGACAGCTACACCCTCTCCCACACCGCCACCAGCTTTGTGTTCGACACCCGGGGCACCCTGCGCCTGGGCTTGTCTGCCTCGCTTAACGCCAAAGAGTGCGCAGAAGACCTGCTCACCGTCATGGAGGTCTGCTAATGACTGCCGTTCAACACCTCAAGCGCTTCGCCCTCGGTCTCTCCCTGCTGGGCCTCGCCGCCCACGCCAGCGCACAGGCAGTGGTCACCGACGCCTGGGTACGCGCCTCGGTACCGGGCCAGCCGTCCAGCGGCGCGTTCATGACCGTCACCGCCGACAGCGACAGCAAACTGCTCAGCGTGGCGTCGCCGGTCGCCAAGACCGTGCAGATCCATGAGATGACCATGAAGGACGACGTGATGCGCATGGGCCCGGTGGACTCGGTGCCGTTGCCCGCCGGCAAGGCCGTCAAGCTCGACCCGGATGGCTATCACGTGATGCTGATCGACCTCACCGCCCAGATCAAGGAAGGCGACCAGGTGCCGCTGACCGTCACCGTGGAAAATGCCAAGGGTGAAAAGCAGTCGATCGAAGTGAAGGCCCAAGTCCGTGCGTTGAATGCGACGGAAACCATGGATCACAGCAAGATGCACTAAAGCGCAGATCAAAATGTGGGAGCGGGCTTGTGTGGGAGCGGGCTTGCTCGCGAACGCGGTGTGACAGTCACCGGATGTATTGACTGATCCACCGCTTTCGCGAGCAAGCCCGCTCCCACATTGGCCCTTCAGTGTCTGAAAAATCGGGCGTCCGCTTCATACTTTTTTCGTCTCGCATCAACACTTTCTATATATTTTCAATCTGCAAGACATCTCGTTAGCCTGCGCAAGCCGGACGCGTCTCCCTGTCGCCGTCCGGCCAGATAATTCTAAAAATAAGCAGCAGACAACGGGAATAACAATGAACAAATCCCCCATTACCCTGGGCTTGACTTCGGCCACCCTCGGTTTGACCCTCGCCTTCCCAACCTTTGCCGAAGCTGACTTTTTCAAAGACAGCAAGGCCGACCTCGAATTTCGCAACTTCTACTTCAACAGCGATTACCGCCAGCCCAACGCGAGCCAGTCCAAACGCGATGAGTGGGCCCAAGGGCTGATCCTCAATTACCAGTCGGGTTACACCGAAGGCCTGGTGGGCTTTGGCCTCGATGCCATCGGCCTGCAGGGTTTGAAACTGGACTCAAGCCCCGACCGCCAAAACACCGGCCTGCTTCCCGTGGGCGAGGATGGCGCACCGGACAGCTACAGTCGAATGGGCGCCACCGCCAAGGCGCGGATCTCCAAAAGCGTGCTCAAATTCGGCACGCTGATCCCCAAGCTGCCGACCGTACTGCCCAACGATGGCCGGCTGCTGCCCCAGACCTTTCGCGGCACTCAATTGACCAGCCAGGACATCGCCGGCCTGACCTTCGATGCCGGGCGCCTGACCAGCAACACCCTGCGTAACGACAGCGGCCATGCAGACATCGAAGTCGACGGCAAAGGCATCAAGGGCGCCGTGCCCAGCGATAAATTCGACTTCGCCAGTGCCAGCTACAGCTGGACCAAAACCCTGGTCACCGGCTACCACTACGCCAACCTCGAGAACAACTACAAGCAACACATCTTCAACCTGGTCCATACCCTGCCACTGGGTGACGCGCAGTCGTTCAAGACCGACCTGCGTTACGCCGACTCCAGCAAGGAAGGCAACAGCAACATCGATAACCAGGCCTTCGGTGCCAAGTTCACCTACAGCCTCCACGGCCACTCGTTCGGCGCCGCCTACCAGCGCATGAAAGGCACCACCGGCTTCCCCCACCTGGACGGTACCGACTCCTACCTCGTCAACTACGTGATGATCTCGCCGGACTTCGCCAACCCCGAGGAAAAGTCCTGGCAGGCCCGCTACGACTATGACTTCGCCGCCCTCGGCATCCCCGGCCTGACCTTCATGACCCGCTACCTCAAGGGTGACAACTTCGTGCGTACCCGAACCCTGGAAGGTACCGAGTGGGAGCGCAACACCGATATCGGCTACGTGTTCCAGAGCGGTGCCCTGAAGAACCTTGAAGTGAAATGGCGCAATGGCACGTATCGCAGCAATGGCAGCGGCAGCGATATCGACCAGAACCGCTTTATCGTCAGCTACACCCTGCCCTTGCTGTGATTTTTCCCGGAGCGTTGCACATGAATAGCAGAAAAAGCCTGATCCACCTGGCCGTCGCCTTTGCCCTGTTCAGCAGTTACGGCGCCTACGCCGCCGACACCGGCGCGTTGCCCTGCAAAACCACCGAAGAATGCGCCGCCCAGGCGGCCAAAGTCGGCGCCACGCCGGGCTCCTCGCAAAGCGCCCACAAGGCCAAGGGCGACCCGACCCAAACCCAGTTCGCCTGGTTGAACCGCATCAACAAAGCCTCGATCGTGATGCTCACCGAAGAAGGCATCGTCAAGCCGGACATGGGCCACAAGATCGCCGGCGGCGTGCGCTTTGCCATCGACCAGGCCGACCAGCCCGATGGCAAGCGCCCGGAAGACGTGTTGCAACTGGAAAAAATCATGACCGACAAGATCGGTCCGGAAGCGTCGCTGATCCACTCCGGCCGCAGCCGCCAGGACATGCTCGCCACCTACCGCCTGGCCAAACTGCGCTCCCAGGTGCTGGCCTACAGCGAGGCACTGAACGCCACCCGCCAACGTATCCTGAACATCGCCGACAAGAACATCGACACCCTGGTGCCCGCCTACACCAACGGCGTGCAGGCCATGCCCATCAGCTATGCGCACTACCTGCTGGCGTTCGAAGCCGCATTTGATCGCGACGGCCAACGCATCCGTGAACTCTACACTCGCCTCAACCTGAGCCCGATGGGCACCGCGGTACTGGCGAACTCCGCTTACCCGCTGAACCGCGAACGCCTGGCCGAGTTGCTGGGGTTCGACGGCGTGCGGGAAAACTCCCTGGATTCGAGCCAGGTGTCGACCTACGACATCCCGATCGAGGCGGCCAACCTCGCGGCGTCTTCGGCGATCCGCATCGGCGCGATGATTGGCGATATCCATACCCAGTACCATCAGATCCGCCCCTGGTTGCTGCTGGACGAAGAGTCCACCTACACCAGCAGTGCGATGCCGCAAAAACGCAACCCGGGGTTGTTGATGCGCACCCGGGAATCGGCCTCCGACGTGGTGGGCCTGGCGCAAACCGTGACCTTGCGCGCGCATAACGTCACCACCGGCATGACCGACTACAAGTTTGCGTTCGATTCATTGGGGCTGTTCCAGTCCACCGATGACATGTTCAAAAGCATGGATGCCGTGCTGGATGCGCTGCAGATCAACCCGCAGCGAGCGCTGGATGAGCTGGAGTCGGAATGGACCACGTCCATGGAGTTGGCCGACACCCTGGAGCGTCAGTTCAAGGTGCCGTTCCGCATTGGCCACAGCTTCGCCTCGTTGATCGTCACCGAGGCGCGCAGCAATGGCACCACGCCGAAGACCTTCGCGTATGCGGACGCGCAGAAGCTGTACACCCAGGCCGCGGACAAATACAAATGGACGCCGAATACGTTGCCGCTGGATGAGGCCGGTTTCCGGGCTGCACTGTCGCCGACCACGATGGTCAAGACTCGCAAGGGTACGGGTGGGCCGCAGCCGGAAGAGGTCAAGCGGATGCTGGTGGAAGCGCGCAAGAATCTCGACGCGGACCAGAGTTGGTTGAAGGAGCGTCGTGAGAAGCTGAAAGGTGCTGAAGGCAACCTGGACAAGGCCTTCGACAAGTTGCTCAACGCCAAGGGCTGAAATGCGATCTGAATGTGGGAGCGGGCTTGCTCGCGAAGGCGGTGTATCAGTTAGCAGATTTATTGGCTGACCCACCGCATTCGCGAGCAAGCCCGCTCCCACATTTGACCGCGTTTGGGTCTGGAAAGCATGTTCGGCTCAGTGACTCAGTTCCCGCTTCAACACCTCATGGTCAATCGACTTCTGCCACCCGCATATCGCCAGGCACGCCACGCAATTGCCCAGCACATTGGTCAACGACCGACACTTCATCAGCCGCTCCACTCCCAACAACAAACCCACCCCTTCCAGCGGTACCAGTTGCAGGATGTTCAAGGTAGCAATCAGGGTAAACAACGCCGAGCCCGCCACACTGGTAGACCCCAGCGAGGTAAACAGGCAGATCACCAGCACCGCCAGCAACTCGGGCACGGCAATCTCCACCCCGGCCAGATGCGCCAGAAACATGATGGCGGTGGTCAGGTAAATATTGGTACCGGCCAAGTTGAACGTATACCCGGTGGTCAACACCAGGCGCACTAATTGGCGATCACAGCCCAGCGCCTCAAGTTTGCTGACGCAACCTGGAAGTGCGGCCACTGAAGAGCCGGTGAACGTCACCAGCAACAACTCTTCTTTCAAGTAAGCAATTAGCCGGCTCAATTTAACGCCGAGCAGGCGGGTAATCGTGGCGAACACTAGAATGACGAACACCGCGCAAACCAGGTAAATAACAACAATGAACTTCAAGAGCGGCAGCACCGAACTTAAACCGTACTTTCCCACCACAAATGCCATCGCCCCAAACGCCGCCAGCGGTGCGAACTTCAGGATAAACCGCAGCAACCAGAACAACCCGGCGACCGCGGCTTCCAGCCAACCGAGGCAGCGGTTTGCGACCTGGCCGCCACGCCCCAGCAGCAGGCCGCACAGCACCGCCACCAGCATCACCTGGAGCACCAGGCTTTGGGTGAAAACCTTGTAAAGGCTGGACGAAATCGAGGTCATCGACAGCTCGTGCAACAGCGTTTCGGGCGCGGCAGGCGGTGTCAGATGATCAAAATCCAGGTTGGCCACTGCCGTGTGATCCAGGCTGAACAACCACCCCGTCGACATTCCCAACACCAATGCAGCAAGGGACATCAGCTGGAAATACACCACGATCCGCCCCACTACATGCCGATGGTGGGGCTCGCGCTTGATACCTGCGACACCGGTCGACACCAGCACAAACAACAGAAATGGCATCAGTAACCCGACCACTTTTATAAAGGCGTCACTGAGCAGCTTCATCTCGATTGCCACGCCCGGATAAAAAAGCCCCAACACCATGCCAAGAGCAATGGCAATCAAAATAGGCAAGGTGGCGTTATTCGAAAATTGGGTCGACATCAATGCTCCATGGTCTTTTTATTTATTGTTATTGTCGGATCAGGCCACTTTCGGCATATTGGTCGCCAAGGCGCATTCAGGCCACAAATAATAAAGTCTTGTCACGGGATATACCACCATGGAACTTCGCCATTTACGTTATTTCATCATGGTGGCCGAAGAGCGACATTTCACCCGCGCTGCCGCTCGCCTGAACATGCAGCAGCCGCCCCTCAGCCAACAGATACGTGCCCTCGAACAAGAGCTGGGATTCGACCTGTTCAAGCGACACCCCAAGGGCGTCGACCTGACTGCCGGCGGGCTGGTGTTTCTCGATGAAGCCCGAGTGATCCTCGCCCGCGTCGAGCAAGGTTCCCTCAAGGCGGCTCGCGCTGCCCAGGGTATCGAAGGCACGTTGGTCATTGCCTTCACCAGTTCCGCCGCCGCCCACCCGCTGATCCCGCGAATCATCCGCGCCTACCGCGAGCAATACCCGGGCGTGGAGCTCTCGATCAACGAAGGTAGCGCCCGGGAAGTCACCGAAGACACCATCGAAAAACGCATCGACATCGGCATCCTCCGCGCACCGGTGGGCGACCACCAGAGCCTCACGTTCCACCGATTGCTCAACGAAGAAATGCTGCTGACCCTGCCCGTCGGGCATGCGCTGCTCAAGGGCGCCGAGCCAAAAATCACCATGGCCGACCTCAAGGACGAACGCTTCATCCTGGTCCGCCGCCCCGGCGCGCCGGGGATGTACGCCAACCTGATCAAGGCCTGCCAGAACGCCGGCTTCGAGCCGAAGATTGCCTTTGAAGTGGAGCGCATGCTGACCAACGTCAGCCTGGTGGCCGCCGGTGAAGGCATCTCGGTGGTGCCGGCGTCGATGCGCGACGTGCATCGCGAAAGCGTGGTGTACTGCCGGATCAGCGATGCACGGCCAAGGTTGCTGGCACCGATCACACTGGTGCGGCGCGCGTTCAATCCGTCGACGCCGTTGCAGAATTTCATTGGGCTGGCGCGGGAGTTGGCGGGGGTTTATCGCAAGGGTTGAGTCATCGCGTGAAAACTCTCGGTGAGCAGTTCCACTGCCGCGCGGATGCTGTCGCTTTGCCGTGGAACGGCGTACAGGCCGTAGTTGACACTCAAAATAGGCCCATCGCTTTCAGCTAAGGAAATGATGCGCATGGTCTCCGGCCGAATATTCTCCGCCGGCAGCAAGGCCACACCCAATCCGCCCTCCACCGCTGCGGTGATTACGCCAATGTTCGGGCTGGTCACCGTGACCCGAAAATCCCGCCCGGCGTTCAGCAAGGCATCAAACATCAAGCGCCGCCAGGCACAGGGTTCGGCATACACGATGACATCCAGCGGCAGCGCCGCATCGATTTCTTCATCAATCGCGCACACCCAGTACAGCTCGACGTTCCAGGCGTGCACAGGGTCGGCGTTGAACGATGAGCTGACGCCAATGGCCACGTCCAGCTCGCCGTCATTCCAACGTTCGGCGAGTGCGTCGCCGTGATCAACAACGACCTCCAGGTGTACATGCGGGCAGGCGCGCCGTAGCCGGCCGAGCGCTGCCGGCAACGCCGATACCGCCACGTCTTCCGAGAGCCCGACGCGCACATTGCCCATCACCGTGCGCTCTTTCAGGCGCGCTGCTACCGTCTCGCCCAAGGCCAGAATGCGCGTCGCGTAGGTGAGCAGCAGTTCGCCTTCGGTAGTGGGCACCACGCCCCGACCTGTTCTGCGCAACAGCCGCTGGCCTAGCAACTCCTCAAGCCGGCGGATTTGTGCGCTTAGGGCCGATTGCGCCCTGCCCGCCTGCTGGGCTGCGCCACTCAGGCTGCCGTGCTGGCATACCGAGATAAAGGTTCGTAGCAGATAGGGTTCAAACGCGTCAGATATCATGTTTGGGTTAACTCTGAATCAACAGCTATCACCCTACCTCGATAGCTTGAGCATGACTACCCTGCTGGAACGTTATCAACCAGGAAGAGCCTCATGACCCAGCTCCAGAACCAACGCATCGTACTGGCCGCCCGCCCCGACGGGCGCCCGCAACCCAGCGATTTTCGCGTGGAGTACAGCGCGATTCCCGAGCCTGCCGAAGGCGAAGTGTTGCTGGAAAACCTCTATCTGTCCCTCGACCCCTACATGCGCTGGCGCATGAGTGCGGCCAAATCCTATGCCGAGCCAGTGGGCATCGGCGAGGTGATGGTGGGCGGCACGGTCGCGCGGATCAAACATTCACGAAACCCGTTGTGGCAAGAGGGCGACATCGTGCTTGCCTATGCCGGCTGGCAGCGATTTGCGCTCTCGGACGGCCTCGATCTGCGGCTTCTGGATCCGGGCATCGCCCACCCCAGCACAGCGCTGGGAGTTCTTGGAATGCCGGGGTTCACCGCGTACTCGGGGTTGCTCACTATCGGCCAACCCAAGCCCGGTGACACCGTGGTAGTGGCGGCGGCGAGTGGCGCAGTGGGCTCGGTGGTCGGCCAGATCGCCCGTATCAAGGGCGCACGCGCGGTGGGTATCGCGGGTGGGCCGGAGAAATGCGCATTCGTGAAAAATGAACTCGGGTTTGATGCCGTCATCGACCATCGCGCGGCGGATTTTGCCCAGCAGTTGGCCGAAGCCTGCCCCAATGGAATTGACGTTTACTTCGAAAATGTCTCGGGGGCGGTTTGGGATGCCGTGAGGCCGCTGCTCAATGACTTTGCGCGGATACCCGTATGTGGGCTGATCGCCCATTACAACGACCGCTCGGTGCCTGGGCAACAGGTCGACCGACTGCCGGCGACTATGCACGACATCCTCGCCAAGAGCCTCACAGTGCGCGGCTTTATCCAGACCGAGTTTGTTGACGAGCAGCAGGACGACTTCTTGCAGGAAGCCGCGCAGTGGATTGATCAGGGCAAGCTGAAGTGGCGCGAAGACATTGTCGAGGGCCTGGAGCAAGCGCCTGAGGCGTTTATCGGGCTGCTGGAGGGGCGCAACTTCGGCAAGTTGATTGTGCGACTGGCTTGACGCCTCAATCCACCACGAACAACTTCGCCCCGACGGTAGTCGATGACCGATGCCCCTCCATGTCATTGCCCACCTGATAACTCATCCCGGCAGTCAGCGTGAACTGCCGGCCATCCTCCAGCTCGGTGTGCAACTCACCTTCCAGGCACAGCAGGATATGCCCGCGCCAACACCAGTGATCAGCCAGGTAACCGGCGCTGTATTCGACCATGCGCACGCGGGTTGAACCGAACTGGCAGGTGCGCCAATACGCACTGCCGGTTTCGCCGGGATGCATCACCGGCTCGAGGGTCGACCAGTCGGTGGTGCCAAAGGGGATTGCGGTCAGGTCCATGGTTTTCTCGGCATTGAATAGGTATGGATGAACCGTATCTATAAGGTGAATGCCGCGATAGAGACAGATCCGCTGCATTTGCGGGATACAGGGCGATGACTCTTGGTATTCTGCCAAGCCTCTTCGCATGGAAGCCCGTCGATGAAGATCGATCCATCCTTTGTTGTGCATGAGACCGAGCACTGGCTGCTCAATCATCACCTGTCATCCGCACTGCCGGGCTACCTGATGCTGGGTGCCAAGGCGCCGGTTGACTCACTGGCCGAGATGCCCGATGCGGCGCTCGCGGAGCTGGGTGGGTTGCTGGCCAAAACCCAGCGGGTCATGGAGGCTCAGTTGAAGCCCAAGTGGCTTTACATCAGCCGGTTCGGGCATATGCCGGGCTTCCCGCTGCACTTTCATTTCATACCGGTGTATGGATGGGTTGAAGCGCTGTTCTGGCAGGATGAGCGCTATCGGGTGTTGCAGGATTTCGGGACGCAGCAGAAGGCTACCGACGGTGCGGAGCTGACGCTTTTTATCTGGCGGGAGTTTGGTGAGAGCCCTACGCCGCCGGTGGTTCAAGGAGCTTCGGTGAGCGAGGTGATCAGGTGTTTGCGTACGGAGTTCAATACCCAGGACGACACATGACCTGTGGCGAGGGAGCTTGCTCCCGCTGGGCTGCGCAGCAGCCCCAAGAAGGTCAGCGAGTTCTTTCAGTCAGATTGCGCTGGCTTTATTGGGGTCGCTTCGCGACCCAGCGGGAGCAAGCTCCCTCGCCACAGCAAGCCCCCTCGCCACAAGGTTTTGGGTGGGTCAGCGAACATTGTAGAGGTGTTTGCGCATAGGAATACAGGCCAGCTGCAACCCCGACGGCGAATGATAGATGGCCTGCTCGGTCCCCACATACCCACACCGTCGATAAAAATCCGCCGCGTTCAACGTCGCGTCCAGGATCACTTCCTCGATTCCCAATTCCTGCGCCAACGCTTCCAGATACGCCAGTATCTGCTTGCCAATCCCGCGTCCGGTAAACCCGGGCAGCACAAACAGCGCACCGATTTCGTTGTTCGCCAGATCCAGCATGCCGGTGACCACAGGTTCAGCGTTCACGCAGCCCAGGTAAAAATGCTTGTCCATCAGCGTGTCGTAACCGTCCTTGGCTGCGCCTTGCGTCCACAACATCATCTGCTCGGACGTATAGGCGCCGATGCATTGGCTGCGTATGGCCAACAGGCGAATGTCGAAGGCTGCCTGTGCATCTTCCAGCGTGGCGCGTCGTATCTCGAGCATCTGTCCCTCCATGGACGTCAGGCGTTCTCGTCACCCGGCCGGGTAAACGAATAGCGATCAATATCGGTCCTCAACTGCCAGCCCTGGCCCTGCCAATAGCGGGCAGCACTGTCATTGGTCTTGAACACATCCAGGTGGCATTTGCGGATGCCCAATTGCGCCAGGCTGGTGAGGCAGCGCTCAACCAACGCGTTCGCAATACCCTGGCGCCGATACGCGGGCAGCACCAGCAAGTGCTGCAAATACCCGCGCCGGCCATCGTGCCCGCACATCACGCACCCAACCAGCCCCCCATCGACCTCGGCGACGAAACTCATGCCTGGATTGCGCTCCAGGTAACGCTCAGTGGCCTCGCGGGAGTCGGCATCGCGCAGGGAGATGCCAGGCGTTTTCTGCATCAGTTCGAGCACGGCGTCGTAGTCGGCAGTGCTCATTACGCGAATAGTGACCATGGTGTTCAAAGCCCTCTGAGTTCGCACTGATTTTGCCTGTAGTTGTGCCGGTCGCGCACGCATAAATACACGACCGGATAACCGCTTGAGTCAACGCAGCTGAAACCAGGTGGTTTTCAGCTGCGTGTACTTGTCAAAAGCGTGCAGCGACAAATCACGCCCGAACCCGGATTGCTTGCCACCACCGAACGGCACCGCCACATCCAGGGCGTCGATGGTGTTGACCGACACCGTCCCGGCATTCAGCGCCCGGGCCACACGGTGCGCACGGTTGAGGTCATCACTCCATACCGAGGCCGCCAGGCCGTAGAGGCTGTCGTTGGCCTGCTGTATCGCCTGCTCTTCCGTGTCGAAAGCGCTCACCGCAAGCACCGGGCCGAACACTTCATCACGGGACAGGGCCATGTCGCGGGTCACGTCGGCAAAAATGGTTGGCTGGATGAAGTTGGAGGAGCCATTGATGGTCAACTGTTCGCCACCGCACAACAGCCTGGCGCCCTCCCCCTGGGCCTGGCTGATGGCGTGCATGATGCGTGCGGTTTGCTGACTGTCGACGATGGCACCGGCCGCACTGCCGGGGTCCAGCGGATCACCCGGCATCCAGGCGCGCGACTTGGCGATCAGGCGCTCGACGAATTCGTCATGGATGGAGCGTTGCACGTAGAGACGGGAGTTGGCCGAACACACTTCGCCCTGGTTGAAAAAGATGCCGAAGGCGGCCTTCTGCGCCGCAAGGTCCAGGTCCTGGCAGTCCTCGAACACCAGGTTCGGGCTCTTGCCGCCACACTCCAGCCACACCTGTTTCAGGTTGGACTGGGCGGAGTACTGCATGAAGTATTTGCCCACCTGAGTGGAGCCGGTGAACACCAGGCAATCCACGTCGGGGTGCAGCCCCAGGGCCTTGCCGGCACTGTCGCCGAGGCCGGGCACTACATTCAACACACCTTCCGGGACACCGGCTTCCAGGGCAAGCTGGGCCAGGCGCAGGGCAGAAAACGGCGACTGCTCGGCAGGTTTCAAGACCACGCTGTTACCGGCCGCCAACGCCGGCGCGAGTTTCCAGGCGGCCATGTCGAGCGGGAAGTTCCACGGTACCACCGCCGCGATCACCCCCAGTGCTTCACGCGTGATGGTTGCCAACGCGTTGTGAGCGGTGGGCGCGACTTGATCGTAGAGTTTGTCGAGGGCTTCGCCGTACCAGGCAAACACATTGGCGGCGCCGGGCACGTCAACGTTGTAGGCGTCCATCACCGGCTTGCCCATGTTCAGCGAATCGAGCAGCGCCAGTTCCTCGCGGTGGGTCATCAGTAATTCGGAGAGCCTGATCAAAATTTTCTTGCGCTCCACCGGCGGCATCCGTCGCCAGGGGCCGGTCTCGAAGGCCTGGCGTGCGCTGCGCACGGCCAGGTCGACTTCTGCGTCACCGCAGGCTGCAACCCGCGACAGCAACTGCTGGGTCGCAGGGTTAATGGCATCGAAGGTCGCCCCGGATGCCGCATTCACTGAGCGGCCACCGATCAGGGCGGTGTTGATGAACGTCTGGCGGGCAACACGCTGTTGCCAGTAGTTAAGGTCGAACACGTTGTACTCCCAATGAATGGCGATGGATAGACGAGGGGTTCACTCGGCGATCTGCAGTTCCGGCATCTTCACGCGCAGCCCCCGCGTGATGCCCAGCAGGCACAGGAGCCCAAGCCCCATCCAGCACAGGCCGATGGTGAACGACAGGCTGGAAAGGCTGCTCCATAGCCAGATCGTGCTGAGGAACCCAAGCGCCGGCACAACGGCGTACAGCAAGTAGTTCCTGGTACCGCGCAACTTCTGGTCGACCAGGTAGTGCTTGATCACCGCCAGGTTTACCGCCGAGAACGCAAACAGCGCACCGAAGCTGATCATGTTGGCGACGGTATCCAACGTGATGAACAAGGCAATCAGCGAGAACAGGCTGACCAGCACGATGGCCGTGGCGGGCACGCGCTTTTTCGTCACCAGCTTGCCGAGCACGCGGGGCAGCGCGCCGTCACGGCCCATGGCGAACAGCACCCGCGACACGCTGGCCTGGGAGACCATCGCCGAGGCGAAGCAACCGGCGACATAGGTTGCGGTAAAGGCGGTCACCAGCAGTTCGCCGCCCACCCGGCGCATCACATCCACCGAGGCGGCATCCGGGTCGACGAAGCTGTTCCATTGCGGGAACACCATTTGCGCGAAATACGAAACCAGCAGGAACAGCAGGCCGCCGAACAGCGACACCACCATGATCGCCAACGGGATGGTGCGGCGTGGGTTGGGGGTTTCCTCGGCCATGGTCGACACCGCATCGAAGCCAAGAAACGACAGGCACAGCACCGCGGCGCCCGCCATGATCAGCGGCGCGCTGAAGCCTTCATGGTGGAATGGCGCCAGCAGCGACACGGGTGCGGACTGCTCGCTCAGGGTGTGCACCGACAACGCCACGAACACCACGATGAACACCAACTGAGCGACGATGAGTATCCAGTTGACCCGGGTGATGGACTCGATGCCCACCAGGTTCAGCGTGGTCACCAGGGCAATCGAGCCGAGCACCCACACGGCGGTCGGCACCCCGGGAAAATACTCGGACATGTAGATGCCGATCAGCAAATAGCTGAGCAACGGCAGGAAGATGTAGTCCAGCAACAGGGTCCACCCGGCGATGAAGCCGAAGTAGGCGCCAAACGCCTTGCGGGTGTAGGAGTAGACCGAGCCCGAATAGGGATGCGCCTGGACCATGCGCCCATAGCTGTAGGCCGTCAGCAGCATGGCGGCGAGAGTCAGCATGTAGGCGGTCGGCAAGTGGCCCTTGGTCATTTGGGTCACCAGCCCGTAGGTGGTAAACACCGCCAGCGGTACCATGTACGCCAGGCCGAACAACACCAGCCCGATAAGACCCAGCGGCTGACGGAAGCGGCGGGACGAGGCGGCTTTGGGTGAGGATTGATGAGCGGGTGTATCGGTCACGTTTGTTATTGTATTCATGGGTGACTCCTGGAAATGGGGATGCATGGCGTCGCGGCATTCGATGGCATCGATGCCGTTCAGCGTTGCCTGATGGAGGTTGCGCACCACCCCTCGCCTGGGGTGGCGCGCTGGTCACTTCAGCGTTTTCCCGCGATCCGTGCGGTGCGATCCACGGCGATGCGGGTCTTTTCAACCAGCTCGTCCAGCTCAGTGCGCGTGGCCACCAGTGCCGGCGCCATGATCATGCGGCCCAGCGTCGAGCGAATGATTACGCCCTCTTCGAAACCAAACGTGCGGCACTGCCAGGCCAGGTCATTTTCGTTCTCGAAGCGCTTGCGGGTGCTCTTGTCTTCGGCGAACTGCAAGGCCGCGAGCAGGCCCGTGCCCTGGATCTCGCCGATCATCGGGTGATTGCCGAACACTTCATGGAGGATTTTTTGCAGGTACGGCCCGGTGTCGTCCTTCACTTGGCGCACGATGCCTTCGTCCCGCAGCGCCTTGAGGTTGGCCAGCGCCACCGCCGCCGCCACCGGGTGCCCGGAATAGGTCAGCCCGTGGGCAAACACGCCGCCGCGCTCCACCAGCGCATCGGCCACGCGCTTGCTCAGCACCAGGCCACCCATCGGCAGGTAACCGGAGGTCAAGCCCTTGGCGATGGACAGGGTGTCGGGCTCGAAACCGAAGTGTTGATGGGCGAACCATTCGCCGGTACGGCCAAAGCCACCAATCACCTCATCGGCACACAGCAGCACATCGTATTGCCGGCAAATGCGCTGGATCTCGGGCCAGTAGCTTTCCGGCGGGAAGATCATGCCGCCCGCGCCCTGGAACGGCTCGGCGATAAACCCGGCGACGTTTTCAGCGCCCAGCTCGAGGATTTTCTCTTCCAGCTGCAAGGCGCAGCGGCGGCCGAACTCGGCAGGCGTCAGCTCGCCGCCATGGGCGTACCAGTAGGGTTCGTCAATGTGTGCCACGTCGGGAATCAGGCCGCCCATCTCGTGCATGAACTTCATGCCGCCCAGGGCAGACGCCGCCAGCGTGGAGCCGTGATAACCATTCCAGCGCCCGATCATGATTTTTTTCTGCGGCTGGCCGACCACTTGCCAGTAACGGCGCACGGTACGGATCAGTACTTCGTTGGCCTCGGAGCCGGAGTTGGTGTAGATCACGTGGCTGTAGTGGCCCGGCAACAGGCTGAAGAGCAACTCCGACAGCTCGATCACCGCCGGGTGGGTGGTGTGGAAGAACATGTTGTAGTACGCCAACTGGTCCATCTGCGCGGCAGCGGCAGCGGTCAAGTCCCTGCGACCGTAACCCAGCTGGGTGCACCACAGGCCCGACATGCCGTCCAGGTAACGCTTGCCTTCGCTGTCCCACAGGTAAAGGCCCTCACCGCGCACCATCACCCGCGGGCCTTCGGCATTCAGCGCTTTTTGATCGACAAATGCATGGATGTGGTGGGCCGCATCCGACTTCTGGTAGTCCTCGGTCAGGCGGTTCAGTTGGGCGGGTACGTTCATGGTATTTCTCTCTTATTAGTAGTGACGCAAGGGCGAGCAACGCCGCTCAGCGGTGCTTGCTCATGTAGCTTTCAAGGGGGTCTTTGCTCAGCACTCCCTGGGCTTCGGCCAGCGAATCGATAAACAGGGCAAACAGTTCCGATTGCGCGCCGATATCGAGCTTGGTGTAGATGTGCTTGCGGTGGGACTTGATGGTGTCTTCCGAGACGTCGAGGCGTTCGGCCAGCGAACGGGTGGAATGCCCGCGCAGGATCAGTTGGGCGATCCGGCATTCCCGCTCGGTCAATATCGACGAGCCGAAGTTGTTCAGCGCCGAGTGAATGCGCTGCTCCAGCAGGTTTTCGAATCGCGCCCCCTGGGCATCCAGGCCAACGAAATGCTTGCCCAGCACCGCCAGCACCCACGGCGCGATGCGTTTGAATTGGCCGGTGATGGTGGCGTCGAGCTTTTGCGTAAAGGCCAGCGACACCGCCAGGCTCGAGCCGTTGCTCGACTGCAGGATGTAGTTCAGCTCATCCTCCAGATGCGAGTGGCGGTAAAACGACTGGAAGTATTCGCTGAGCTCGAAGTGATCGGGGGCGACCTCGGCCAGCTCGTAACACCCGGAGCTGACGCCCTCCACACAGGCCCCGTAAAACGGGTCGAGCAGATAAAACCCCGACAGGTACTGGCGCACATTGCCTTGTGGCAACCATGGCCCGTCCAGCTCGAACAACGCGCTGGGCATGCCGCCGCGCGGGTAGAAATACAGCGTGGTGGCCTGGATCGGCTGGAGATAACCGAGAGCCTCGAACAAGGTCGCGGCGAACCCCGGCTGCCCGATGCTGTCGGTCACCCGGGCCATCTGTTCGAACCATTGCGCAGAAGAAAGCCGGTCGTTTTCCACTTCAAACACTCGCTGAAAGAACTGCAAGGATGGTTGCACACCCGCTCCATCCTCGAAATCACCCGATAGGGTGAGCCTGCATCCGATATTTATGCTCACTTCCCAGCTTAATAATATTTTATTAAAAACCGCCCTCCCCCTAGCCTTGAAGCCATGCCCAAGCTGAATCCAACTGCATTACGCAAGGACAGACACATGACTCAAGCAATAACAAAAACAGACACGCTGGTGGTGGGAGCCGGTCAGGCTGGCGTTGCCATGAGCGAGCACCTGAGCAAGCAAGGCGTGCCGCACCTGGTGCTGGAGCGCAGCCGTATCGCCGAGCGCTGGCGCACCGGCCGCTGGGACTCGCTGGTCGCCAACGGCCCGGCCTGGCATGACCGTTTTCCGGGCCTGGCCTTCGATAACGTCGCCCCCGATGACTTCGCGCCGAAAGAGCGTGTGGCGGACTACTTCGAAGCCTATGCACGCAAGTTCAATGCACCGATTCGCACCGGCGTCGACGTGACCTCGGTGGTGCGCAATGTCGGTCGCTCAGGCTTCACCATCCACACCAGCGAAGGCGTGATCGAAGCCAACCGCGTGGTGGCGGCCACCGGGCCGTTCCAGAAGCCGGTGATTCCGGCGATTGCCCCTCAAGACAGCGCGCTGCACCAGATCCACTCCGCCGACTACCGCAACCCCGCGCAACTGCCGGCCGGCGCGGTGCTGGTGGTGGGGGCGGGTTCCTCCGGGGTGCAGATCGCCGACGAACTGCAACGCTCCGGGCGCCAGGTGTACCTGTCGGTGGGTGCTCACGACCGCCCACCGCGGGCCTATCGCAACCGCGATTTCTGCTGGTGGCTGGGCGTGTTGGGTGAGTGGGACCAGGCCGCGATGAAACCCGGCCGCGAGCACGTGACCATTGCGGTGAGCGGCGCCCACGGCGGCAAGACCATCGACTTCCGCGAACTGGCCCAGCAAGGCATGACCCTGGTCGGCCTGACCCAATCCTTCAACGGCAGCGTTGCGAGCTTCCAGCCCAACCTGGTGGAAAACCTGGCCCGCGGCGATGAGAACTACCTGGCCCTGCTGGATGCGGCGGATGCCTATATCGAGCGCAACGGCCTCGACCTGCCGCCAGAGCCCGAAGCGCGTCGTGCGTTTCCCGATGCCGAGTGCATCAAGCACCCGATCCTGGAACTGGACCTGGCCAAGGCCGGTATCACTTCAATCATCTGGGCCACCGGCTTTGCCGTGGATTACAGCTGGCTGAAGGTCGATGCATTTGACGCCGCCGGCAAGCCGCAGCACCAGCGCGGCGTGGCCAGCGAGTCGGGCATCTACTTCCTCGGTTTGCCATGGCAGTCGCGCCGGGGCTCGTCGTTTATCTGGGGGGTGTGGCATGACGCCAAGTACGTGGCTGACCATATCGCCATCCAGCGCCAATACCTTGAGTACCGCGAACCCACATCGGTTGTTCACACCTCACCTGTCAGCGCCTGATCACTTTTTTCTGGAGTTTTTTTGATGCCTACTCACACTCGCATCCGCATGTTCAACACCAAGGAAACCTACCCTAACCAGAGCCTGGACAATGACCTGTGCCAGGCCGTACGCGCCGGCAACACGGTGTATGTACGGGGCCAGGTGGGCACCGATTTCGACGGCAACCTGATCGGCCTTGGCGACCCGCGCGCGCAAGCCGAACAGGCAATGAAAAACGTCAAGCAACTGCTGGAAGAGGCCGGCAGCGACCTGAGCCACATCGTCAAGACCACCACCTACCTGATCGACCCGCGCTACCGCGAGCCGGTGTACCAGGAAGTCGGCAAGTGGCTCAAGGGCGTGTTCCCGATCTCCACCGGGTTGGTGGTTTCGGCCCTGGGCCAGCCACAGTGGCTGATGGAAATCGACGTGATTGCAGTCATTCCCGAGTAACCCAAGGAGGCACGACATGACCTTTTCAATCGTCGCCCGCTGCGCGGAAACCGGCCAGATGGGCATTGCCATCAGCTCATCGAGCATCGCCGTGGGCGCCCGCTGCCCATGGCTGCGGCCCGGCGTGGGTGCGGTCTCGACCCAGAACATCACCCTGCCCGCCCTCGGCCCGGACGTACTCGATCTATTGGAGCAAGGCCTTGCCCCTGCCGATGCCGTAGACAAGGCCCTGACCCGCAACGGCTATAGCCAATACCGGCAACTGACGGCGATTGATCACCTCGGGCGCACGGTGCATTTCAGCGGCAACGAAACCCTTGGCACCCACAATGCGGTGTCGGGCGAACAGTGCGTGGCCGCCGGCAATATGCTCGCCGACCGCGCGGTGATCGAGGCGATGGTCAAGGCCTTCGAGCAAGGCGAAGGCCAACTGGCAGACCGCCTGCTGGCCGCGATGCATGCGGCCATTGCCGCCGGGGGCGAAGCCGGGCCGGTGCATTCCGCCGCGCTGGTGGTGGTGGGCGAGCTGACCTGGCCGATCATCAACCTGCGGGTGGATTGGGCCGACGAGCAGCCGATCGCCGAGCTGCAAAAGCTCTGGGACGCCTACCGTCCACAGATGCAGGACTACATCGACCGCGCCCTCGCCCCGGACCGCTCCCCTGGCTACGGCGTGGCCGGAGACGACCGATGAGCACCAGCCGGGAACTGCTGCAGGCGCTGGTGGGGTTTGATACCACCAGCCGCGAATCCAACCTGAAGCTGATCGAGTTCGTGCGCGATTACCTGGCAGGGTTCGGCGTGCCTTGCGAGTTGATCTACAACGATGAGCGCAGCAAGGCCAATCTGTTCGCCACCCTCGGCCCGGCGAATGTGCCCGGGATTGTGCTGTCGGGGCACACCGATGTGGTGCCGGTGGATGGCCAGCCGTGGACGTTGCCGCCGTTTGAGTTGACCGAACGCGACGGCAAGCTGTTTGGCCGGGGCACGGCGGACATGAAGGGCTACATCGCCTGTGTACTGGCGCTGGTGCCGGCCTTGGCAAGCGCAGACTTGCGCATGCCGGTGCACATCGCCCTGTCCTACGACGAGGAAGTCGGCTGCCTTGGGGTGCGTTCGTTGCTCAAGGTGCTGGAACAATGGCCGGTGAAACCGCTGCTGTGCATTATCGGCGAGCCCACCGAGTTGAAGCCGGTGCTGGGCCATAAAGGCAAGCTCGCCATGCGCTGTGAAGTGCATGGCGAGGCCTGCCATTCGGCGTATGCGCCCCAGGGCGTGAATGCGATCGAGTATGCGGCCGAGTTGATTGGTGAGCTGGGGCGAATCGGCCAGCGGCTCAAGGTGCATCAGGACGAGCGCTTTGACCCGCCGTTCAGCACCGTGCAAACCGGGGTGATCTCCGGGGGCAAGGCGTTGAATATCGTACCTGCCGATTGCCGTTTTGACTTTGAAGTGCGCGCCCTGCCCTCGATGGACCCGGGTGAAGTGGCCGAGGAGCTGCAAGCCTATGCGATGCAGCAGGTGCTGCCGCGGATGCAGGCGATGAGCCGGCAGAGTGCGATTCGCTTCAGTGAGTTGTCGGCGTACCCGGGGCTGGCCACCGACCAGCGCAGCCAGGCGGCGGAGCTGATTGCGGCGTTTTGCGGCTCGCGGGAATTTGGCACCGTGGCGTTCGGGACCGAGGGTGGGTTGTTTGATGCGGCGGGCATTCCGACGGTGGTGTGCGGGCCTGGGAGCATGGACCAGGGGCATAAGCCGGATGAGTTTGTGAGTGTTGCGCAACTGAAGGCTTGCGATGCCATGTTGTTGCGCATGCTCGACTCGATTCGCGCCTGAAACGCGGGCCAAATGTGGGAGCGGGCTTGCTCGCGAATGCGGTGTGACAGTCACCCGATGTATTGACTGATCCACCGCTTTCGCGAGCAAGCCCGCTCCCACATTTTTAGTTCTGTGTCTAACCTAACAACCGCGCCAGCTCTTCCCGGCAATACTCCACAAACAACTGCACCGGCTTGGTCAACGGCGCCCGCCGCAACCACACCGCCGACAATCCCGACCCCGTCACCGTCTCCGCCAACGGCACGCACACCAGCTTCTGCCCGTCATAGGAATACGGCGAAAACGGCTTGGTCACCAGGATCGAAAAACCGAACCCGCGCCCCACCATCCCCCGCACCATCTCGATCGACGGCGAACTGAAGACAATATTCGGCGTCAGCCCACGCTCTTCAAAGATGCTCACGAAGTACGTCCGGCTCGGCAGCACATCCAGCAAAATCATCGGTTCCAGCACCAAGTCCGCCAACGACACCTTGGCCTGCTGCGCAAACCGGTGATCCGCCGGCAGCAACGCATAGGGTTGCTGCGGCGGCATCAGCGGCGTGGTCTCGATGGCGCTGCCCAGGTCATGCTCAAACAGCATCGCCACATCGATACTGCCGGCCGTCAGCGCCTGTACCAGTTCCTGCTGTTCGCCATCGCGCAGACGGATTTCCACCCCCGGCCAACGCTCCCGGAAACCGGCAATCAAGCGCGGCAAATACAGCGGTGCCACGGTTTCGAAGCAACCGATATCGATCTGCCCCGCCACCACGTCATTGTCTGCCAGGGCGTTCTGCTCAAATTCGTGGGCCACCCGCAGCAGCTCAAGGGCCTTGCGATAGAACCGCGCACCGCTTGGCGTCAGCGACACCCCTTGGGCGTGATGGCGGATAAACAGCTGCACACCGAAGCTGTCTTCCAGCTGTTTGATGGCCGTCGACACCGACGGTTGCGCGATATAGAGCTTGCGCGAGGCCTCTGCCACGCTGCCGCACTCGGCCGTGGTTACAAAATATCTGAGCTGGCGCAGGTTATAGGCAGCCATCGGGACCTCCATAAACGTGGGATTTCGCCCCAAACAAGTGCGTGAAAATCGGCTTTTTCACACTGATTCAAGTGCATGCAACATACCGGAGCAAAAAACCCCGCGAGATATTATTTTTAAGGTCTATAGCAACAAACTTACTAATTTACCTCCCTGTGACCATTGCACATGATCACTCCAACAACAAAAGCGACGCACACGCGCCGCCCAGCGAAGTACGTCAACGTACTCACCTTGCCTTGGAGCTCGTCATGGTTACCACTGCAACATCCTCCGCCCCGCTTATCGAAAAACACACGATTGGATACGTGCCCCCGGAAGATCGCCACGGAAAGGTAAGAGACCTGTTCACCCTGTGGTTCGGCGGCAACATCGCGCCGTTGCCCATCGTCACCGGCGCGCTGGCCGTGCAACTGTTCGGCCTGAACCTGGTGTGGGGCATCATCGCCATCCTCGTCGGCCACCTCGTCGGCGGCGTGCTGATGGCGCTGCACTCGGCCCAGGGCCCGCAGATGGGCATCCCGCAAATGATCCAGAGCCGCGCCCAGTTCGGCTCCCTTGGCGCACTGCTGGTGGTGGTGATCGCCGGCGTGATGTACATCGGCTTCTTCGCCTCCAACATCGTATTGGCGGGCAAATCCCTGCACGGCGTCGTCGACGTGATCCCGGTACCGGTAGGCATCGTCATCGGCGCCATCGGCTCGGGGATCATCGGCATCATCGGCTACCGCTTCATCCACGTCCTCAACCGCATCGGTACCTGGGTGCTGGGCGCGGGCATCGTGCTGGGTTTTGGCTACATCTTCACCCATGTGCAGACGGCCGACTTCCTGACGCGCGGTAACTTCAACATCTCCGGCTGGCTGGCCACCGTGTCGCTGGCCGCGCTGTGGCAAATCGCGTTTGCGCCGTATGTGTCTGACTACTCCCGCTACCTGCCGGCGGATGTGCCGGTGGCGTCGACCTTCTGGACCACCTATCTGGGCACCGTGCTCGGTTCCAGCCTGTCGTTCATCTTTGGTGCGGTTGCGGTACTGGCTACGCCGGTGGGCATGGACACCATGGACGCAGTCAAACTGGCGACCGGCTCCATTGGCCCGCTGATGCTGTTGCTGTTCCTGCTCAGCGTGATCAGCCATAACGCACTTAACCTGTACGGCGCCGTGCTGTCATTGATCACCCTGGTACAGACCTTTGCCTACCGCTGGATCCCGACCGCCAAGGCGCGTGCCGTGATCTCGGTGCTGGTGCTGGCGGCGTGCTCGATTGCGGCGGTGTTTGCGTCGAAGGATTTTATCGGGCACTTCGTGGACATGGTGTTGGTGCTGCTGGTGGTACTGGTGCCGTGGACGGCGATCAACCTGATCGACTTCTATGCGATCCATAAGGGCAAGTACGACATCGGTTCGATCTTTCGCGTGGATGGCGGGATTTACGGGCGGTACAACCCCCAGGCGCTGGTGGCGTATGCGGTGGGGATTGTGGTGCAGATTCCGTTTATGAATACGCCGCTGTATGTCGGGCCGATTTCGGCACACATCAACGGAGCGGATTTGTCCTGGTTGGTGGGGTTGGTGGTGACGTCGCCGTTGTATTTCTGGTTGGCGAGTCGGGACAGTGCGTATAAGCGTCGGTTGGAGGGGGGGAAGTTGGTGGGTGGGGTTTAATAGAGCCTGGCTCAGTTACGAGAAAACCCGCATTTGCGGGTTTTCCAGTTATCCGGCTTGGCGAATATTGATGGTGCCAGGAAGGCCGCCATCGCGGCCTCGCTAAAGCTCGACGGCTCCCACAGGGGGTCGGTGGTGTGAGTGGGTTTTGTGTTCGGCGGTGCTGTCGGGGTGTTCTTTCTTTATCATGGGGGCCGTCGTTCAACTTCTCCGGTAACCCAATGCCCGCCCTCACCTTCCGTAACGCCAACCCCGCCGACGCCAACCGTTGCTACGAAATCGAAATCACCGCCTACGAAGGCGACGAAGCCGCGACCCTGGAAAAGATCGCCACGCGCATTGCGCTGTACCCGCAAGGCTTTCTGATCCTGGAGGCGGATGGTGTTGTGGTCGGTTTCATCAACTGCGGTTGCGCCGATGAAGTGGTGATGTCGGATGAGGCCTTCAAGGAGTTGGTCGGGCATTCAGCCGATGCGCCGAATGTGGTGATCATGTCGGTGGTGGTGGATCCCGCCCAGCAAGGCAAGGGCTACTCCACGCGCTTGATGACGGAGTTCGTGCAGCGCATGCAGGCGATGGGCAAAAAGACCATTCACCTGATGTGCAAGGACCGCCATGTGGAGCTGTATAAGCGCATGGGCTATCGCTATGTGCAGCCGTCGGCGTCGGACCATGGCGGGATGGCGTGGCATGAGATGGTGATGGATATCTAGCCATCGCACTCCCCCCTGTGGCGAGGGAGCTTGCTTCCGCTGGGGTGCGAAGCGCCCCTGATTCAGTGGATGCGGTTTTTCAGAGACCTGGTGACTGGTTTTGGGGCTGCTGCACAGCCCAACGGGAGCAAGCTCCCTCGCCACAGGGAAAGCATTTGCCTTGGGTTACAGGTTTCCCCCGGCCCACACGTGCGGGCGACGTGCAGCCCAAGGCGTTGCCCGTTCCAGTTGCGTCGCCAGGCCAAGCAACATGCCCTCCTGACCAAACGCGCCCATGAACTGCATGCCGATCGGCAGCCCGCTCCGGGAATCATGACCCAGCGGCACCGACATCGCCGGCGCGCCAATGACGTTGGCCAGCGCGGTAAACGGCGAATGCGCAAACACTCGATTCATCCACCCTCGCCCGTCCAGTTGCGCCTGGCCCTGGTTGTAGTCGCCGATCATCGGCGCCAGCCCGGGCAGTGTGGGCGACAGCAGCACGTCATATCGCTGGAACAGGTCACCCATGTGGCGCGCGACGATGTTGCGTTCCCACAGGGCCCCCAACAGGTCTATCGCTTGCAGTGACTTGCCCAGGCGATACAACGCCAAAGTCGCCGGTTCCAGGTATTCAGCGCTGATCGAACGACCCGTCGCGCCGGCAACTGCATCTATCCAGGCTGCCGTGTTCGACGACCAGAAACGCGCATTGAGTTCGACAAACGCTTCCCAACTGACGCCAATGTCCGGCTGGATTTCTTCAACCTGATGACCCAGTGCTTCCAGTTGTTTGGCGGTATTGAACAGCGCCTGTTCCACCGCCGGATGCAGCTTTTGCCCGCTTAAAGGCAGACTCTGGAGGGCAATGCGCAACGAACCGGGCGCCCGTTGGGCAAGCGCCGAAAAGCTGTTTTCTGGCGGTGCTATGTGAAACGGATCTCCAGGCGCGCCGCCATGGATCGCGTCGAGCATGCCAGCGCTGTCGCGTACCGAACGGGTCAATACCCCGTGCACTGCCAAACCACTCCAGACTTCGTCGACGTCCGGCCCCATGGGCACGCGACCACGGCTGGGCTTGAGCCCGAACAGGCCGCACATGGACGCGGGTACGCGGATTGAGCCGCCGCCATCGGTCGCATGCGCCACCGGTACCAACCCCGCCGCCACCGCCGCTGCCGAGCCGCCGCTGGAACCACCGGCGCTGCGCTGCACGTCCCACGGGTTGCGGGTGGGGCCTGAAAAGCGGCTTTCGGTGGTGGTGCTGGCGGCGAATTCGGGGGTGGTGGTGCGGCCCAACGGCATGAGGCCGGCGCGGCGCAGGCGGGTCATCAGTTCCGAGTCGGCATCGGCGGTGCAGCCCTGCGCGAGCGCGCTGCCGAGTTCATTGCGGCGGCCTGCGGCGCTGACGCCCAGGTCTTTGAGCAGCAGCGGCACGCCATGGAACGGGCCTTGGGCCGCAACCGGTTCATCGTCCCAGGCTTCCACCAAGGCGTTGATCTGCGGGTTGACGGCTAAGATGGCTTGCAGGGCCACCGCGCGCACCTCGTCGACACTGACAGCGTGGGTGTGGATCAGGCGTGCCAGGCCGGTAGCATCCTGATCGGCATATTCAGACAGGTACATGAAACCCTCCAAACGGGTATGATGAATACTCTTCGGTATCGGACGATACCGATAAGTATCATGCGATACTCAATGGTATCGCTGTCAAGTGGAGAATGTGCATGCGTGCGCAACGGACACCTCAACTGCCGCCCCGCGAGCGGATCGTCGATGCGGCGCAAACGCTGTTTGTCGAACAGGGCATCACCCGTGTCAGCGTGGATGCCATTGCGGCACTGGCCGCCTCGACCAAGATGACCGTGTACCGGCATTTCGAGAATAAGGATGCGCTGGTGCTGGAGTGGCTGGAGCGCCTGACGGAAAGCTACAGCGATGTGCTGGATGGCCTGGCGCAGCAACACCCCGACTCCCCCAGGGAACAGCTGCTGGGCTTGGCGGGTTTTATCGTCGACGACCTGGAACGGACGGGCTATCGCGGTTGCCCGTTTACCAACACTCTCGCGGAAATTCCGGAGGCCGATCACCCTGCGCGAGCGCTGATCCAGGCGCATAAAAAACGCCAGTTTGAGCGGGTGAAGCTGCTGTGCACGCAGCTCAAGGCGAGCAAGCCCGGGGAGCTGGCTGAAGAGCTAACGTTGTTGATGGAAGGTGCCCAGGTGGTTGCGCAAAACAAAGGCGTGGATCAGGTGGGTGAACGGCTGATGCGGATGGTGCGGGAACGGCTTTGACAGGGAGCAGAACCTGATGAAACAGCATTTGATTGAGATAGGTGACCAACCAGACGCCGAAGCCGAGCAGCTTCTCGGCAAGGGACTCGCCGCCTTCAACGAACACATCACCGGCTCCAATGACCGACGTCCGTTGACGGTGCTGATCAAGGATCCCGACACCGGTGAAACCCTCGGCGGCATCACCGGCAAAACCAGCCTCGGGATGGCGTTCCTCGACCTGTTCCATTTGCCCGATGCGCTGCGTGGTTCAGGCCTGGGTACATCGCTGCTGAAGGCGTTCGAAGACGAAGCCCGTCACCGAGGGTGCCGCTCGGCGGTGCTGTACACCATCAGTTTCCAGGCCCCGGAATTTTACGAGAAGAATGGGTGGGTACGTTTTGGTGAAATACCATGCGACCCGCAAGGCAGCAGCCGGGTTTTCCTCAGCAAAACGCTCTGACGGCTAGACGCCAAGCCTTTTGCCAAACAACCGATTTTCATGGGTTTCATTCTGGAACGTATACGTAGGCGCCCCCAATAGCTCATAACCACGACGCGGATAAAAACCCAGCGCCCGCTCGTTGCCGACCCACACCGTCGCCCACAACAAAGAAGCGCCACCCTGCCCTGCGCGCTGTTCAGCCGCTTGCAGCAAACGGTAGCCGAGTCCGAGCCCGGTAAACCGTTCCTGGATGTAGAGCCGCTGCAACTCCGCCGCCTTCGGGGTTGAGATCAGCGCATGGCCGGTGTCCATCGCCACCTGGGCAAACCCCACCAGATGCCCGTTGGCTTCAGCGACGATGATGGCCGTGCCCGGCTGGGCGATCAGCGCGGAAATCGTCTGGGGCGAAAACGCTTGCAGCGCCTCGGCGGCGATTGAGTCGCGAATGCCTTCGGTGGCGTAAGTATCGAGAAAAACCTGCATGCCCAGCACACCAACGCATAACGCGTCTTCAGGCCGTGCATCGCGGATAAGCATGTCGGGAAGCATTCGAGGGGTACTCTCAAAATCAGCAAAGGCAACGTTTTAACACAACTGCACATCTCTTCAATTGCCAGCCTGAATTTGCCCCAGTAGGGTTGTCGCTTCCCCCGCCAACAGGAGCCAGCAATGACCTGGTTTTCAGATCCCGACGCTGTCGCCCGCTACGCCGAAGGCCCGGTGAGGCTGGTGCCGGGTTTCGAGTCCCTGCAGCGCATGACCACGCTGCTATTGCGCGAAAGCGTCTCGGCCACCGGCAAGGTATTGGTACTCGGCGCAGGCGGTGGGCTGGAGTTGAAGAAGTTTGCCGACAGTCAGCCCGAGTGGCAGTTTGTGGGGGTGGACCCGTCTGCCGAGATGCTGAAGCTGGCCGAGGCCACCTTGGGTCCGCTGATGGCCCGGGTGCAGTTGCATGAAGGCTATATCGATACCGCGCCCGAGGGGCCGTTCGATGCCGCCACGTCCTTGCTGACCTTGCATTTCATCCCGGCCGAAGAGCGTCTGCAAACCCTGAAAGAGCTGTGGCGGCGCTTGTCGCCGGGCGCGCCTTTGATTGCGGCGCATCACAGCTTCCCCCAATCCTCGCCAGAGGAAAAAGCGCGCTGGCTGAAGCGTTATGCGGCCTATGCGGTGGATTCCGGCGTACCGGCTGAAGATGCGCAGCGGGCGATTACCGCCATCAGCAGCCACTTGCCGGTGCTGTCACCCAACGAAGATGAAGCGCTGCTACGGGAGGCTGGCTTCGAAGGTGTGGAACTGTTCTACGCGGGCTTCAGCTTCAAGGGCTGGATTGCCTACAAGCCCGCCTAGCTTCCGGGGGAGGCTTACCAACTCCCCGACGCCCCACCCCCGCCACTGGAACCACCACCCCCCGAAGAGCTGCTGCTGGAACTGGAACTCGAACCGGAGGAGCTGGAGCCCCCACCCGACCCCGACCCGCCGCTGATACCGTGGGCAAAGATGAACAGCGCCGCGAACGAAGCGAAGGGAAACGCCAGCAGCCATCCCGTGGCGCCCTTGTCAATCAATGCCCCCACGATCCCGTACACCACCAGCACCGCCACCAGCCGCGCGATAAAGCCCACCTGGCTCTCTTGCCACATGCTCTTCATCACCAGGAACAGGCCCAGATACAGGCCCAGGACCAGCAACCCTGCGAATGGATAAGCCAGCCAGTGAATAAGGGATATCTCCCGCACGAAGTTATCGGTCAGCAGCACGCCGGCGATGTAGCCCAACAGCACCAGCACGGTGTAAAACGCCGCCCTCGCCTGCCACAACGCGCCGAAAGTAGCGCCACCGATCAACATGCACAGGGGCAGCAACAGCAAATAGACCGGCCAGTCCTTGCCGCCCGCCACCGCGACCAGCACAACGGTGACACCGACCACCGCCATCAGGGCCCGGCGCCAAGGGAGTTTTTCGGCGCCCATCAATACCCCGACCACCCCGCCAAACATGAATGCCAGGAGTACCGCATACGCTTCAGGCGGGAAACCGGCCTTGGCCACCTCGGGCAAATTGCCCCCGTCCACCAACAGTGTCAGGTCGTCCACCGCTTGCTGCACGCCGCCTGCGTAATCGCCCTGGCGAAACGCCGGGGTGATGTGTTCCTCGATGATGCGGTGGGCCAGCAGGTCGGTGACCACGCCTTCCAGGCCGTAACCGACTTCGATCCGAACCTTGCGATCGTCTTTCGCCACCAGCAGCAGGATGCCGTCGTTGACGTCCTTGCGCCCCAGTTTCCAGGCACGGAACAGTTGGTTGGCGAAGTCCTCGATGCCAACGCCCTGGGTGCTCGGCAGCAGCATCACCGCCACCTGTGCGCCCTTGCGTTGTTCCAGACCGGCGAGTTGCGTGGTCATACGCAATTGAGTGGCGGCGTCGAGGGTGTGGGTCAGGTCGATCACGCGCTGGTCCAGCGCAACCGTGACCGGCGCCGGGGGAACGGTTTCGGCCCACACCTGCGAGCCGGAAACGATCAGTAGCAAGCCCAAGACACATTGCCGTAGGAACACCATCATGTTTGTTACCTGAAGTTTCATCCTGAATCGGCCGACTTTACCCTATCGACGCTATAAACAGGTGACCCGACGCCACCGACTATCTAGACTTACGCCACCCCCACACACGCCCTACACGAGAACGCCATGGACCTTCAGCAGCGCAACAACGTCAGGGTGTATGGCAGCGGTCCCACGACCCTGGTTTTCTCCCATGGCTTCGGGTGTGATCAGACCATGTGGAATTATCTGTTTTCTCACTTCACCGGGCGCTTCCGTGTGGTGCTGTATGACCTGGTGGGAGCTGGCCAGTCTGACCTGAGCGCGTACGACAGCGAAAAATACAGCTCACTGACCGGCTACGCCCATGATCTGGGTGAGGTCATTGATGAATACGCCGTGGGCCCGGTGGTGCTGGTGGGGCACTCCGTCAGCGCCATGATCGGCGCCCTGGCCGATCGCCAGGCCCCCGGAAAAATCGCCGCCCATGTGATGATCGGTCCTTCGCCCTGCTATATCGATTCCGGTGACTACACGGGCGGGTTCACCCTCGACGATATCCATTCGTTGCTCGATACCCTCGACAGCAATTACCTCGGCTGGTCCAGCACCATGGCCCCGGTGATCATGGGCGCGCCTGGGCAACCGGCCCTCGGCGAAGAACTGACCAACAGCTTCTGCCGCACCGAGCCCGACATCGCCAAGCGCTTCGCACGGGTGACGTTCCTGTCGGACAACCGCCAGGACATCGCCGGCCTGATGACCCCCACCCTGATTCTGCAATCCACCGACGACTTGATCGCACCGGTCTGCGTGGGTGAATACCTGCACGCGGCGTTGCCCGCCAGCACGTATTGCCTGGTCGATAACGTGGGGCATTGCCCGCACATGAGTGCACCTGGGGCCTGCTCAGCGGCCATGGACAGTTTCCTGTTGCCATGGGTAGGTGCCGATGCCAGTCGATAACCTGTCGTTGCCGGATCCTCAACGTTTGTTCGACGGCGCGCCCTGCGCCTTGGTGGTTACCCGGGAAGACGGCACCATCGTGCAGGCCAACCAGTGCTTCAGCGACTGGACCGGCTTCAGCATCGATGAGTTGAAGGAACGACGGTTCCAGGACTTGCTGACGATGGGCGGGCGGATCTTCCATCAGACGCACCTGGCGCCACTGATGAAAATGCAAGGCTCCATCGCCGAAGTGAAACTCGACCTGCTGCACCGTGACCGGCGCACCGTCACGGTATTGCTCAACGGCGTCAGGCACGAACATGCCGGTATTGCCTACAACGAACTGGCCCTCTTCGGCACCACCGACCGCGACAAGTACGAGCGTGAACTGCTCAATGCCCGCAAACTGGCTGAAGCCTTGTTGCAGGAAAAGACCGCCACTGAAGTCGCGCTGCAGCAGGCCCAGGCCGAACTGAGCAGCGCCTATGAAATTGCCCGGCGCCGGGCGCTGTTTGCCGAGCAGATGGTCGCGATTGTCAGCCATGACCTGAAGAACCCGCTTACCGCGATCAAGATGGCCTCGGAGTTCCTCGCCCGTGGCGAGCGCAGCCCCAAGGAGCGCCAACTCCTGGGGCATATCGGCCTGTCCACCGAACGGGCGCAGCGGATGATCGCCGACTTGCTGGACTTCACCCAGGCCAGAGTCGGCCAGGGCATCAGCATCAATCCCGTAGCACTCGACCTGCACGCCGTCACCCGTGACAGTCTCGACGAGTTGCAAGTGGCGTTCCCCACGGCGACCCTCGAACATCACGCCACGGGCAGCGCCCGCACGTTCCTGGATGCCGACCGCATACAACAAATCATCGGCAACCTCGTGGCCAACAGCGTGGCGTACGGCGACCTGCAACAGCCGATTACCGTCACCTCGCACCAGGACGCACAAGAGAGCCGGCTCTCGGTGCACAACCACGGCCCGGCGATTCCCGAAGCGTTGATGGCTGGCTTGTTTGAGCCCATGACCCGAGGCACGGAGCAGGACAGTGAGGTGCGTAGCGTTGGCCTGGGGCTGTTTATCGTGCGGGAAATTGCCAAGGCCCATGATGGAGGTGTTTCGGTGAGTTCAAGCCCGGACCGGGGCACCACCTTCAGTGTGCACTTTCCATTGCGCCACCCATGAGCGCGGCAGCCACAGTGCCGTGAACAACGGTTTGGACAGCCCCCGTCAACACCACGCCGCCGCGCCCATCCCAATGCACCGTCACGGTACCGCCATCGCATTGCACGTCGACGGTGTCATCCAGCAGCCCACGACGAATCCCGTTGACCACCGCGCCACAACAGCACGAACCCGAGCCTTGCGGGACACCGCCGCCCCGTTCCCAGATGCGCAGGCGGATATGACCCCGGTCGAGTACCTGCACGAAATGCACATTGGTCTTGTTGGGGAACAACGGGTGGGTTTCCAGTGACGGGCCAACCGCCGCAATATCGACCGTCGCCAGATCATCGACAAAGAAGGTGCAATGCGGGTTGCCCATGCTGCACGCCGCCGGGTTGCCCTCCAGCGGCAAGCGTTCGGTGTCCATCGCCTGCGCCAGCGGAATTTCTTCCCAGCCCAATGAAGGCAGCCCCATGTCCACCGACACCCGCTGTCCCGATTCGCGCACGCAGGTCAGCAGCCCCCGGTTGGTTCGCAGCACGAGGGTGGCAGTGCCGGCTTCGCGCATCAGCATGTCTGCAACCCCGCGGGTGGCGCTGCCGCAGGTGTCGAGCGGGGTGCCGTTGGGGTTCCAGAATGTGATGCGGGCAGCCGCGTCAGTGCAGTCGAGCACCACGGCCAATTGATTGAAGCCGATGCCGCGATGACGGTCACCCAGGCGGCGGGCGATTTCAGCGGTGATCGGGTCATCCTGGCCGCGCCGGTCGATCACGATGAAATCATCACCGTGGGCGTGCATCTTCACGAACTGCAAAGTCATGGGGCGTCCTGTTCTCGACCGGGCAAGGCCTGCAAGGATAGAGGGCTGGCGGGTATTTCATCAAATTCCCATCACGGGCATGGTAGCGTGACTTTGCCCCGCCCGGGTCAATCCATCCCTGAGGAACAGCATGCTACAACGCCCTCTGAAAAACGTGGCCCTGGCCGCGCTGCTCGCCTCGTTCGCCCAAGCCGCCTTTGCCGCGCCGCAGGTGCTGAGTGCCTGCCAGCCCGCCACCTCGAATCCGACCTCCAAATCGCTGCTGGCTGCCGCCCAGCGCCACCTCGGCGACCAGCCCGACGCCCTGCCCCATCTGCACACCGAAGGTACCCTGCCGAACCACGGCATCCGCGAGCAAAGCATCGCCGCCGAGAAGGATTGGCCAGTCATGCGCCAGGCGGCCCTGGCCTGGCGCCTGAGCCGCGACACGCGCTACCTCAAGCAAGTGGATGACTACCTGAGCGCGTGGGCCAGCACCTACCAGCCGGACTTCAACCCGATCGACGAAACCAACCTCGACATGCTGATCAGCGCCTACGCCCTCACCGCCAGCGACCTTCGCCCCCAGACCCGCGACGCCACCCGCGCGCTGCTGACCAACCTGGGCAATGGCTATATCGAGCGCATCAAGCAGTTCCACGGCGAAAAGAAAGCCACCAACACCAATAACTGGCAGAGCCACCGCGTAAAACTGGTCACGGTGGCCGCCGCCGCACTGGGCGACCGCGAGATGCTCGAACAGGCCTTCCAGCTGTTCCGGCAACAGATCAACGACAACGTACTGCCCGACGGCTCGGTGAGCGACTTCCAGGACCGTGACGCCCTGCACTATGTGGTCTACGACCTGGAGCCGCTGGTGCAGGCCGCGCTGGCGGCCAAGCCCTACGGCATTGGCGGCAACTGGCTGGACGTCACCGCGCCCCACGGTGGCTCGCTGAGCGAAGCACTGGACTGGCTGGCGCCGTATGCCAAAGGCCAGCGCAGCCACGAAGAGTTCGTGCATACCCACGTGCAGTTCGACCGGGACCGGGCCCGCGTAGGTGAGCCTGGCTACAGCGGCGAATGGAACCCGAAAAGCAGCAACACGCTGTACTGGCTGGCGGCGCAGTTGGACGCCCGGTATCTGCCGGTGGCCGAACAACTCGCGCCCAAGCCTTCGGACTGGATCAGCGCCTGTTATTTGAAGTGAGTCGCCCGGTAGACTGAGCCGACTCACCCCTTCGAAGGATCGACCATGCTTATTGTGTTCAGCGGCCTGCCCGGCACCGGGAAGACCACGATTGCCAAGGCCCTTGCCGGCCAATCCGGCGCCGTGTATCTGCGCATCGACACCATCGAGCAGGCCATCCGCGATGCAGGGTTTCTGGAGCAAGGTGTGGGCAGCAGCGGTTACCAGGTGGCCAATGCGCTGGCGTTGAGCAACCTGTTGCTGGGCCGCACGGTTGTCGTCGATTGCGTTAACCCGGTGGCTGAAAGTCGTCAGGCGTGGCGCGACACTGCGCTAAGCGCCGGTATGCCGCTGGTGAATATCCAGGTGGTGTGCTCCGACCCACACGAACACCAACGCCGCGTGGAATCACGCACCAGCGATATTCCGGGGCTCACGCCGCCCACCTGGCAGTCCGTCCTGGCCCATGAATATGAGCCATGGGCCGAGTCGCCATTGACCGTCGATACGGCGCGCTTGTCTTCCCATGAGGCGCTGACGATGATCAACGCACAGCTAAGCGCCTAGAGCGCACTCTCCATCGCCTTCATCAACACCGGGTCGCGCCCGTAAATGTCCGGCGCGTAGAGCAACGCGCCCTTGCCATCGACCTGCACCGTCCAATACCCCAGCAGCACCGGTACCGGCGTCGCGAGCCGGAACTCGTGGGTGGTTTCCGTCGCCAGCAGTTCTTCGGTGCGGATCTTCTCCGCCGGGCTCACCAGCAAGTCCCGCAGCAGCAGTGGCTGCTCAACCCTCACACACCCCGAACTGAAAGCCCGCGGGCCCTTGGAGAACAGCGGCTGGCTCGGCGTGTCGTGCAGGTACACCGAATACGGGTTGGGAAAGCGCAGCACGATCCGGCCCAGCGGGTTGCGCGGGCCGGCGCCCTGGCGCAGCAGGATGTTGCCGGGGTGCGACCAGTCGACCTGTTCCGGTGCCAGCGGGTTGCCCTGGCTGTCGAGCACTTGCAGGTTCTGCTGGCGCAGGTATTCGGGGTTCAGGCGGATCGCCGGCAGCTTGTCCTCGCGCATGATGGTGGGCGGGATGGTCCAGGTGGGGTTCAGGGTCAGCCGGGTGATGCGCGACTTCAGCAGCGGCGTCTGGCGGTCGGCGCGGCCGACTTGCAGGCGGGTTTGCCACACGGGCACGCCGCCCTGGTAGAAGCTCAGTTGCGCCGCGGCCACGTTCACCAGAACGCCCTCGGGTTCCAGGTCCCGGGACAGCCAGCGAAACCGTTCAAGGTTGATGCGCAATTGTTCGCGGCGAATCGCCGGGCTGATGTTCAGCTCGGTGACCGTGCCGGGGCCGATCACGCCGTCGGCTTGCAGGGAATGACTTTGCTGGAAGGTCTTGACCGCGTTGACCAACTCGCCACGGTATTGCGTCCCCGCGGAGGTGGCGCTCAGGTAGCCGCCATTGACCATGCGCCGCGCCAGTTGCGGCACTCGCGAATCGTCCATGCCGGGGCGCAACAGCGGGCCGCTGGCCACGGCTTCCCAATGCTGCAACGGTTGCTGGCGCAAGGCGGCGTAGGCACTGCGCAGGCCAAGGTATAGCGGCGCGCTCGGGCGGGCCTGGTCGAAGGCTTGGGCGACGTTCTGCATGCCGGCCTCGGCCATGGCCAGCAATTGAGTGTCGGGGTCCGGGGCCGGTTGCGAATGCCAGACGGGCTCGAAGCGCGACTGCTGCAAGCGGCCGAAATGCAGGTCCTGCAGGGCTTGCAGGTACTGCTGGCTGGTACCGATATCGATGCACAGCACGTTCCCCGTGGCATCCGCCGGGGGCAGTCTATAGTGAGTCGGGTCCAGGCCATCGTCGGCCAGCAACTGCAGTTGGGCTAGCAATGCGGCGCGGCGATCCCCCTCGGACCACAGCACCACGTCGCCCTGCTGCTGATAAAACGCCTGCAAACGCGCCAGGGAAGGCGCATCGACCTGCCCGGCCGGGCCTGGGCAAACGGTCGACAATTGCGAGAGCGCCAATTGCACCGGGGCCGGCGACACCACCAACAGGTCTTCGGCTGTCGCGACCAGCGGTGCAACGAGCAGGCAAATGCTCAAGTAACATGCGTGTTTTTTGAACAATCGCTTAGCTCCCATCCACGGCGGAGATGCTTTATACATGCTGACCTTTTGCTGCCGACTCGGCCTGATCATCTCGACCTTTGCCTCGCTGAGCACCGTTGCGCTCGCAGACACGGGTAAACCTCTTACTCTGTATAGCAGCCTCGCCCACGCCGCTCCAGAACTCAACCCCGATGTACTGAAAAGAGCCTTGAGCGCCATGCAATGCGCGGTGGGCAATGGCATCGAACAGTCCGACCGGCTGGCGGTGATCGACTATTCCCAACCTTCGACCGCTCGTCGCCTATGGATCTTCGACCTGCGCAAGAAGACATTAGTGCTGCGGGATTTGGTGGCCCACGGACAAAAATCCGGGGAAAACTTCGCCACCCAGTTCTCCAACCGTGAAGGCAGTTACCAGTCCAGCATTGGCTTGTTCCGCACCCAGGAGAGCTACGAAGGCGCCCACGGCTACTCGCTGCGCATGGACGGCCTGGAGCCGGGTTTCAATGACCGTGCACGGGACCGCGCCATCGTGATCCATGCCGCCGACTATGTAAGCCCGTTGTGGAGCAAGCGCGAAGGCCGTATCGGCCGCAGCCAGGGCTGCCCCGCCGTACGCCCGCAGGTAGCGCGCCAAGTGGTGGACAAACTCAAGGACGGCCAGTTCATGTTTTCCTGGTACCCCGACCAGCGCTGGCTGAAGTCCTCGGCTTACCTCAACTGCAAGCCGCGCCAGATGGCGAGTGCCGGTACTGTCAAAGGCGGTTGATGCTCTCGCTGTTGCCGTGCACCATGCGGCTCACGCCACCAGGAACTCCACCGTGTTCCTGGGCTTGATGAGAGAGAGAACCTGAGATGCTTTTACATCAATCCACCTGGATCGAGATTGGCCAGTTTCTGGAACGCAGCCGCAGCATCGTGATTCCCATCGGCTCCAACGAACAACACGGCCCCACCGGCCTGTTGGGCACCGACTGGATGTGCCCGGAAATCATTGCCCATGAAGCGCAGAAGAACGCCGACATCCTGATCGGCCCGACCTTCAACATCGGCATGGCCCAGCATCACCTGGGCTTCCCGGGCACCATTTCCCTGCGCCCTTCGACCTTTATCGCGGCGATTGGTGATTGGGTACGCTCGTTGGCAGGCCATGGTTTCGAGAAGATCCTGTTTCTCAATGGCCACGGCGGCAATATTGCCTCGATCGAAGCGGCGTTCTCCGAGCTGTATGCCGAAGCCAGCTTCAGCGGGCGCCCGTCGGGTTATGCGCTGAAACTGTGCAACTGGTGGGACCTGGAAGGCGTGAACGAGCTGGCGCACCAGCAGTTCCCGGTGGGCCATGGCAGCCATGCCACGCCGTCGGAGATTGCCGTGACCCAATGGGCCTACCCGGACGCGATCAAGTCGGCTGACTACTCGCCGCAAATCGCCAACACCGGCCCGATCCGCGAAGCCCGCGACTTCCGCGCGCGATTCCCGGATGGGCGCATGGGTTCAGACCCGGCGCTGGCCACCCCGCAAAAAGGCGGTGAGTTGGTGGCGTTGGCGGCCAAGGGGTTGGTGAAAGCGGTCGAGACGTTCAGCAGCGAGCCAAAGCCGAGCTGAATCATTTACTCAGACAATGAAGATCAACTGTGGGAGCTGTCGAGCTTTAGCGAGGCTGCGATGGGATCACCTCGGTGTCACTGTCAGACCGCAGCGATGCCATCGCAGCCTCGCTAAAGCTCGACAGCTCCCACATCAGATCCTCGCTCGTCGATTACAGGCAATCCTGCGCCGCATGCTCGAACCGCGACGGCTTGAACGTCGATGCCAACGGCTTGCGCTCGTACAGGAACACCTTGCCGCCGTCCTGGGACTTGTAGACTTCGAGGATGTTGTCCGCCGCGATCTTGCTGCTCACCACGATCCGGGCATGCCGCGAATTCTGCGTGACCGTGGAGGTCATGCCGTTTTTCTCGAACTTGGGCACCACGCACTGCACGTAGGCTTCAGGGTCCTTGGCGGTTTGCAGGGTAAGGGTTGGGGCATTGGGGGCGGATGCACAGCCCGTCATCAATAAAGAAGCAGAAGCCATCGCTGGCACTAACAACACGCGCATAAAAATTCCTGAAAAATAAACGAAGTGGGCTAACCGGCAGCGACCAACGCCTTGAGCGAGGCATCGAACTGCTTTAATGCGTTCAACTGAACGTCGCGCTGCTGCCCAATCTGTGCAGCGATCTGGGGCGCCGTTTTGTCATGTACCCACACATTAGGCAAGTGCATTTGCATCGAACCCTCGGCTTTGGCGATGTATTGCAGGTCAAGGTCATAGAACTTGGCAACAAACCGCGCTTCCACCCGATCATTACGCTGGGTCAGCAATTGATTGTAGGTATCGAGCATCACCACCACATCCGGGTGCGCCTGCAACAGCGCATCAAGGTTGTCGTAACGGGTGACCGAGGCAAAGGTGTGCCGCAACGACGCCATCAGCCAGTCAATCGCCAGGTCCGGGTCGGAACTGTCGACGAAGGCCTGGCGAATCTGCTCGTCCAGCTGGCCCTTGGCACCATTGACCGCCATGGCGTGGTAGCGCGCCAGGTACTCAAGGTTGTCAAGGGTGTTGTCGCTGTAGAGCACGCCGACCGATTGCGAATGCTGCAACCCGACCGGGCTGGCGACGATTGGCGCCAGGTGGCTGGCTTGAAGCCCCCCGGCCGACGCAGAGCCAACCATTGTGCTCATCAGCAGCGCCACCAGGGCCAAACCGGTAAAAGTCCTCATCGCAGGGTCCTTGCACATCATGTTCAATGATGGCAATTGTCCTCCTTTTTCAGAAAAACAGAACTCGCAATACTTGATGGTGACTATTATCTAGAGCAATAGTGTCGTGCAGGCCGCCTCACACAAAATGATAAGGAACGCCTATGAAGCCCCACCAGAAAACCTTCGATCGCATCCGTGAAGCTGTGCTTCCGGAGTTTCGCGAGCGGGTTGCCGATTACCTGGTCGACTATGAGGAAGTGCTGCTGGACAACGCCGCCGAACCGGAAGCGGTTTACGCGATTGCCCAGCAACTGCGTGGCTACCTGCGCGGCTTGAACACCACCCGGGTGCTGGGCATGGCCGACTGGGAAGACCTTGACCGCCGGGTGGTGCAAAGCTGGCTGGTGCTGCTCAAAGCCGAATAGCACCGCGCCTCAAGCTCAGCGTATATCCACGCGATAACGGAAATGTTCGGCGTGGCCACGGCCGCGTCGCAACTCCAGGGGTTGGCCGGCGTAATCCCGGGCCAGCCGCTCGATCACCATCACCGGGCTGCCCACCGGCACCTGCAACCAGCGGGCCCACACGTCATCGATGGACTCGGCAGTCAGGGCTTCCTCGGCAGAAGCGACTACTTGCCCGCAGACTTCTTCGTAAGTGGGGTACAACAGCAATCCCTGCCGGGTCAGATCCACGTCCAGCAGCGCCTGGAACCGCTCGCGCGGCAGCCAGATTTCCTCGGCCAGCACTGGCCCGGTGTCCAGCACGTGTACCCGCACGATGCAGATTACCGGCGCATCCGCTGCCAGCCCCAGCACCTCGCTCACCGACAACGGCGCCTTCACCGGCTTGACCGACAGGATCCGGCTCTGCGGCAGCTGGCATTCACCGCCCGGGCCCTGGAAGCGGAAACACCGGAACAACGACGATTGAAACTTCGGGCGGCGCACAAACGTACCACGGCCCTGCTGGCGCTCCAGAATGCCCTCGCCCACCAATGCCTCGATCGCTTTACGCACGGTGCCGGTAGACAGCTGGTACTGGGTGGACAACACCGCTTCAGGGGGAATAGCCGCACCGGCACGCCAGTGATTATTGGCAATCTGCTCAATCAGATGATCCCGAAAACGCTGGTACAACGGCAGGCGGGAGTCACTCGACAGTATATTCATGGATCAGGATTCACTTAGTAATTAAGGAGGTGACTACAGCGACGGTCGTGCCTGCTTGACCCATTCCTGGACCGAAGGCCGTTGCCATTGGTGCTGGGCATACGCCACCAGGTTGGCGGGCACGCTGTCACCGTTGAGGATCAGCCGGTTGAGCATCACGGCCAAGTCCACGTCGGCAATCGACCACGCGCCGAACAGGTAGTCGCGGCCGTCGGCCAACAGCGCCTGCGCCGCGTTGATCAGCGTGTGGGCCGCTGCTTCAGCAACCGGCGACAGCGGTTCGCCCTTGAGCCCGTAAAACACCACCAGGGTCGAGCGTTCCTGCCGAATCGGCATCAAGTCACTGCGCAACCACGCCTGCACCTGCCGCGCCCTCGCCCGCTGGCGGGGTTCGGCCGGGTACACCGGCACCTGCGGGAACACATCCTCCAGGTACTCGGTAATCGCCGACGACTCGGACAGCGCAAATTCACCCTGCACCAGGGTCGGTACGCGCCCGGTCAGCGACAAGTGCGTGTACGCGTCAGTCTGGTTCTCGGCCGTGTCGAGGTTCAACGTGAGCAGTTCAAATTCAAGGCCCTTTTCCCGCAGGGTCACAAACGCCGACATCGCGTAGGGACTGGTGAAATGGGCGTCAACGTACAGGCTCAGCGGGCGATGGTTCACGGCGACATCTCCTTGGTGGGAGCACCACACTACGAGATCGCGCCGCGCAAATGAAATGCGCGGTTTTTATGGGGGCATTCCTGGCTGGAATACCATCGATAATGGCAATACTATGGCCCCTTGAACCCCACCCGTAACGCCCCGAAAAGCGGATCAAGGAACGATCACTAGATGAAACAAGCGGTTGTCGTCATCCACGGAATCGGCGAGCAGCGCCCGATGGATACCCTGCGTGGCTTCGTCGAAGCGGCGATCCCGGCGGACACCCCCGAGGCGACGCCTTTCTACTGGAGCAAACCCGACCGGTTTTCGCGCAACTTCGATTTGCGCGTGTTGAAGTCGGCGGGTCGCAACACCACCGATTTCTACGAGTACTACTGGGCCCACAAGATGCAGGGCACCAAGGTCGGGCACCTGCTCAGTTGGCTATGGGACATTTTCAAGCGCCCGCGCCGGGATATCCCGACGGCCATCGTGCCGATCTGGCGCGCCACGCGCTGGGCCTTGCTGGCCCTGCTCGTGCTGCTGGTCAGCGGAACCCTGGCGACGCTGTATGGCCGATTCCCCCACAGCGACAACCCCTTCGCCCTGATCCCGGTGCTGTTGGCGGTGATCGGCCTGGCCCTGAAGTACTCGGCACTGTCGTACCTTGGCGATGCCGCCCGCTACCTGAGCCCCAACCCGCAGAACGTGGTGGTGCGCGAACAGATCCGCGCCGATGGCGTCGACCTGCTGCGCGCCCTGCATGACAAGGGTGATTACGACCGCATCATCGTCGTCGGCCACAGTTTGGGCAGCGTGATTGCCTACGACATCGTCGGCTACCTGTGGCACGAGCATCACGATCAGTTACGCCCCGGCGGCCCGGAACTCGCCGCCCGCTACGCCAACCACGAGCGACTGCAACCGGTGGTCCAGGACACGCTGCCAAAGGCTGGAAACGCCCTCGACGGCCGCCTGCAAAGCCTCCTCAGGTTCCGCGAACAGCAAGCCGAAGCCTTTATCGAACAACGCAACCTCGGCAACCCGTGGCGTATCACCGACCTCGTCACCCTCGGCAGCCCGATGGCCCACGCCAGCCTGTTGCTGGGCCGCAGCGTGAGCGACTTCCAGCGCCGCATCGAACGCCGCGAAGCCCCCGCCTGCCCGCCGACGCTCGACGATAAGGGCTACGGCTACAGCGGCCGGCTGCCCGTCACCGTGGGCGGTCGCCCATTTTCACCCCTGTATTTGCACCATGCCGCGGCCTTCGCCGTGACCCGTTGGACCAACCTCTACTTCCCCGCGCCCCTGGGCCTGTTTGGCGACATCGTCGGCGGCCCGGTCAGCCCGGTGATGGGCCCCGGCGTACTGGACCTGCCGGTCAGCGTGGGCAAATGGAAAGGCTGGCTCGCCAGGTCCTGGCTCAGCCACACCCATTACTGGAGCGAACGCGGCGGCGCCAAGGGCTACCTGAATAAACTGACCACCGATGACGCGGCGATTACCCAAGGCGAACGTCCGTCGGCGACTGAAGCGTTGCGTTGGGCGATTGATCTCAAGGGTGTGCGGCGTTTTCGCCAGGCGGGCGTCAGAGACTTAGCGGCTGAACCCGAGGCCTAGCCCGAAAAGCCACCGTCCTCCAGGAACGCCCGCTCCTCCTCTGTCGTGACCCTGGCCAACACCTCATTACGATGAGGAAAGCGTCCGAACCGCTCGATGATGCGGGCGTGCTCCTTGGCCCAGCGGTAGGTATTGGCATCAAGGTCCTTGTTCAGGGCCACCGACAGCTGTTGATCCCCGGGATCTTCAGAATGCTCGAAGGGCAAATAACAAAACGCCCGCAACGGGGTTTCGATCGACTTGTCCATCCCCGCCTCGACCATCTGCCGCGCGTACAAACGCGCCAGCGGGTCGGTGGCGAACATATGCGCCGTGCCACGGAAGGTATTGCGCGGGAACTGGTCCAGCAGCAACAGCAACGCCAGCGCGCCCTCCGGCGTTAGCATCCAGCTCTCCAGTTCGCGCCGGGCCGCCTGCAAATGCGTGGTGTAGAAAGCCTCGCGAAAACGCCGGTCAAACCCTTCATCCTTGGCAAACCACAGCTTGGGCCCCGCCTGTTTCCAGAACTCAATAACCGCCATTGCTGCATTTTCGATCGTCGTCACAATCCTCTCCTCACTCACTCCACAAATTTCATCATCACTCTAAACAAAATCTATAAAGTTTCGGAACGTGTCTGAATGTTTCCAACGCACACAGGTAGTGTTGATGATCCTACGCCTTGCCCAGATTTTCAGTGACTCCAGCACCCAGGTTCGCGCCAAGCTGTTTGGCATCTACGGGTTGTTGATCGGCATTAACATGGTCGCCTGGATCTGGGCGCTGGTGGCGTTCCATGAGCATCCGGTGCTGCTCGGCACCGCGCTCCTGGCCTACGGTTTCGGGCTGCGGCATGCGGTGGATGCCGACCATATCGCCGCCATCGACAACGTGACCCGCAAGCTGATGCAGGAAAAGAAACGTCCGGTGGCGGTGGGCTTCTTTTTCTCCCTGGGACATTCTTCGGTGGTGGTCCTGGCATCCATTGGCGTCGCGTTTGCGGCCTCGGTGATGCAGGCGCGGTTTGAAGGGTTCAAGGCCATCGGCGGGGTGATCGGCACGTCGGTCTCGGCCTCGTTCCTGTTGGTCATCGCCTTGATGAACCTGGTGATCCTGCACGCGATCTACAAGGCCTGGCGCCATGTGCGCCAGGGCGGTGCGTATGTGGAGGACGACTTCGACCTGCTGCTGGCGGACCGGGGTTTCATGGCGCGGATTTTCCGCCCGGTGTTTCGCCTGATCAGCCGCAGCTGGCATATGTACCCGTTGGGTTTCCTGTTCGGCCTGGGCTTTGATACGGCCACCGAGATCGGCCTGTTGGGGATTTCTGCGACCCAGGCCTCTCAAGGGCTGTCGCCGTGGGCGATCATGGTGTTCCCGCTGCTGTTCAGCGCCGGCATGTCCCTGGTGGACACCCTCGACGGTCATCTGATGCTGGGGGCATACGGCTGGGCGTACATGAAGCCGATCCGCAAGATCTACTACAACATGACCATCACCCTGGCATCGGTGGTGGTTGCGGTGGTGATCGGCAGTATCGAGGCGTTGGGGTTGATGGGTGACCAGTTGGACCTGAAGGGATCGTTCTGGAGTTTTATCGGCTCGCTGAACGACAGTTTCGGGATGCTGGGCTACATGATCATCGGGATCTTCGTGGCCAGTTGGGCGATCTCGGTGATGCTGTATCGCCTCAAGGGCTTTGACCGGATTGAAGTGAATGCGGGTTGACCGAGGGACATTCAGCCTTGTTGTGGCGAGGGAGCTTGCTCCCGCTGGGTCGCGAAGCGGCCCCAATAAGGCAATCGAGAGCCACCTGAAAGAACACCGTGTCCTTTTTTTAGGGCTGCTTCGCAGCCCAGCGGGAGCAAGCTCCCTCACCACGGGTTGTCCATTCACCTGATAGGGTTTTCCAGGCTCAGAAATCCACCGTCGCCGACAATTTCACTGTCCGCGGCTCACCCTGGGTCAGGTAGTTATTGGCCGTCGACGCCGACGACCAGTACGCCTTGTTCGCTACGTTTTCGACGTTGGCGCGCAGGGTGATGTATTTGTCATCCGCTTTGAAGCCATAACGCGCTCCCAGGTCGACGCGGGTCCAGGCCGGGATACTCAGGCTGTTGGCGGCGTTGACGTATTCGCCACCGGTGCGCAGCATCCGTGCGCTGACCGCCGCACCCTGGATGCCCGGCACATCCCAATCCGCACCGATGTTGTACTGGAAGCGCGGCACACCCGCGGCGCGGTTGCCGTCGGTGGCGCCGTTGGAAGTGCTCTTCTGTTCGGTGTCCATCCAGGTGGCACCGGCCAGCAGGCGCAGGCCGTCGATGGGCTCGCCGAACACGTTGAGTTCCACGCCTTTGTTGATCTGTTCACCGTCGACAGTGAAGGTATCGAACTTCTGGCCCGGGAACCGGGTGGTCGCGTTGTTCGGCTGTTCGATGCGGTACACACCCAGCGTGGCGCCATAGTTTTCCCAGTCCAGCTTCACCCCGGCTTCCGTCTGCTTGCTGCGCTTGGGCGGGAAGACTTCGCCGGGGTTGGTCACGTTCGTGAGTGGCGCCGTCGGGCCCTGGGCCAGGCCTTCGATACGGTTGGCGTAGAACGACACGTGCTCCCATGGCTTGATTACCAGCCCATAGACCGGTGTGGTGATGGACTCGGAGTACGGTGTACCCCGTGCCCCCGTGGCCGTGTTCCAACTGTCCACCTCGATGGTCTGGCGCCGTACGCCCAGGGTCAACAGCACCCGATCATCCAAAAAGCCCAGGGTGTCGGACACCGCCGCACTCTTGATGCGGTTCTTGCCGACAACCCGCGGGTCGTGAATATCACTGCCGAAATAGGTGTTGGTAGGTCGCGGCGTTTGCGTCGGGTCGTACAGGTTGCCGGGCTGGCGGTTGGCTTGCAGGATCGCCTCGTAGGACGAGCGCTGCTCGCCCCAGATCCCCGACAGCCCGAAGTTCATCTGATGGGTCACCGGCCCCGTCGCAAAGTGCCCGTTCAAGCCGGCCATGGCGCTTTTGTTGTCTTCGTCATGGGGTGAATAGAGGAAGCCCACCTTGGCGCTGCCATCGTTGGCGACATACAGCGACGAATACTGGCCGTTCTCCCGAGTGTGCTTGGCGCCACCTGCCGCGTAGACCGTCCAGTTATCGTTCAAGTCATATTCGGCGTTGACCATGCCGTAGGTGTCTTCCAGCTGCGACCAGCTCCAGTCCTGGGCGTAGTTGTTCTTGGCCGACGGCGGGCTGGGCACTTTGGTGCCGGTCAGGTAGACCACCGAGCGGCCGTTATTGATGCGTTCTTTCTGGTAGCCAAAGTCGGTGGAGACCCGCAAGCGCTCGCCGCGATAATCCAGGGCAACGGCGATCAACTGCGAGCTTTTGTTTTCGTCATCCACAGCGGTTTCGCCGCCGTGCCGCGCCAGGTTGACCCGGGCGCCAAAGCGGTTGTCTTCGCCAAAGCGTTGGCCGAGGTCGATGTGGCCGCCGGCCTGGCTGTCGCTGGCGTAATCGAGGGTGACGCTGCGGGTGGGCGTGTCTTCAGCGCGCTTGGGCACCAGGTTGACGCTGCCACCGATCCCGCTGCCCGAGGGCGACACGCCGTTGACGAAGGCATTCGGGCCCTTGAACAGCTCCACCCGTTCCAGGGCTTCGGTAGTGATGATCTGCCGGGGCAGCACGCCGTACAGGCCGTTGAATGCGATGTCATCGGTGCTCAGCGGCAGCCCGCGAATGGTGAACACCTGGGAGAAGTTGCCAAACCCGGACGACTGGCGCACCGACGCGTCGTTGAGCAAAACGTCGCCGACGGTTCGCGCTTGTTGGTCGGCGATGGTTTTCGAGGTGTAGCTGACCACGCTGAATGGCACGTCGTTGATGGACCGATTGCCCAACACGCCCAGGCGTGCAGAACGTGCCACCTGGCCACCGGCATACGTGTCTGCCTGCGCCCCGCTCGCTTCACCGCTGATGGTGGTGGCGCCCAACTCCAACGCACCGCCGCTGGCCTGGGGCACCACGGTATAACCGTTGGTGCCGGTGCCTTGCAGGGTGTAGCCGCTGCCTTGCAGCAACTGGGCAAAACCCGATTGTGCGCTGTAGCTGCCTTGCAGCCCCGGGCTTTGTTGATCGTTGAGCAACGTGGAATCGAACGACAACGGCACCCCGGACAACGCCGCAAACTGCGCCAGCACATTCCCCAGCGGCCCCGCCGCGATGTTATAGCTACGCGCCGCACTGCTTGGCGCAGCATCTTCTGCCTGGGCGTTCTGCAGCGGTGCGACGGCGGCAAGGGCGACCGCCAGGCTCAGTGCCTTCAACGGACGGGGGCAGTACGGGAGCGGTCTGGCGGTCATGGGCATTCCTGTCGGCGCGGAGCAATGTTGAGGGTTCTCCCCTACACCGGGCGACAACGAAAAAGGTATCAGCGAAAGTTGAAAAAGATCAGCGCGGCTCGACCGTCACCCAATACCCCGTCAGGCTGCTGACCTTGACCGGCAAGGTTTCCTGCAACAGGTGCAGGCTGGCATCGGTATCGCGCAGGGGAAACGCACCCGACACCGTGAGGTCGGCAACCGAGGCATTGCAGCGCAATACGCCGGCGCGATAACGCCCCAGCTCATCCAGCAGGTCCGCCAGGCGCATATGCTGGGCCAGCAGCATGCCGTTCTCCCAGGTCAGGGTGCTGACATCCAGCGGCTCGACGGCGGCTACCCGGTCAACACTGAAGGCGCCCTGCTCGCCCGCCTTGACGATCACCCCCTGGCCGGCATGCGCCGCCAGCAACTCCACCGCGCCTTCGGTCACGGCCACTCGGCTTGCCTGCTCACCCACCCGCACGCTGAATCGGGTGCCCAAGGCCCTGGCGGTACCGTGGCGGGTCTGGACGATGAACGGGCGATGGGCCGAATCCTTGGCGGTGGTGATCAGCACTTCGCCCTTGAGCAGCTCGATACGCCGCACCTGCTCGGAGAACGCGATATTCAGCGAGCTGCCGGTGTTGATCAGCAAGCGTGTGCCGTCGGGCAAGGTGAGGTTCCTTTGTTCGCCGATGGCCGTGTGCTGGTCGGCGGTCCACTGCTGCCACGGCACCTGCCGATACGCCAGCCAGGCCGCCGGACCGGCCGCCAGCAACAACCCGAGCGCCTGGCGTCGGCCGAGGGATTTTTTGCGCCCGATGCGCTTCAAGGTATCGCCGGCAATCGCCGCCGGCACGCTGTTGAAGTCCCCCAGAATCGCCTGCGCCCGTTGCCAGGCCTGGGCATGCTGGGCGCTGCGGCCCTGCCACTGGGCGATGGCGCGGCGGTCTTCATCGGTGGCGCTGCCGGATTGCAACTGCACCATCCAGTCGGCGGCTTCACCGAGGATCAGCGGATCAATCGACTGGCTCATGCCACGCTCAGGCAGGCCAGGAAGGCATCGCGCATGTAGCGTTTGACCGAAATCAGCGACACACCCAGGGCATCGGCAATCTGCTGATAGCTCAGGCCGTCGATCTGCGACATCAGGAAGGCCTGGCGGGTTTTTTCCGGCAGATCCCGCAGCATCGCCTCAATGCGGTACAGCGCTTCGAGGATCAGCCAGCGGGTTTCCGGCGAAGGTACATGCTGTTCGGGCAGGTGGGCGATGGTTTCCAGGTAGGCGCGTTCCACTTCCTGGCGGCGCCAGCTGTCGATCATCAGGCCCTTGGCGATATGGGTCAGCAATGCCCGTGGCTCGGCGCCCAGGTTGCCGGTGGTTTGCCGGGTCAGCAGGCGCATGAACGTGTCATGGGCCAGGTCGGCGGCATCGCTGGCGTTGCCCAGCTTGCGGTCCAGCCAACGGTGCAACCATCCATGGTGTTCGCAGTACAGGTCCTGGATATGCAGATTGAGGGGAGACGACATGCCGATCACCGGGGCGCGCCGGGCGGTGGGGCCCAAGCGTAATTAAGAATTGATCGCATTCTAGTCTGCGCGGGGTAATGCTGGCAATTTCATGATTTTGATAACGCCGGTGACCCAATGTGGGAGCGGGCTTGCTCGCGAATGCGGTGGGTCAGTCGACATCTCCCGCGGCTGATACTCCGTATTCGCGAGCAAGCCCGCTCCCACATTTTTGATCTTCACCCGGCGTTTGATTCCGGGTGTCTGGATCAGGCCAGTTCAGCCCGCAGTTGACGCGCCGCTGTCACCATGTGAATCAGCGCCGCTTCGGTCTCCGGCCAGCCACGGGTTTTCAAGCCGCAATCCGGGTTGACCCACAGGCGTTCGGCCGGGATGCGTTTGGCTGCCTTGCGCAGCAGGTTGGCCATTTCCGAGGCATCCGGCACCCGTGGCGAGTGGATGTCATACACACCTGGGCCAATGTCGTTCGGGTAGGCGAAGGCTTCGAACGCGTCCAGCAGCTCCATGTCCGAGCGCGAGGTTTCGATGGTGATCACGTCGGCATCCATCGCCGCGATAGACTCGATCACATCGTTGAATTCGCTGTAGCACATGTGGGTGTGGATCTGGGTTTCGTCGCGCACACCGGAGGCGCACAGGCGGAAGACTTCGGTGGCCCAGTCCAGGTATTCCTTCCACTGCGCCTGGCGCAACGGCAAGCCTTCGCGGAACGCGGCTTCGTCGATCTGCACGATCTTGATCCCGGCGGCTTCCAGGTCCACCACTTCGTCACGAATCGCCAGGGCGAGTTGCCGCGCCTGTTCTTCGCGGCTCACGTCTTCACGGGGGAACGACCACATCAGCATGGTCACCGGGCCGGTCAGCATGCCCTTCATCACCTTGTTGGTGAGGCCCTGAGCGTAGCGGATCCACTCCACGGTCATGGCTTTCGGACGACTCAGGTCACCGAAAATCACCGCCGGTTTCACACAACGGGAACCGTAGCTCTGCACCCAGCCGAAGCGGGTAAATACATAACCGTCCAACTGTTCGGCGAAGTATTCGACCATGTCGTTACGCTCGGCTTCACCATGCACCAGCACGTCCAGGCCAAGGTTTTCCTGCACTTCGACAGCGTGGCGGATCTCGCTGTGCATGGCTTCGACGTATTCGGCTTCGCTCAACTTGCCGGCCTTGTAGGACTGGCGAGCCAGGCGGATCGAAGCGGTTTGCGGGAACGAACCGATGGTGGTGGTCGGAAACAGCGGCAGGTTCAGGCCGGCACGCTGTTTCTCGATACGTTGGGCAAACAGCGAGTCACGCTGGCTGTCCTTGGCGGTGATCGCCGCCACACGGGCTTGCACCGCCGGCTTGTGGATACGCGGCGAAGCGGCACGGGCCGCCTGCACGGCACGGCTTTCGGCCAGGGCAGCGATCACGTTCGGCGCTTCAGGCTGGTTCACGGCCTGGGCCAGCACCGCCACTTCTTCGCACTTCTGTACGGCAAACGCCAGCCAGCTTTTCAACTCGGCATCCAGCTTGTCTTCACGGCACAGGTCTACCGGGCTGTGCAGCAACGAGCAGGATGGCGCCACCCACAGGCGATCCCCCAGGCGCTCATGAGCATGCTGCAAGGTGGCCAGGGCTTTTTCCAGGTCGCAGCGCCATACGTTACGGCCGTTGACCACGCCCAGGGACAGCACCTTATAAGCCGGCAGACGATCGAGGATGGTCGGGTACTGATCCGGTGCACGCACCAGGTCGATGTGCAGGCCGTCCACCGGCAGGTTGGCTGCCAGGCCGAGGTTCTCTTCCAGGCCGCCAAAATAGGTGGCCACCAGCTTCTTCAGCGGGTCGCGCTGGATCAGGTTATAGGCACGCTCGAAGGCGTTTTTCCAATCCTGTGGCAGGTCCAGCACCAGGATCGGCTCGTCGATCTGCACCCACTCCACGCCCAGGTCCGCCAGGCGCTGGAAGATCTGACCGTACAGCGGCAGAAGGCGGTCCAGCAGGTCGAGTTTGTCGAAATCACCACCCTTTGCCTTGCCCAGCCACAGGTAGGTCAGCGGGCCGATGACCACCGGCTTGACGGTGTGGCCGAGGTCGCGGGCTTCCTTGACCTCTTCGAACAGTTGCTCCCAACCCAGCTGGAATTGCTGGTCGGCGCTGAATTCAGGGACCAGGTAGTGATAGTTGGTGTCGAACCACTTGGTCATTTCCTGGGCGTGGGCACCGCCGCAGCAGTTGTCACTGACGCCACGGGCCATGCCGAACAGGGTGTGCAGGGTGGCTTTGCCGTCGGCCGGGCGGAAACGCTCGGGGATCACACCGAACATCAGCGAGTGAGTCAGTACCTGGTCGTACCAGGCGAAGTCACCGGCGGGCAACAGTTCGATGCCGGCTCTCTTTTGCAGGTCCCAGTGCGTCTTGCGCAGTTCACGACCTACGGCGCGCAACCCGGCTTCGTCGAGCTCACCCTTCCAAAACGCTTCCTGCGCTTTTTTCAGTTCACGATCGCGACCAATGCGCGGGAATCCAAGGGAATGGGCAACAGCCATGACGTAAAGCTCCAATGTGTTTGTATGGGAGCCATTGTCGGGATCAAGTGATAGTGAGACAAACTCATTTTATTTGAGATGATCACAAGTTCCACTCATGATGAAATGCACCGCCCAGGCTTGAGTGATCGCGCGGCGCTAACGCTCCACGCGCGCGGGAGTGGGTGGGCCTTCGTTTTGCTTATCACTGAAATAGCTGGCAGCGTCTGTTTCGGTGCCCGGCCGCTCAGCATACTTTTGCTTCCCAAGCCCCAAGGAAGCCCTCACATGGAACAGCAGCAGCCACTGACCACCCTCCTCGTTCACTTCGTAGCCCTTGGGCTCACACTCCTCGGCATCGGCAGCCTGGCGCTGCTGATGGCCTGGGCCGGGCGTCTGATTTTCTAGTTCAATCGGCGGGAATATCGGCGCTCAACGTGCGGATCAACGCTTGCGCCTGAGAGTCCCGCTGCGCCGTATACAGCACCACTTCACGACTGGGCAGCGGCGGCAGGTCGAAACGCTGCTCCACGTCGACGCAGCCACCGGGCGCCATCCGCCCCACCATCGCACCGATGCCAATCCCCGCCACCACAGCAGCGCCGATCGCCAGGATCCCGCTGCCCACAAACGCCTCTTCCCAGGCACGGTTCTGCTCGGCCAGCGCCGCCATCACCATGCTGCGCATGCCGCAGGGTTCCGGCTGGATCGCCAGGGGCAACGCCCCGCCCTGGCGCAATTCGAAGTCGTGGGAAGCCATCCAGCCAAAGCGTTCGATGCCCACCACTTCGCCGTCCTGGCGACGGTTGTCGTGCCGCAGGATCATCGCCACATCCAGCTTGCCCTGCTCGTAGTTCATCAACATATCCCGCGAGGTGCCGAGGCTGAACGCCACGATCACGTCCGGGTCGGTGGTCGCCAAACGTCGCAGCCACAGGCTGAGATCGGCGCCGACAATGTGGTGGCTGACGCCCACGCGCAAGGTGCGTTTCTGCGGGCCAAAACAATTCATCGCATCCTGGTAGTTGTCCAGCAAGCGGCGGGCACTGGCCAAAAACATCTGGCCATGGGCCGACAGCGTGACCCGTCGCGGCGTGCGTTCCAGCAGCTTGCGGCCAAGGCTTTCTTCGAGGCGTTTTATCTTCAGGCTGATAGCCGCCTGGGTGCCGCCGATGGCATCGGCAGCGCGGGTAAAGCTCTTGAGTTCGGCGACCAGGACGAACGCCTGGATGGCGTCGATATCGGGCATTTTCATGGATGGGCTGGCGATAGAGAGTCAAGACGTGACGTTAGCATGCCGCGCCTGCAGCCCAAACCACTGCATGATCAGTTCACAGCCTGGGTGTGAGGCCGCCGATGGCTGCAAGCACAATGCATACACCCCGCCGGTCACCAGCGGCTGACCAAACGGCACCACCAACACACCCCGTTCGATCGACTCGGCCGCCAGCGTCAGATCCGTCATCGCCACCCCAAGCCCACGCGCAGCGGCATCCAGCGCCAGTTCGTCGAGGTTGAACGGGATATGCCGGTAGTCGTCCAGCGACCGCGCGCCATTGGCCGCCAGCCAGGCCGTCCAGTCCTGCTTGTCGGCTGAACGATGCAGCAGCGCAAAGTGTTCGAGCTGTTCCACGGAAGCCAGTGGCCCCAAACCCGGCGCGCAGACCGGCACCAATGATTCGTGGAACAAGGTCAGGCGCGCAGGATCGTTGTCGGGCTTGGGCAGGTAAAGGATGTAGGCATCGCTGTCACTCGCCGGCTCGACCACCTCGGTGGCGACGGTCTCGATTGCCAGGGAAATATCGGGATGGTTGCGATAGAAATCGCTGAGCTTGGGCAGCAGCCAGCGCACCGCCAGCGACACATGCAGGCGGATGCGAAACGGACGTTTACGAGGCGAGAGCCGATCCTCCAGCCCCTTCAGTTGCGCCAGGATGCTCCGGGCACTGGCCAGCACCTGCTCACCTTCGGCGGTCAGGCGCAGGCTGCGGCTGGTCCTGGTGAACATCGGCACGCCGAAATGGCTTTCCAGTTGCTGGATTTTGCGGCTCACCGCGCTTTGGGTCAGGCACAGCTTCTGCGCAGCCACGGTGAAGCTCGCGCAGTCGCTGACTTCAACCAACGCCTGAAGGCCCTGCAGCGAAGGCACGTGACGGATGTTATCCATGCGTTTTCCGAATGGCTGGATGATTTTATAACGTTGGTTGTATCACCGCAGGCCCTATAGATTCCAGCTGCAGCCCGAACTTATTTATGCCAGCAACGCATACAGCCGAGGATCTTCATGGAAAACACATGTGGCTGGATTGCCCAGACTGAAAGCCTCCCCGCCCGGGACCGACTCACCGGCCTACAAAAAGCCGACTGGCTGGTGATCGGCGCCGGCATCACCGGTTTGTGTGCGGCGCACAACCTGGCCGAGATGCACCCCGAGGCGCGCATCGTGATCGTCGACCGCCAGCGCGCCGCCCAAGGTGCCTCAGCGCGTAATTCCGGTTTTGTGGTCGCCCATGAGCATCCCGCTGCAAGTGAACTGATGGGCAACGCAGGCTTCGCTGACTTTGAGGTGGACACCGCGATCTCCCGCGCAGCCAGCGATGAAGTGCGCGAGCGCATCGCCCGCCATGCCATCGACTGCGACTTTCGGGACAGCGGCTACTACTTCGCCGTGCACGATCGCGACAAGCTTGCGCATGTGGATGCCAAGTTGGCGACCTTGCGTGCCGCGGGTGCTTCAGCGCAGTTCCTGCAAGGTGCCGCACTCGCGCAGACACTCGGCACCGAGCATTACCAGGCCGCCATCTGGTGCGGCCACGGCAACGCCTTGCTGCAACCGGCGAAGTATGTGAAGGGTTTGCTCGAAGCGCTGCCGGACAACGTGACGCTTTATGAGAACACCGACATCACCGGCCTTGAGCGCATGGCCAATGGCGGCATTCGCGCCAACGGCCTGGACGCCTGCATTGAAGCCGGCCAGGTGCTGGTGTGCCTCAACGCCTTTATTCCACGGGTGGGCCTTGAGGCCAGTGCGACGTTCCCGATGGAACTCAGCGCCAGCCTCACCCGCCCTCTCAGCGATGAGGAATACCGCCGGATCGGCGCAGTGGAACCGTGGGGCGTGCTGTCCACGCGGCCACTGGGTGCCACGGTGCGCCTGACACCGGACCATCGGGTGATGATCCGCAACACAGCGGAGTACCGCACCCGGGACTTGTCCAACGGCGACCTGTTGCACCGGCGCCAACACCATGTAAAGGGCATGCAGCGACGCTTCCCGTGGCTGACCGAACAAGACATCCACTACACCTGGACCGGCCACTTGAGCGCCTCCCGCAGCGGTCAACCGTATTTCGCGCGGGTCGAAAGCAACCTGTATGCCGTCGCGGGCTGCAACGGTTCAGGCGTGGCCCGCGGCACGCTGTGGGGTCGACTGCTGGCCGAGTGGGCGTCGGGCCAGACTTCCTCGCTCCTGCACTCTGTGATGCACAGGGCACAGCCCGGCTGGCTGCCACCCCGGCCGTTGTTCGACATCGGTGCCATGCTGCGTATGGGCGTGGAAACGGTTCGAGCACGGACAGAAATCTAGAACAAGAAACCTCGATAAAGGTGATTCACATGCACATCAACAGTCTGTCCCTGGCGGTCATCCTCAGCGCGCTCCCGGCGGCTGTGTACGCCGCCGAAGAAGTGAGCATTTCCAACTGGAACGGCTACATCGCCGATGACACCTTGACCAGTTTTACCAAAGCGACCGGGATCAAGGCGACCTACGACATTCACGACAGCAATGAAGTGCTGGAATCCAAGCTGATGACCGGCAATACCGGTTATGACGTGGTGAGCCCGTCCAACCACTTCCTCTCGCGGCTGATCAAGGCCGGGGCGATCCAGAAGCTCGACCGAAGCCAACTGCCCAACTGGAAAAACCTCGACCCGTTGCTGATGAAAAAGCTGGAGACCAACGACCCGGGCAACCAGTACGGCTTCCCGTATATGTGGGGCACGGCGGGGATTGGCTACAACGTCGAGAAGATCAAGGCGATCTTCGGCACCACCGACGTCACCCATTCCTGGAGCCTGTTCTTTGATGAAAACAACATCAAGAAACTCAGCGCCTGCGGCGTGGCGATTATCGACAACCCCACGCAGATCCTGCCGATCACCCTCAACTACCTGGGCCTGCCGCACCACAGCCACGAACCGGCCGACTACAAAAAGGCCGAGCAGGCGCTGTTGAAAATCCGCCCCTACATCCAGTACTTCCATGCCTCCAAGTACATCAGCGACCTGGCGAACGGCAATATCTGCGCAGTGATCGGCTTTAACGGCGACGTGGTACAGGCTGCCGCCAGCGCCAGGGAAGCGAAAAACGGTATCAGCATCGCCTACTCGATCCCGGACGAAGGCTCGACATTGTGGCTGGACATGGTGGTGATGCCCAAGGGTGCACCGCACGAGAAAAACGGCTATGCCTATATGAATTACCTGCTGGAGCCCAAGGTGATTGCCAACATTAGCAACAGCATCCACTACGCCAACCCCAACAGCGCGGCGGATGAGCTGGTGACCCCTGAGGTGAAGCAAGACCTGGCGATCTACCCGCCGAAAAGCGTGATGGACAAGCTGTTTATCGTGGAGGACCTGCCGCCAGCGATTGCGCGGCTGGCCACTCGGTTGTGGACCAAGTTGAAGACCAATACGTGATACCGAAAACCGGACTTGCTCAAGGCTCATGGGAGAGCGGTATAGTCACTCCATTGAGCTTGGGATTGAATCAACATGGAAGGACTTCACCAGGGTAGCTGCCTGTGCGGCGCGGTCAGCTACCGAGTATCGACACCGCTGAAAGCTGTGACGCATTGCCACTGCAAAAAATGCCAAAAGAGTCATGGCTCCGCCTTCGCGACATACGCGAGTGCTCCGAAATCGTCGGTGCACATCGAGTCTTCGCTGCAAACGCTCAAGGCTTATGAATCTTCCGAGGGTGTGTTTCGTGAGTTTTGCTCACGCTGCGGCTCGTCGATGTTCTGGTCCGATATCAATGGTGTTTACCCAGACTGGGTCTCGATAGCAATCGCTACACTCGATACGCCGCTCTTGCCTGGCAAGCAGGAGCACTCCTGCGTTGACTCCAAGGCCGCTTGGCTGGATCTGGAGAATCGCAGTGGCTGAATCAGAGGACGGTTTGTCGATACGCACCCTCTCGGCGTTGCCCGAAGAGATCCTGGTATTGGAAGCAGAAGCCGTCGCCGAAGGATTCAGGTTTCTCACGCGACTCGTTGCAGAGTGGTCCAGCGGCGCCAACCGTTTTGACCAGCCAGGCGAATGTCTTTTGGGTGTATTCAGCAACGGGCAGTTGATCGCCGTTGGCGGTTTGTCCCATGACCCTTACGCCGGTCCGGAGGTTGGCAGGCTGCGCCGGGTGTACGTCGCACAGGCATCAAGGGGACGCCAGGTGGGCAAAGCGTTGGTGGGCCAGCTCTTGGCACGCGCTGCGCAATCCTTCCATGTCGTGCGCCTGTCTACCGACACCCACGAGGGCGCAAGCTTTTATCTGCGCTGCGGGTTTGAGCCGGTACAGGACGAACATGCAACCCACGCTAAATCATTAATTGATCAGGAGGCTTCATGCAGGTGATCAACGACAACCGGCCTGAATACGTTCGGGGGGAGATGACGGTTTGATGTCAGTGTGGGTGCGTTTTTGTCATGTGGGAGCTGTCGAGCTTTAGCGAGGCTGCGATAGCGGTGTGTCAGGCAGCTTATTTTATCGGCTGTGCCGCCGCCTTCGCAGCCTCGCTGAGGCTCGACAGCTCCCACAGGGGATAGGGGTTGTTTGGTGGGCTTGTATTTCAAAGTCAGGCCACCAACCCCGCTTTGGCGGCGTTGGCGAGTATGTCTTGGGCGGGTACATTGACCCATGTGGCGGCGTCCACGTCGCCCTGCGTTGCCAGCCAGGTTTCCACCATCTGGTAGCCCAGCGTGTACCCCAGCCATCTTGGCCGCGCGCCGGTACCAAAGAACCATTCGCTGTGGTCGTAATACGTGGCCTCGAGAAGCTGGCGGTCTACCGGGGAACTCAGCAGTTCCTGGGGTGCAAGCGCCCTCTCCCACTGCTCCGGCTCACTGCCCAGCACCTGCCGCACAAACTGCCCGGCCAGGCCTTCACTGACCATCGCCTCCCCCAGCGTCCAGCCATAACCGGGGCCCGCCATGCGCAGGCAATGGTGCACCTCATGCACCACGTGTCGACGCAATGCACCGCTTCGCAGGCTGGTGAGGAAATTCGGGTTATCGGGATCAAGGGTCATGCTGAACATCGTGCTGCGATAAGCACGGCCCATCAGGCCGAGTTCCGGAAGGGTCTCCCCCGGCAACCGCTGGATCAGAATGTCCAGCCGCGGCGGCGGCAGCAGTTGCGCGATTGCCTCGTAGGCAACCTCAAACTCTCGGATCAACTCCGGGCGAAACTGCGCCAGGCTCCCCGAAGCTTCCAGCCAATGCAGCGTCCATGCGTCCATTCTCACCTCTCGTCGCCCAAGCCGTGGTCCGTTATCAAAGCGGCTCATCATACCTACGGGCTGTCATATTCACAGGCCAGCTTATAACCGGGCCAGCAAATTCCGCTGACTAACCTTTCGATCTGTCCCAAGTGCGGGCACAATGCGTGTCCTTTTTTGGCAGGCACCGCCGCAGGCTCTGAAAATGATCAAAACGCCGTACTACCTCATCGACAAACAGAAGCTTCTGGTCAACATGCAGAAGATCGCCTACGTGCGCGAACAGTCCGGCGCCAAGGCTCTTCTGGCCCTCAAATGCTTCGCCACCTGGTCGGTGTTCGACCTGATGCAGGAATACATGGACGGCACCACCTCGTCGTCGCTGTACGAGCTCAAGCTGGGTCGCCAGAAGTTCGAAGGTGAAGCCCACGCCTACAGCGTGGCCTGGGCCGACGATGAAATCGAAGAGATGCTCGACAACTGCGACAAGATCATCTTCAACTCCATCAGCCAACTGCTGCGCTTTGCCGAGCGCAGCGAAGGCAAGACCCGTGGCCTGCGCGTCAACCCGCAAGTGAGCAGCTCCGACTACCTGCTGGCCGACCCGGCGCGCCCGTTCAGCCGTCTGGGCGAGTGGGACCCGGTGAAGATCGAAGGTGTGATCGAGCAAATCTCCGGCTTCATGTTCCACAACAACTGCGAGAACGGTGATTTCAACCTGTTCGACCAGATGCTCAACACCATCGAAGAACGCTTCGGCGCGCTGCTGCACAAGGTCAACTGGGTCAGCCTCGGCGGCGGCATCCACTTCACCGGTGAAGGCTATGCCATCGACGCCTTCTGCCAGCGCCTCAAGGCGTTCTCGCAGAAGTACGACGTGCAGGTGTACCTGGAACCCGGCGAAGCGGCGATCACCAACAGCGCCTCCCTGGAAGTGACCGTGCTCGACACCCTCTACAACGGCAAGAACCTCGCCGTGGTAGACAGCTCCATCGAAGCCCACCTGCTGGACCTGCTGATCTATCGCCTCAACGCCAAGCTGGCGCCGAGCAATGGCGAACACACGTACATGGTGTGCGGCAAGTCGTGCCTGGCCGGGGACATCTTCGGTGAGTACCAATTTGATCAGCCGCTGGCCATCGGCGATCGACTGTCGTTCATCGACACGGCAGGCTACACCATGGTCAAGAAAAACTGGTTCAACGGCCTGAAAATGCCGTCCATCGTAGTGAAACAACTCGACGGTACAGTCGAAGTGGTTCGTGAATTTGGTTACGACGACTACCTGTCCAGCCTTTCGTAAAGCGGACAGATAAAGGAGAGATAAAGCAATTGAAAAAGAACGTTCTTATCATTGGTGCAGGAGGTGTCGCCAAGGTGGTGGCCCACAAGTGCGCGCAGCACAACGACGAACTCGGTCGTATTGCTATCGCGTCGCGCAACATCTCCAAATGCCAGGCCATCATCGACAGCGTCAAGGCCAAGGGTAGCCTCAAGGTACCCGCCGACATCCAGGCCTTCGCGCTGAACGCTTTGGACGTGGAAGCGACCAAGGCACTGATCCGCGAGACTGAATCGCAGATCGTCATCAACGTCGGTTCCGCGTTCCTCAACATGTCGGTATTGCGTGCCTGCATCGACACCGGCGTGGCGTACCTCGACACCGCCATCCACGAAGAGCCGGGCAAGGTCTGCGAGACCCCGCCGTGGTACGGCAACTACGAATGGAACCACCTGGAAGAGTGCAAACAGAAGAACATCACGGCCATCCTTGGCGTGGGCTTCGACCCGGGTGTGGTCAACGCTTATGCAGCGCTGGCGCAACAAAAGCATTTCGACCGCATTGATTCGATCGACATTCTCGACGTCAATGCCGGCTCCCATGGCAAATATTTCGCCACCAATTTCGACCCGGAAATCAACTTCCGCGAATTCACCGGACAGGTGTGGAGCTGGCAGAACAGCCAGTGGACCAGCAACACCATGTTCGAAGTCAAACGCACCGACGACCTGCCTGTGGTCGGTTCGCAGAACCTGTACCTGACCGGCCACGATGAAGTGCACTCGCTGTCGAAAAACCTCGACGTGCCCAATGTGCGTTTCTGGATGAGCTTCGGCGAACACTACATCAACGTGTTCACCGTGCTGAAAAACCTCGGCCTGCTCTCCGAAAAACCGGTCACCACCGCCGAAGGCCTGGAAGTCGTGCCGCTGAAACTGGTCAAGGCCGTGCTGCCCGACCCGTCGTCGCTGGCGCCTGGCTACACCGGCAAGACCTGCATCGGCGACCTGGTCAAGGGCACCAAGGATGGCCAGCCACGCGAGCTGTTCATCTACAACGTGGCCTGCCACGAAGAAGCCTTCGCCGAGACCGACAGCCAGGGCATCTCCTACACCGCCGGCGTACCGCCTGTAGCCGCAGCGCTGCTGGTTGCCCGTGGGGAGTGGGACGTGAAGCACATGGCCAACGTCGAGGAACTGCCGGCTGAGCCGTTCCTGAAGGCGCTGGACGTGATGGGCTTGCCGACTCGGATCAAAGACGAGAACGGTGACCGTGCCTGGGATGCGATTGCCTGACAGGCGATAGTTGACCGAACAAAAAAATGCGCCCTCAGGGGCGCATTTTTTGTTGGGGCTCACATAAATATCAAAGAACAATGAAGATCAAAATGTGGGAGCGGGCTTGCTCGCGAATGCGGTGTGCCAGTCACTGCATCTGGCGACTGATACACCGCATTCGCGAGCAAGCCCGCTCCCACATTTTGGATTTGCTGTGTTCTTGAGAGCGGGTTACTCCAGGTTACGCGCCGAATTGCTCAACGCCCTTGAGCACTGCAACAACGCCGGCGCCAACTGCTTCTCCGCATCCGCCCGGCTCCACCGACTGGTGGGCGCCACCACATGCACCGCCGCCACTGGCCGGCCATTCGCCCCCAGCACCGGCGCGCCGATGGTCATGTCCCCCAGGAACAGTTCCTGGCCATTCACCGCATAGCCCTGCTCGCGCACCTGCTGCAACGACTCCATGATCCTGTCGACCTCAGTCAACGTCTGGCTGGTATGCGCCACCCGCTGGCTGTGCTCGATCAATGCCAGCGCCTCATCCTGCGGCAACGCACTCAGATACGCCCGGCCCGACGCCGTGCAATACATCGGCACCCGCGAGCCAATCGGCATGTGTACCGGCACGAAGCCGGAGCTGACAAACCGCGCGATATACGTCATGTCGTAACCCGCAGGCTCGGTCAGGCACGAGGTTTCTCCCGTCAGGCGGGTCAATTCCGAGAGGAACGGGTTGGCCACTTCAATCAGCGAATGCGCATCCAGATAACTGAAGCCCAACTCCAGCACCCGTGGTGTGAGTTGGTAATGACGGGTGCGCGAGTGTTTCCGAAGGTAACCCAGGCTCTCGAGGGTAAACACCATGCGCTGGGCCGAGCTTTTGGTCATGCCGGCGGCCTCGGCCACCTCTGCAAGGCTCATGCTGCGGCGCTGGGCGCTGAATGCCTTGAGCACCGACAGGCCTTTTTCCAGGGATTGGTTGTGCAAGCTGTTGCGTTCTTCGGACATGGCGAACTCGCGGTCAGGTCGATCAAGCGTGGCGATATTTCTACACGAAATCGCGAAATTCGACCACTAAAAATCGCATACCGATACGAATGGTTCATTTTGTTTAATTTCCATAGCGCAAAACGATTTTGTTTAATCGAAATGGCACAGAGCTTGCGGTTTGCTTGGTAACCGCTCGCGGTACTGACGATCCGTTTTCCTTCTGGAGTAACCCGATGAACAGTCTTTCGCCCTTGTTTCGCCGCCTCGCCTTCGGTCTTTGCGCCACCTTTTGCGTGGCCACCGTGCACGCCGCCGGTGCAGCCTCGTACAAAGTCGGTGCAACGGCCAGCGGTTCGCCGTTCACCTTCCTCGACATCAAGAGCAACAGCATCCAGGGCGTGATGGTCGACGTCGCCAACGCAGTGGGCAAGGCCGGTGGTTTCACCAGCGAAATCGAGCAGACCAACTTTGCCGCGCTGATCCCGTCCCTCACCTCGGGCAAGCTCGACTTGATCGCCGCCGGCATGCTCAAGACCCCGGAGCGTGCCCAGGTGGTGGACTTCAGCGCGCCGGTGTACGCCTACGGTGAAGGCCTGATCGTGAGTGCCGACGACAACGCGACCTATACCGACCTCAGTTCCTTGAAGGACCAGGTAGTGGGTGTACAAGCCGGCACGATCTTCTACGACATGCTCAACAAGCTGGGGATCTTCAAGGAAATCCGCACCTACGACTCCATCGGCGAAATGGTCCGCGACCTGAGCCTGGGCCGCATCAAGGCCGCCGTGGGTGACCAGCCGGTGGTGGCGTACCAGATCCGCCAGAAGCTGTTCAAGCGCGTGAAGCTCGCCGCCGACTACAAGCCGGTCAACGTCGGCGAGGTGTGCCTGGTGGTGCGCAAAGGCGACAGCGAAACCCTCGCACGCCTGAACCAGGCCATCGCCAGCATCAAGGCCGACGGCACCCTGGACGCGATCCTGAAGAAGTGGGGGCTTGATGCCCAGGTGCAGCCATGAACCCGGCTGAATTCCTGCAAAACGCCCAGGACTTCCTGCCGATCCTGCTGCAAGGCGCCTGGGTGACGATCCAGATCACCGTGCTGTCGTTCCTGCTCAGCAGCGCTATCGGCCTGGTGCTGGCGCTGCTCAAACTGTCGCCGATCAAGGCGCTGTCGTGGGCGGCGAGCACCGTGATCAATGTGATTCGCGGCCTGCCGATCATCGTGCAGCTGTTCTACATCTACTTCGTGTTGCCGGACATGGGCGTGCACCTCAGTGCATTCCAGGCGGGTGTGATCGGCATGGGCATCGCCTACTCGGCGTACCAGGCGGAGAACTTCCGTACCGGCATCATCGCCGTCGAACAGGGCCAGCGTGAAGCCGCCGAAGCCCTGGGCATGCGCTCGGTGCTGATGATGCGCCGGGTGATCCTGCCCCAGGCGTTTCGCATCGCCTTGCCGCCCTACGGCAACACCCTGGTGATGATGCTCAAGGACTCATCGCTGGTGTCGACCATCACCGTGGCCGAGATGACGCGCCAGGGCCAACTGATCGCCTCGTCCACCTTCCAGAACATGACCGTCTACACCCTGGTCGCCCTGCTCTACCTGCTGATGAGCCTGCCGCTGGTGTATGGCCTGCGCCGCATGGAACAGCACCTGGGCCGGAGGAAAAAAGCATGATCGAGATTCGCCAACTGCAAAAGCACTACGGCACCCATCGCGTGCTGCACGGCGTCGACCTGGACGTGGCCAAGGGCGAAGTGGTGTGCCTGATCGGCCCGTCCGGCTCGGGCAAATCCACCTTGCTGCGCTGCATCAACGCCCTGGAAGCCTACGATGGCGGCACCATCAACGTGTTCGGCGAAACCGTGCAACGTGGCAGCAAGACCGTACACGCCCTGCGCAGCCGCATGGGCATGGTGTTCCAGCGCTTCAACCTGTTCCCCCATCGCACCGTGCTGGAAAACGTGATGGAAGGCCCGGTGTACGTCAAGGGCGAACCGCTGCAACAGGCCCGGGAAGAAGCCTTGGCGCTGCTGGATAAAGTCGGCCTGTCGGCCAAGGCCGATGCCTACCCGGAACAACTCTCCGGCGGCCAGCAACAGCGGGTGGCCATCGCCCGCGCACTGGCGATGAAACCCGACGCCATGCTGTTCGACGAACCCACTTCGGCCCTCGACCCGGAACTGGTGGGCGATGTGCTGGAGGTGATGCGCACCCTCGCGGACGAAGGCATGACCATGATCGTGGTGACCCACGAAATGGGCTTTGCCCGGGAAGTGGCCGACCGCGTGTGCTTCCTGCACGGCGGCTACATCGTGGAGAGCGGGCCGGCCGAGCAGGTGCTGGGCAACCCGCAACAACCGCGCACCCAGGACTTCCTGCGCCGCGTGCTGCACCCGACGGCCAACACCCGGAGCCTGCCATGAAGTCACTCTGGGCCGCGACGGCGCCCGCTGCACCGCAAACACCCGCGTTGGCTGAGTCATTAAAGGTGGACGTGGCCATCGTCGGCGCCGGGTATACCGGCTTGTCCACGGCGCTGCACCTGGCGGAGCGCGGCGTCAGCGTGTGCGTGCTGGAGGCCAACGAGCCTGGCTGGGGCGCGTCCGGGCGCAATGGCGGGCAGGTCAACCCGACACTCAAATACGACCCGGATCAACTGGTGCAGATGTACGGTGCCGAGCGCGCCGAGCCACTGATCAACACCGTGTCCAACTCTGCCGACCTGGTGTTCAACCTTATCGAGCGCCATGGCATTGACTGTGCGCCCACACGCAAGGGCTGGATGCAGGTTTCCTATTCCGAAAAAGGCGTGGCGGGCCTGCACGCCCGGGCCGAACAGTGGGCACGTCGCGGGGTGCCGGTGCAGCGCCTGGATGCCGGCGCGGTGTCCGCCCGCATGGGCAGCCAGGCGTTTGCCGGTGGCTGGCTGGACGGTCGCGCGGGCGCCATCCAACCCTTGGCCTATGCTCGGGGCCTGGTGCGTGCAGCCCAGGCGGCGGGCGTGCGCATTCATGGGCAGAGCGCAGTGACCGCGATGCAACAGGCGGGCGCGGGCTGGAAGTTGCAGACCGCGAGCGGCGCGCAGGTGTCGGCCGGCCAGGTGGTACTGGCCACCAACGGCTACAGCGGCGACTTGTGGCCCGGCATGGCCCAGAGTGTGCTGGCGGCCAACAGTTTTATCGTCGCCACCCGGCCCTTGAGCGGGCCTGGGGCCGAGAGCATTTTGCCGGGGCAAGAAACCGTCTCAACCGCACAGCGCCTGTTGCTTTACTTTCGCAAGGATGCCCATGGCCGCCTGCTGATGGGCGGGCGCGGGTTGTTCAACGACCCCACCGGGCCCGCGGATTTTGCGCACCTGGAACGTTCGCTGGCACTGCTGTTTCCGCAGCTGGGCAAGCTGGACTTCGAGTACCGCTGGGCGGGCCGGATCGCGATCACCCGGGACTTTATGCCCCACGTCCACGAGCCTGCACCGGGGCTGACCCTGGCACTGGGCTGCAACGGGCGCGGGATTGCCTTGTGCACCAGCCTCGGCCAGCAACTGGCCGGGCGCCTGTGTGACAGCCGCTCCGACTTCGCTTACCCGGTAACGCCTTTGCAGCGGTTGCCACTGCATGGCTTGCAACGCTTCTACATCGGCGCGGGCGTGGCGTGGTACAGCCTGCTGGATCGCCTCTCCCTGTAGGAGCGAGCTTGCTCGCGAAAAAACCGAAGGCGCCGCGTGTCCTCAGGAGACCGGCGCCTTCGTCAAAGCTCGCAGACCTTTCCCTCATCACTGAAGAAATAGATATTTTCATGCTTGTAGCCCCAGCGACCGCCTCGCTCGCGAGCATGCGGCTCGAAGGTAAAGCACGTCACCTCCTCCAGGCGCCGATGATTGCCCGCCTCGATGTAGAGCCTTTGGTCACGCTGCTCGCAGATGCTGTGGCCGACGTTGCCGGCGAAATCGAGGTTCTCGAAACCCTCGGATGCGATCAGGTCATTGGCGAACGCGTGGAGATCGTTGAACGTGGTTTCAGGCCGGGCGAATGTGCGCATCATCGCGTGTAGCAGGTGCTCGACTTCATAACCCCTGCTGAACTCGGCCCCCACCGGCACCGCCCGGCACACGCCCTCCTCCACATAGAAAGAGCGGGCACAGTCGCCCCACACATTGCCTGCTCTCGGGCTCAAATCCACCGTGATCAGATTGTGTAAACCAACGGCTTCATCACTGGGCCGATAGTCGCGTCCCGACACCGAAAGCGCACTGCGCGAACCCAGCAATACAAAGGCCGGGCAGTCGTAATACCAGGTCTGCGGATAGCCGGAATCCGCGAGCATCTGCGTCGCCATTTCGGCGATGGAGGCTTCGGTGGACTGTGGCGTGATCCGCGTAACGAGCTGCTGCAGCACCGACTTGGCGGCGGCCTGGACCACGCGATTAGGCAACATGGATTGTCTCTGACTGATGAGGGATTGCGTCGATGGTAGCAGCACTCTCCTCGACAGGGAGACGCACTCGGATTTTAAGCTCGTTCCCACGCTCCGCGTGGGAATGCCTACGGTGACGCTCCGCGTCACAAAGGCAGACGCAGAGCGTCCAGGGCTGCGCTCCCACGCAGAGCGTGGGAGCGATCAATAGCCGGAGCACCGACTTGGCGGTGGCCTGGACCACACGATTGTGCGACATGGACCGTCTCTGACTGAGGGAGACATGCTCGGATTTTTCCGACAACTGTTTCAGGTTGTCGGTCGGACCCGGGCTGACTAACCTCCCGCAGTCGCTGCCAATTCAGCGACCGGATTTGACCGTCCGCAACCATAGAACAACTGCGCCAAAACCGATCTTGGGCGTTTTTTTTACGCCTGATGTATTGTGTCGCGGCAGCTGTACGCGGGATACCTTCGGGTATGCCGGTTTTGTTCTTTGGGCCGGTCGGTCAACCCGCGTATAGCTGCCACCCTAATCGTTTGACCGCGAATCGTGGCAGCTCCATTCACAAAGGAGCTTCACCATGATTAAAGACAGCCCAAATCCCCCACCGCATACCGACCGGCTTCAAGAAGCCGCTTACCGCGCCATTCACCACTATCTGAAACCTGACGCCCAACCCCAACCGCCTGAACCCACCGAGCTACCGTTCGATGGATTATTTACCGTGCGTACGGACCTGGACACGGAAACCTTGCTGGCCAATGCCTCGCAAGACCTGGCGTCGATCAATGTCATCGCCGCTCACCTGGCCTTCGAAGTCGATGGTACCCAGCGCAACGTGGCGCTGGGCATTTGCCGGATGCTGGAAGGTGTGCAGATGCTGGTCGACAAAGCGCTGGATCGATGCGCGCAAACCAGCCCGCGCTGAGCTCGTTCCCACGCTCCGCGTGGGAGTGCAGACTGTGACGCTCCGCGTCACAAAGGCAGACGCAGAGCGTCCAGGGCTGCGCTCCCACGCAGAGCGTGGGAGCGATCAAGTCTCTTCAAAAAACCGACCATCCGATCCGCTCGCTCAACAACTCCAACGCCTTCATCCCCGCCAGCGAATTGCCTGCCGCATTCAACTCCGGCGACCACACGCACACCGTAAACTGCCCCGGCACCACCGCGAGAATCCCGCCGCCTACCCCGCTCTTGCCCGGCAAGCCAACGCGATACGCAAAATTCCCCGCCTCGTCATACAGCCCGCTGGTGGCCATGATCGAGTTCACTTGCTTGGTCTGGCGCGCCGTCAGAATCTGCTCGCCGCTGTGGGTGCACACCCCCTCATTCGCCAGGAAGCAAAATGCCTTGGCCAGGTCCAGGCAGCTCATCTGCAATGCGCAATAGTTGAAGTAGCTGTGCAGCACTGCATCCACGTCATTGTGGAAGTTGCCGAAGGACTTCATCAGGTACGCCATCGCCGCATTGCGCGCACCGTGCTGGGCTTCGGATTCGGCCACCACGCTGTTAACCAGAATCTGCGGATTGCCCGACAGCCGCCGCACAAAATCACGCATGGACAAAATCGGCACGGCAAAGCGCGATTGGTTGATGTCGCAGATCACCAGCGCACCGGCGTTGATAAACGGGTTGCGTGGCCGCCCACGCTCGAACTCCAGTTGCACCATGGAGTTGAACGGCTGCCCCGAAGGTTCGTGGCCCAGGCGTTCCCAGATGCTCTCGCCGCCATGGTCGATGGCCTGCACCAGGCTGAATACCTTGGAGATGCTCTGTACGGAGAACAAGGTGTGAGCATCACCCGCGCAGTAGGACGAGCCGTCATTGCCATACACGGCAATGCCCAGTTGCTGGGCCGGCACGTCGGCGAGTGCGGGGATGTAGTCGGCGACCTTGCCGAGGCCGATCAGTGGACGGACTTCGTCGAGGATCGACTCCAACAGGGCCTGCATGTTGTGTTCTGGCATGGTTTGGAAAATAGTGATTGGCGGGCGCGGAGGATACCTGAAACGCCGGGGCCAGGCAGGCTGCCGGTGCAAAGATGGACGCTGCGCAGGCCGTGCTATATCTTCGGGCCGCCGCCGACTCAGGCGAAAAACATGAAGGAGTGAAACGTTGAAGAAGCAGGACGCCTTGAGAGGACGAAGCTTTGCGGTGCTGATGGGCATTGCGTTTATCGCCGTGGACCAGTTGATCAAACTGCTGGCGCTGTTTTCGCTTCAAGCCACAACGTTCCGGTTCGGTTCAAGCCCGGTCAACATGGCCTTGGAGCTGAGCTTGAACCCGGGTGCGTTCCTCAGCTTGGGCGCTAGCCTGCCAACCCAGGTCAAGCAACTGATCTTTATCGTCGGCGTGGCCGCGGTGGTGTGCTGGGCGGGTTATTGGGCCTGGACGAACTGGAACCATTCCCTGCGCAAGGCCGCACCACTTTTCCTGATTGCCCTGGGCGGCGCCGGGAACCTGATTGACCGGGTCTTTCGCGACGGCCATGTCGTCGATTATCTGGTGGTGAATGTCGGCCCGCTGCATACGGGTGTGTTCAATCTCGCCGATATCGCGATCACTCTGGGTGCGTTGTTGCTGATGCTGGATCTGTTCAAGAGCCCCGGTAAACCCTGAGTTCCACACCAGCCAACAACACGCTCAAACAGGCAAAGAGAATCAGTGTGGGAGCTGGCTTGCCTGCGATGCAGACACCTCGATGTATCAGTTGCACCGAGGCGATGCTATCGCAGGCAAGCCAGCTCCCACCTTTGATTTTGGCTGGCCTTGACATCGTACTCAGTCAGCCCGCCACCCGCTCCCGCCCCTTGAACGCCAGCGAAAAACAAAAAAAGATCACCAGCGCAAACCCCGCCGGAAACAACCAGATGCTGCGCCAGTCATGGCTGCCACCCGCCGCCACATAGTGGTCGGTCACCTGCCCCGCCACCCAGAACCCAATCAACATGCCCACACCGTACGTAGCCAGGGTAATCAGCCCCTGCGCCGAACTCCTGAAGCGCTCCGGCGCTTTCGCGTCGGTGTAGATCTGCCCCGAGACAAAGAAGAAGTCATAGCAGATGCCATGCAGCGCAATCCCGGTAAACAGCATGAAGGCCAGCTCGCCATTATTGCCGTAGGCGAACAGCGCATAGCGCAGCGCCCACGCCAGCATGCCCACCAACAGGGCGACCTTGATGCCAAAACGCTGGATGAACAGCGGCAATAGCAGCATGAACAGCACCTCGGACACTTGCCCAATGGCCATTTTTGCCGTGGGGTTGGTCACGCCGATTTCCGCGAGAAACGGGTTGGCGTTCTGGTAGTAGAACGCCAGGGGAATGCAGATCAGGATCGAGGCGATGAAGAACACCAGGTAGCTGCGATCCTTGAGCAACCCCAGCGCATCCAGCCCGAGCAGTTGCTTGATATCACCCTTGCCCGCCTCGGCTTTCAAGGGCGCGGTACGCGGCAAGGTGAAGCTGTAGAAACCCAGCATCACTGACGCGATGGCAGACATCAGGAAGGTGTTGCGCAACGCGCCCGTGGTGATCGACTGCTGCGAATCCCAGGCGAACACAAAGCTGATCACCAGCCCCGCAACAATCCAGCCCAGGGTGCCCCACACACGGATGCGCGAAAACTCCTGGGCCGGGTCGCTCATTTGCCGGAAGGCCACCGAGTTCACCAGTGCCAGGGTCGGCATGTAGATGACCATGTATGCCAGCACGTAGGGATAAAAGCCGACGAAGTCCGGCGCGCGGTACAGCTGGTACAGCAGCACCGCGCCGATCAGGTGCAGCACCGCCAGGATGCGCTCGGCGTTGAAGTAGCGGTCGGCGATCAGGCCGATGATAAACGGGGCGATGATCGCCCCCCACGACTGGGTGGAAAACGCCATGCCGATCTGCCCGCCGCTGGCCCCCAGGTTGCTGGCGAGGAAGGTGCCGAGGGTGACGAACCAGCCGCCCCAGATGAAGAATTGCAGGAACATCATGACGCTCAGTCGCGCTTTCATTGTGGTCACCGTTTTATTGTTATTTTGAGTCAGAAGCGCTGTTCAGGCGTCGGGCAGGCCCAGCAGCCGTCGGTTGGATTGCTCGTCGGATGTCACGCCGGCGAAGTCATCGAATGCCTTGCTGGTCTTGCGGATCATGTGCTGGCGAATGAACTCCGCCCCTTCTGCCGCGCCTTGTTGCGCATCCTTCAGGCAGCACTCCCACTCCAGCACGGCCCAACCGTTGAAGTCGTATTGGGTGAGCTTGCTGAAGATCGATTTGAAGTCGATCTGGCCATCGCCCAATGAGCGAAAACGGCCAGGGCGGTCGACCCATCCTTGGTAGCCGCCATACACGCCGGAGCGCGCGTCGGGGCGAAACTCGGCGTCCTTGACGTGGAACATGCGAATGCGCGCGTGGTAGCGGTCGATGAAGCCCAGGTAGTCCATTTGCTGCAGCAGCAGGTGGCTGGGGTCGTAGAGAATGTTGGCCCGGGGATGGTGGTCGACGGCTTCGAGGAAGCGCTCGAAAGAGGCGCCGTCGTGAAGGTCTTCGCCGGGGTGGATTTCGTAGCACAGGTCGACGCCGGCCGCCTCGAAGCAATCGAGAATCGGCAGCCAGCGCTTGGCCAACTCGGCAAAGCCTTGCTCCACCAGGCCGCTGGGGCGTTGTGGCCAGGGGTAGATGTACGGCCAGAGCAGCGCGCCGGAGAAGGTCGCGTGGGCCGTCAAGCCAAGGCGCTGGCTGGCGCGGGCGGCGAGTTTCAATTGGTCGATCGCCCACTCGGTCCGTGCCTGGGGCTGGCCGCGCAGATGGGCCGGGGCGAAGTCGTCGAACAGCGTGTCGAATGCCGGGTGCACGGCCACAAGTTGGCCCTGCAGGTGGGTCGATAGCTCGCTGATTTCGACGCCCGCATGGGCGCAGGTCGCCTTGAGTTCATCGCAGTAGGCCTGGCTTTCTGCAGCGCGGGCCAGGTCAATGTAGCGGGTGCCGAGTGTGGGCAACTGGATCGCCTTGTAGCCCTGGGATGCCGCCCATTGGGCGATGTTGGCCAGGGTGTCGAAAGGCGCTTCGTCCGAGATGAACTGGGCGAGAAAAATGCCTGGGCCGCGCATGTCTGTAATCTCCTTCATGGGTGGTTCGCCAGGGTGGTCCACTTCGCGTCGCCGTGATGGTTGGCGATCACGGCTTCGATAAAGGCCATGCCGCGCACGCCGACTTCGATGCCGGGTACGCCAACGGCCTCGGTGCCCTGGCGAATGGCCTTGGCGAAGTCGCGGTAGAGGTTGGCCATGGCTTCCAGGTAACCCTCGGGATGCCCGGCGGGCAGGCGCATGCGCTGCAATGCCGCGTCGCACAGCCAGGGCTGGCCGACGCCGGAACGCAGGATGCGCAGCGGTTGGTCGAGGGAACGATGGATCAGACTGGCGGGTTCTTCCTGGCGCCATTCCAGGCCGCCCTTGTCGCCATAAAGGCGGATCTTCAGCGGGTTCTCTTCACCGGCACACACTTGGCTGGCGATCAGCACGCCGCTGGCGCCGGAGGCCATCTTGAACAGCATGGCGGCATCGTCATCCAGTTGCCGGCCGGGTACATGGATGCCCAGGCTCGCGCAAAGCTGTTCGATCGGTTGGTCGGCGATGAACTCGGCCAGGGAAAAGGCGTGGGTGCCGATGTCGCCGATGCAGCCGCCCAGTCCCGAGAGTTCGGGCCGGCTGCGCCAGTCCGCCTGTTTATTGCCCTGCCCGGCCACGTCCTGGCTGAGCCAGCCTTGTGGGTACTCGACGATCACTTTGCGCAACGCGCCGATCACGCCATTGCGCACCATGTCGCGGGCCTGCCACACCATCGGGTAACCCAGGTAGGTGTGTGCCAGCCCATAAAGCCCGGAACTGTTTTTGACAACGTCTGCCAGCGCCTGCACTTCAGCAAGATTGAGCGCGGCCGGCTTCTCGCTGAACACGTGGAAGCCCGCCTGCAGCGCCTGGGTCGCAATCGGTGCATGCAGATGATTGGGGGTGACGATCACCAGCAGCTGCATGCGCTGCTCGGCCGGGAGTGCCTGTTCGCCGGCGAGCATCTGCTGCCATTCGCTGTAACAGCGGGACGCGGGCAGGCCCAGCGCATTGCCGGTGCTCCGGTTGTTCTCGGGCTCACGGCTGAAGGCACCGCACACCAGTTCATAACACCCATCCAGCCCCGCCGCCTGGCGGTGAGCCTGGCCGATGAAGGCGCCTTCGCCGCCGCCAACAAAGCCCATTCTTATTTTTTGCACAGCAACCGTCATCGCAAGTCTTCTCTTTATGGGCAATTACCGATCATGATGTAACCGGTTACATCGTGCCGGAAATTTAGGCCTGGTTGCTCGCGGTGTCAAACCCCGACTGCGGTAAACTTGCAGGCTGCTGTTCTGATAACGAGGTGGTCTTGTCCAATATTCGTGAAGTCGCCCGGCTGGCCGGGGTCTCGGTGGCCACCGTGTCCAGGACCCTGGCCAGCCCTGAACGCGTGTTGCCCGAGACCCGCGACAAGGTCAACGCCGCCGTGGAACAGACCGGCTACCGGCCGAACCGCATGGCGGTGCAATTCCGTTCGCGGCGCACCGGCAACCTGGTGATCCTGGTGCCGGCGATTGCCAACACGTTTTTCGCCCGGGTCATCAGCGGTGCACAGCAAGCGGCGCAGGCATCGGGTTATCGATTGCTGTTGTGCGACACCCGGGGCCAGGCAGAAATCGAAAAACAGTTCGCCGAACTGGTCCACGCCCATCAGGCCGACGGTGTGATTCAGTTGCGGGCCTCGGACCCATTCAGCGACTGCAGCGACTCACCGCCACTGGTGAACGCCTGCGAGGTGATCCAGGACGGTCGCCACCCCACCATCAGCCTCGACAACCGTGGCGCCGCCCGGGCCATGACCCAGCACTTGATCGACCTCGGCCACCGCCGCATCGGCTTGATCAAAGGCCCGAAAAGCAGCCCACTGACCCGTGACCGCGTGGCCGGTTATGAAGATGCCTTGCTCGCGGCGGGCATCCCCCGCGACCCGGCGCTTATCTGCCACGGCGACTTCACCCTGCACGCCGGTTTCGAGGGCGCAGGCAACATGCTCGCCCTGCCCAAGCGGCCCACTGCGCTGTTCTGCGAGAACGACGAAATGGCCATCGGCGCCTTGAAGCGCATCAAGCAACAGGGCCTGCGCGTGCCCCAGGATATTTCCCTGGTGGGCTTTGATGACATCCCCTTCGCCGCCTACTGCGACCCGCCGCTGACCACCATTGCCCAGCCTGCCGAAGTCTTCGGCCGCAAGGCGGTCGAGATGCTCATCGCACTGATCGAGAAAACGCCGCTGTCGGAGCGTCAGGTTGTAGTGCCGTTCGAACTCACAGTACGCGGCAGCACGGCAGCGCCCCACACTCAATAGTGCGCCACATCCGACACCTGGGTATCCAGCACGTCCCGCGCCAATGCCCAGGCCTGATCCGTGGATTCCACCACCAGCAACGGGTAGCCCCACGCCTTGCCGAACATCACGGCAAACGGCTTGAGCGCCAGGCGCTTGGCTGCGCTGGGCTCCACCTGGATCATGCCTTTGACGAAAGTACGCAGGGCCACCTTGTGCTTCTTCATCCAGATCGAGGCCTGTTTGCGTTCTTCGTGTGAATGCTCGTGAGTGCTTTCATCCACGGCTTTCTCGTGCAGCAGGACGAAGGGTTCCTCGCGCAGCAACAAGGCCTCGAATGCGCCAAAGGTATCTTGCGGGGGGGTGTCGCTGGGGGCGTCAAACACGATTTTCACCACGGGGAATGTTGAACTGTCGAGTTGCATGGGAAGCTCCTTTAACGAGAATGTTTCTCATGATAGCCATGCCATCACTGGACGCCATTGCACAGAATGGCCAGAATGTTTCGCATTCCAGCCAAGACGCCGCGCCGCCATGTACAACCACCGCCTCGAAACCCGTGACCCCTTGCGCCCGGCCCTCGCCGATGCAATTCCCCGTGCGGTGGTTGCAGTGAGCGCTTCAAGCACCTCTGCGAGTTGGGAGCACGCACCGCACCAGCACCGCAAGGGCCAGTTGATGTACACATTGCGCGGGGTGATTCATTGCGTCATCGAAGAAGGTATCTGGATCGTGCCCCCCCAGTGCGCATTGTGGATTCCGGGCGGCCTTTCCCATGCCGCGCGCGGGTCGGGGGCAGCGGATATCTACTGTCTGTTGGTCGACCCCGACGCCGCCGGCGCCCTGCCCCGGCAATGCTGCACCCTGGCGGTATCGCCGTTGTTACACGAATTGATCAGCAAGGCCGTCAGCTTCCCGCCGCTGTACGACACCGAGGGCGCCCAGGGCCGGTTGGTGGCCACGCTGCTGGACGAACTGGCACTGGCACCGGTGGAGGCCCTGCACCTGCCCATGCCCCGGGACACTCGGCTGCGGCGCCTGGCCGACAGTTTGCTGGCCAACCCCAGCGACAAGGCCACCCTGGGCGAATGGGCCGTACGCATCGGCATGAGCGAACGCAGCATGACGCGCTTGTTGCTGGAGGAGATCGGCCTGAGTTTCGGCCGCTGGCGCAGGCAACTGCATGTGATCCTGTCACTGCAGCGCCTGGCGAAAGGCGAAAGTGTGCAGACGGTGGCACTGGACCTCGGCTATGAAAACGCCAGCGGCTTTATCACCATGTTCCGCAAGGCCATCGGCCAACCGCCGGCGCGCTACCTGGCCGACCGCGCGAGCATCCCCCAGCACACGACGCCCGCTATCGCCTTGCTGGATTATTATAAATAGTCACGTATAAGCATTTTTAGAGCTAAGGGACTAGAAGGCTTAAATCATTCCAGCCAAAAAAAATCAACCCGCCTAAAATACTTATCGCACACTAAAAAATTTGCACTAGCATATGAGTACTCCGGTCCACAAACCCGCTCTCAACACCCGCCTGAAATCCGCCTTACCCCCCGCAAATAAAGTGCCGAATGTTAAAATTTGTCACGTTTTGGCGTATTCAATTCGATTAACATCTAAACGCCTGCAGCGATTGAATTGACGGCCTCGCATGCCGGAAAAGGGAGCAACGTGATGCATTTTTCCAACGTCCTCGCTATTGCACGGACCCCATCGAAATCCGAGGACTTCAGCGAGCTTATAGTTCGTACTGTACCGAAAAATCTAAAAGTCGATACACGCTCCTACGGCCAACTAATCGGTCCCTATGCAAGCCATGGACATTACCGTGCCATCATCATAGAGATCGACACCCCCTCTGCCAGCACCCAAACGCTGGACATCATTAAAAAAACCAGATCGGAAAATCCTGGCAGCACCATTTTCCTGGTTGTCACCTTCGCCACTACACTAAGCAAAACCAAATATTATCTCGCAGGCGCCGATTACTGCATAAAGGTCGTCGAGAGCTCGCCCGAGAAAAAACTTGCCCTGTTTGCCGCGTTCCTCAGCGAGACATACTGGCTAAGTAATACTGATTTGCTACTCGATCAGGATCGCATGTGCATCTACGGGGGTGGCAAAAAGCTCGAAGTGTCCTTTGTCGAAATGAAAGTACTGGAAGCGCTCATTCATAATCGATTGCTCAGCCATGATGAAATCGCCGTGGTAATGGGGCTGAATCCCCGATTTTATGATTCAAGGGCCCTCGAAAAATCGATTAGCCGGTTACGTGGCAAAATAAAATCACATTACGGAAGCAATATAATTCAGAGCATTCGCGGTTACGGCTACAAACTAAGCAGAGGGCTGGCTTCGGTTAATCATATCCACCCCGTCAGGGAGCGGTCGAACCGTGAATAGCGGAACCTTATTACGTGAGGCGTCAGCCTGCTTCACCTTTTCGCGGCAAGCGATACTTGAACGAAGTTGCACGCTGTGGGGCAGTGAGATCCGCGTCCACGCCGAGCCTGCGCTCGACAGCCCGCGTGATGACGCCTGCCCGTTTTATTCCGAACAACTTAAAGACGCCTACAGCGAAGCCCTGCAACATGCCAGGCCGAGTTCATTTGCCCGCACAAGTAAACGTTTGCGCGCGGACAAAAGCCCGGGCCTCCACAAGTTTTTCCGAATTGAGCAATCGCTGTTGATGAATGAGGACCTGCTCAAGGAAATTATCGATACTTCACACACGCTGGAAAAAAACAGACAACAACTCATTGTCAGCGTTGAAAATACACTGGACACCCTTCCGGGCCCGCTGGAACGCCGGAGCATGATCCGTCAACTGTATAGCCTGAAAGACCAGAGCAACCTGAAGCTTGCCTATAACAATTACACATTAAATACAAAAAACACCGACCTGCTGATCGACTTGAGTCTTTATGACTATATAAAAATGCCTTTTCCAGACTCGGCCCTCAGGCTCAGTCTGAACACCCGCTCGGGCCTGTTCGACCGGCTTTACGACCAGATGCTGGGGCTGATGAGCACCACCCGGGTCTCCTTCATCGCCGACAACGTCGAGCACGCCGACAGCGCACTTCTCGCCAGACGCTTGCCTTTTGACTATTTTCAGGGCCCCTACTTCTCCCCTGCTGATAGTTTATGAACCCCCGTACTTTCCTGGAATCGGTGAATGCCATGAGTTCTCTCAAGAAACACACATTTACATCGACGTACCCGTCAATCGCACTGCACGATTTCACGCCAAATGTGGCATTTTTACATTACGACGTCGACAGCGGGCCGCTGATCGAAACCGTGGAAAAAACATCGGACGCTTCGACCAGTTCCTACGCCGTTACCAAAGAGCAGAATTTCAATCTGTGGCTCAGTAACTATGTCGCCGCCAAAAGACTTTACGAAGCCAGTAATCGACTGACCCGACAACTTTACGACGCGTCAAAAAAACCTAACATCACGGCTCTAAAATCAGACGTCACACACCCGGCCCTGAATAACACCACCACGGAAACAGTTAACTCATCCTCTGCATTACGCGGCCCCGATGTCTGGCTACTTACCCAGCAAGATCGTGCGCTGGTGAAAGGTGGGCTACGCATTTCCTTGACCACTATTGAGTCGGCATTGATCAAGAAAATGTTGAACCATGAAGAACGTGTGGTCAGCAAGGAAGAACTTATCCGCAACATCGGACGTGAGCCCGACCTCTATCGCGGGCTTGAAATGTGCCTTAGCCGATTGCAGGACAAGTTCAAGCGCGTGAATGATGGCGAACGCCTGTTCCGCGCGGTGCGTAACCGTGGCTACTGCCTGACACAAAAAATAAAAAGCCCGCTGAGCAGTCGCGCAAACGTCACAGAACAATAATTATTTCATAAAAATTACAATTCACCCTGCCTATTAGAACGCCTTTCTATCTGCCATTTTATAACAACATGACCGCGTTATAAGTCGTCAGCCATTGCTCCCTGCCATTTATTACTATCAATACGCACGCCTACGCGTGCGCCTGCCATTTGATAGTCATTAAAACCACGCCTCGCTTTAACCTGCCAGCACGTGAGTGGATACCACAGGGAGCAGAAGTATGCTTAACAACAGAAGAATGCATCGTAACCTTACACCCAAAGGCCTGACCTTTTGGGGACAGTGGGCAATTGCCCTGAGTGTGGTCGTTGTACTTTTGTTTTCACTGGTACTTTTCAAGACCGGGCAATTGGAATCCCACTACCGGATATTGGCAGCCATTACAATACTGGCCTCTATACCGGCCTACATGTTATGTGACGTCTATAGCAAAAAAGATGACTTTTTTGTTGGGCTGGGACGATTATTCACCGGCTGGTTATTGACCCTGGGCATATTGTTCGCGGTCGGCATAGCCTGTAATGCCAGTTCGCTGTTTCCCTTCGAGATCCTGCTACTCTGGGCTGCTGTCAGCTATCCAATACTAGCCCTTTGCTACATTCCCATTCACAGTCTATCCAGGTACTACCACCGGCAACTACATGAGCGCCAGAAATCGCTGATTATTGGTACGGGAAAACTTGCAACCGACTTGGCCAATACTCTCGCCAGGCAAAAACGCTCCCCTCTGGTCGGTCTCGTAGGTCCCCGCACCACCGCCCCCCAGGCCGGCACCCAGCCTCAGATCCTCGGTGACTTGCCCGATCTTCCCGCGCTGATCCGCCAGCACGGTATCCGCCGCCTGTACATCACTCACTCTCTCCAGGAAGCGACCCACATCGAGGCGCTGTACCTCAACCTGCTGGAGATCAGCGTGGACGTGATCTGGGTGCCCGACCTCAACAACATGCTGCTGCTCAACCACAGCGTGGCCGAGGTGGATGGATTGCCCGCGATCTTCCTCAATGAAAGCCCGCTGACCAGCCGGCCGACCGCAGCACTGAGCAAGTCGCTGCTGGACAAGAGCCTGGCCCTGTTGGCGATCATCCTGCTCAGCCCGTTGCTGCTGCTGTTCGCCCTGCTGATCAAACTCACCTCTCCCGGCCCGGTAATTTTCAAGCAGGATCGTCACGGCTGGAACGGCGAGGTGATCAAGGTCTGGAAGTTCCGCTCGATGCGCGTGCATGACGACCACGAAGTGCGCCAGGCGAGCCGCAACGACTCACGCATTACCCCCGTAGGGCGCTTTATCCGCCGCACCTCCATCGACGAGCTGCCCCAGCTGTTCAACGTGCTGCAAGGGCATATGGCACTGGTCGGCCCACGCCCGCATGCCGTCGCCCACAATGACTACTACTCGGGCAAGATTCGCGCGTACATGGCGCGGCATCGCATCAAGCCCGGCATCACCGGCCTGGCGCAGGTCAATGGCTGCCGGGGTGAAACCGAGACCCTGGAGAAGATGCAGCAACGCGTCGATATCGACCTGCGCTATATCAACAACTGGTCGCTATGGCTGGACATCAAGATCCTGTTCAAGACGCCGTTTACCCTGCTGTCCAAAGACATCTACTGACCCCGCCCTTCCCCGTGCCGCTGCATCGGCGGCGCGGGGCACCAGGCGCGCTTTGCGCCCTCCCCGCCACCACTCCCCGCAAGGCGCAACGATAGCGCCCGTAGCGACGCCCGGGCCCGGGCCATTCGCATAGTCATCAAAGAGGAAAGTCAGGCAAGTGTTGCGCGCCGGCATTGCACCTGGCGCTGTAGCGTTCTGGCTTGGCGACTGCCCGGCGCATTCAACGCCGGGCAGTCGACAACCTGGTCGGCAGATGCCGCTCCGTCACTCCGTGATCTTCTCGAAGTTGTTGTAGAACAACTCGCTGTCACGCCCGTCGGTCATGGTCTGCAGCGAATAGCCGCGGTTCAGGCGTGCGCCGCCGTCACGGGTCAGTGGCGCCCATACGACGTTGGCCCGACGCATCGTCGAGGTACTCATCAACTCGTCGAAGGGGACGGAAATATAGATGCCCTTGTCGAAGCTGCCTTCGCCATATTCTTCCTTCGAGGCGGTGGTCAGCGTCACCCAGCCACCAAACTTCACGCCGTTCTTGAACTGGCGCGAGATGTCGACGGTGGTGCCCCAGTCCCGCGCCAGGTAACGCCCCACACTGACGGCGGCCAGGGTGTCATAGGGCAGCTCGGTATAGCTGGTGACATGGCCGGTGATGGTCTGGTAATCCCGCAGGCCGAAGCCTTGGTTGAAATCACGCTGGCGCACGAAGTTCAGGTCTGCGCCCACTGACCAGTGCTTGCCCGCCGGCCGGAACAACACCTCGCCGCCCACCCCGGCGTACATGGACTCCAGGTAGCCGCCGTAGACCATGCCATACAGGTCGCGGTCCAGGCGCTGCGCATGGTTGACCTGGAAGTTCGGCATTGTCACATCGGACGTGGTCATGTATTGGCGCAGGTCGGTGCGTACTCGCGGTAACCCGCTGGGTGCGTCGTAGGTGAACTTGTCGTAGTTGTTCAGCAGGTTGGCGCTGAGCAAGCCGCTCCACCAGGTATTGCGGGTAAAACGGTACTCCGCGTCGGCGTCGGCAGTGAACTGATAAAGCAGGCCGTCGGGGCCACCGATGTTCTGTTTGTAACCCAGGCCGAGGCCATAGTTGAACGGCTCGGATTGTCTGCTGTAGAGCGTGGTTTCCCGATGGGCAACCGCCGGGTTGACCTCGGTATTACGGTGCAGGTCCGTCAACGGCTGCTGGTTGTTCACCACGGCGCGGAAGGTGTTACGGGGCACGCTGGTTTCTTCGATGGGCATGTCATAGCGCTTGTTCACCAGGGTGAACCAGTCGATATCCTGATTGGCGCTGTTGTCGAGAATCCGGCTGGCGCGTCCCACGGCCTTGGCTGAATAGAAGTAGCGTTGCTGCTCGCCATACACCATCAATTCCGAGCCGCGCCGGGCAATGCGCTCCACCTTGTAGCCGGCATTCTGCTGCAGCCTGTCGGCGACGTTGGCCCAGTTGACCTGGTCGGCCGGGGTGGTGGGCATGCGCGCCGGCAACGGTTCGGCGGGCGGGTCATAGGTCTTGACCGGTGCCTTGCGGCTGACAAAGTTGGTGTGCAGGGTGATGCCGAACATCGCGGTATTCCCGCGTTCCCAGGCCGCACTCAGGTCGACGCTGTCAGCCAGCTTATAGACCACGCCAATGTTTACCGGCGAGTCCTGCTTGATCGGGTTGTCCAACGGCTCGTGCTTGTAGTCATTGCCCTCGTATTCGAGCTTCAGGCTCAGGGGTTCCCAGGGCGTTTGATAGGCGATCCCGCCGAACAACGAAGGGCGGCCCCTGAAATAGGCGTTGGAGTTCACGTCCCCTGCCCTGGCGACGACCGCAGTGCTCTTGGGCCGGTCGTTGAACTTGCTGCCGAACACCGACAGCGGGTTGCCGAAGTCGCCTCGGTTTCCCAGGTAGCCCCAGGCGATGCCGAGGCTGAAATCCAGGTTGCCGTGGCGCTTGTTGGCGACAAAGTATTCGCTGGAAAACAGCCCGGTACCGCCGATGTCCCGGGCACCGAAAGCCACCTGCGGTGCCCAGCGGCTTTCCTCCCAGAGCCGCGCCTTGAAGTCGATGGCCTTGTCTTTAAAGCTCTGGCTTCCGCTCAACGCCTCGGCGCCGTACCGGCGGTTGCTGATGGCGGTATAACGAAACGAACCCTCCAGCCAATCGAACGGTTGCAGGGAAAAACTGTAGCGCGAGTAGGGATCGGTGCGGTTGGCGTTGGCGCTCAACTCTCCCGCCGGGGCCATGCGTGCGGTGGGGGTCTGTAGCAGGCCCACGCCGCCGAAATCATTTTGGGTGTAACGGGGGTCACCGTGAGCCAACCCGCAAGGCAATAGCAGTACAGCCGCAAAACGTAAATTCAAGGGTTCACCTCAGCCAACGGTTGAGTGGCGAAAAACTCGGCCAGTTGTTGGTTGAGATCAGGGGTCGGCGTCTCAAGGTCGTCGCTGCGGATCGGCACCAGGATCCTGCTGCCGGGGGCCGCCACCACGCCGTCCTCGCGATTCCACGCCGCCACGCCCACACGCCGTACCTGGCCGTCGGGCTGGATCAGCCACAGGTCATCGCGCTCGGCGTCATCGAGGACCGTGCAGTCGCCAACATAATCCCGCACCTCGCGCATGGCTCGGTACGGCACATCACAGGACTGCGCGACCGCGCCGAGCACGTGCACGGTGGACGGCCTCACGGGGTAGACCAGCCGGTCCCCGTCATCCAGCAACGCGTTGCGCGCGAACCCCGCCTCGACGGCGATCGGGTCCAGCACTTGCACTTGGCGGCCGGTGACCGGCAACTGTTCGACCTGTCGATACAGACGCGCACTCAAGTCCGCCCGGGAGCCACGGTCATCCAGCAAGGCCCCTCGTTGCAGCAGTTTCAGATCGAACAAAACCCCTGCCTTCAAGCGTTCCTGCGTGCTCACCAACGACTGGTGCAGCCACGCGGCGCCCAACCAGTAGCTTTCTGCATTGGGTTGGGCCACACGAATAACGTCCAGCAAACGCGCCCCCGGCTTGACCTCGAAGGCGCCGGGGCTGCGCACATCGCCATTGACTGTAACGGCCGCCTGGCCAGTGCCGGGGCCGATCAGCAACAGGCCCAGCCATAAAAGCTTCGAACACTTCATCGGGCTGCCTCCCGGTCGGGACGCAACTGCACGATTTTCAGGGCCAACCGGGGCGTCAAATGCTGCTCGCTGCGCCAGATGAAACCATCCTGCGGGTCGACCCAATAATGGTTGGTGGCGCGGAAATTCAAGGTGGGAGCGTCCACCTGCTCGTCGATGCGCAGCAAGGCGTAATCCTTGTCCAGAATGCGGAGGGTCTCGATACCGTGGCTGCTGAAACGGCTGTTGACCGCGATACCGATTCGGTTGCCGTCGTAGAGGTCGATCCAGCGTGTGCCGGTGTAGCCGTCGGGCAGATGCTGGAGCCCGCGCTTGAACGGCGATTCGCCACTGAAACGCGTGCCATCCAGGGAAACACCCAGCCCGACAGTGCGTACCACCAGGCCGTCACGCATCATCACCACTTGCTTGCCGGAAGCGACCCAGAACTGCAGGTCGCCCCGGCGCCGGGCCATGGCCATCACGCCCTCGCTGACGGCGGTGGTCACCAGGATCTGCGGGTATGGCACCGCGTCGACCTGGGCGCGGGTCACGTTGATCGGGGCCGGGCCCGTCACAGAAGTTTCGAGGGTGTACCACGACGCCCTCATCAACGGGTTACACCCGCACAACAAGAGCGCCATCGACAGGCAGGCGCTGGTAGGCAACATTTTCACCACGGGATAACGCCTTATCTGCTGTTGACTTCGCTGAGGTCATTGGCCGATCGGGCACCAATTCCAATGGCACTGGCGGTCGGCAGCAACTGGCTGATCAGGCGGTTCCAGCGCGTCACGCCGGCCGGCCCGACGTACACGATGTCCTGGGGTTGCAAGTCGAACCGGGTAGCCAGCACCAGCGCGGACGGTGACTGGGCATCGAGCTGGAACACCTTGGCCGGTTCGGCTTCCAGGTTGTCCACGCCGCGAATTACATAGACCGCATTGCCATTGGAAGTGGTCTGGTTCAAGCCGCCTACGGTACCCAGGGCATCGGTCAGGTTGATCGACTTGCCCTTGAAGCTCAGGGCCCGGGGCTGATTGACTTCGCCCATCAGGTAGACACGTTTCTGGTCGTTATAGGGCAGGTACAACCGGTCGCCGCCCTTGAGGTAGATGCCCTGCAGTTGCGAGCCCTGGCGATTGAGGCTGTCCAGGTCAAGCGTGTACTCACGGCCGTCGCGCGTCAGGGTCAGGCTCGAGAGGTCGGCATTCGTGGGGTCGACACCGGCGGCGCCAATGGCCTCGACGGCGCTCAATGGTGTGGTGGTGATCGGCTGTTGCCCGGCCTTGATTACCGCCCCGGTCACCACCACTGTCTGGCTGGCAAACCGCAGGACGCTGACGTCAACCTGTGGGCTTTCAATAAATTGCGACAAGCGCCCGGCGATAAAGGCCCGCAGCTCTTCGATGGTCTTGCCGGCGACCGGGACGTTGCCGATATACGGATAAAACAACGTGCCATCGGGGCGAACCAGGCGCCCGTTGGCGTCGATCTGCTGTTGCGGCCCGGACGGTGCCGTCAACTCGGGATGGTCCCAAACCGTGATAAACAACAGGTCATTGGCACCGACGCGATAGCCACCGGGTATATAAGACAACAGTTCTGCCGGCACCGATTCACGAACATGCGTGGCGGCATCCATGGCAATCAATTTGGGGGTGATGGGAATCAACTCTACCCGAGTACTTTCGGGAGAACCCTCACTGGACATTTGACTGGTGTCCATATGTTGACCAGGCGAAAACATGCAGCCGTGCAAGCTGAAACTTGCCAGCAAAAGAACAGGTAACCTACGAATCATAATGGCACTACGCTAGTCGAGGGCGAGTCTAAAAAAGATCACCCAGAAGTTCCGGGTGATCTTGAACAACACACATTGCGGGTTATTAGTTGGTACCAGTGGTACCGCCTGTACCGGTGGTGCCGCCGGTGCCGGAAGTACCGCCATTGGAACTGCCGCCCGAGTTGGAAGCCGCCGCCGCAGCGCCGACTACCGCGGTACCGACCCCGACGGTTTCACCGAGCGTCACGCCGCCCACGAGCGGGGTGCTCAACGACAGGGGCTCGCTCGCGCCGGCCGCATCGCTCAAGGCCTCGCTCGCGACTTCACCTGCCGCCAATGCCGCAGTACTGCTAAAGGCCAGCACGCCGGCCAACAGTATTTTCCTCATATCAGACTCCTTCTCGATATTTACCCCTTATCAAATAATGCAATAAGGGCGTAGTGATGGAACGGAGATAAACAGGCTATGCAAACTGCGCAAAGATCCTGTTGGATCACGCACTTAACCTCCTCGAAATCATCTCACTTGTGGATAGCTCAAACCACCAATGTTAATAATCGTCAGGATTAAACAACGGGGCGTACCGATAACCCGCGACCAATACCGTAATACTCGAAACCATTGGCTTTCATACGCTGCGGGTCAAATATATTGCGGCCGTCAAAGATCACCGGCGTGCTCAGTTTTTCTTTTATCAAGTCCAGGTCCGGGGCCTTGAACTCCCGCCATTCGGTCACGATCACCAGCGCATCGGCACCTTGCAACGCCGCTTCCTTGGTGCCCATCAGCAACAGGTCTTCGTTCATCCCGTAAATGCGCTGGGTCTCGGCCATCGCTTCGGGGTCGAATGCCTGGACCCGGGCACCCACGCTGCGCAGTTGTTCGATCAACACGCGGCTCGAGGCTTCGCGCATGTCATCCGTATTGGGCTTGAAGGCCAGGCCCCAGATGGCGAAGGTCTTGCCCTCCAGCTGGCCGCCGAAGTGGTGGTGAATATGCCCGAACAGGTGCTGCTTCTGGCGCTTGTTGACTTCCTCGACGGCAGACAACAGCGTTGCCTGATAGCCGATCGACGACGCGGTGCGCTCCAGCGCCTGCACATCTTTCGGGAAGCACGAGCCGCCATAACCGCAGCCTGGGTAGATAAAGTCGTAGCCGATCCGTGGATCGGAGCCAATGCCTTTACGAACCGCCTCAATGTCGGCGCCCAAGCGTTCGGCGAAATTGGCCATTTCATTCATGAAGGAAATCTTGGTGGCCAGCAGGCAGTTGGCCGCGTACTTGGTCAGCTCGGCACTCCTGATGTCCATCGTGATGATCTTTTCGTGGTTGCGGTTGAAGGGTTCATACAGCTCCCGCATGCGGTCCACGGCGTAACTGCTGTCGCTGCCGATGATGATCCGGTCGGGCCGGGTGCAGTCGGCGACCGCCGAACCTTCCTTGAGGAACTCGGGGTTCGAGATCACGTGGAACTCCACCTCGAGCCCCCGCGACGTCAACACCTCGGACACCTTCGCCCGGACCTTGTCCGCCGTCCCCACCGGCACCGTGGACTTGTTAACGATAATCTTCGGCTCGGTCATGTTGAGCGCAATAGTCGCGGCAACGGAGAGCACGTACTTGATGTCGGCGCTGCCATCGTCATCAGGCGGCGTGCCCACGGCGATGAACTGCACCTCTCCATGCCGCACGCCTTGCGCGGCGTCGGTGGTGAAGTGCAAGCGTCCGGCATCATGGTTCTTCTGGACGAGCGCACTCAGCCCGGGCTCAAAGATCGGAATAATGCCGGCCTTGAGGTTCTCGACTTTAGTCGCGTCCACGTCGACACAACACACCTCATGCCCCGCGTCGGCCAGCACCGCTGCCTGCACCAGACCCACATAGCCGATTCCAAATACAGTTACATTCATTTCAATCTTCCTTTAAACAAGCTCGAGGCGGCCATAGCGGTCTTCAAAGCGGATGATGTCGTCCTCGCCCAGGTACGAACCCGATTGGACTTCAATCAGCTCCAGCGGGATTCGCCCCGGGTTTTCGAGGGAGTGCACAACGCCAATCGGGATGTAGGTGGACTGGTTCTCGGTCAGCAGCACTTGCTTGTCGGCGATTTGCACATTCGCGGTGCCGGACACCACGATCCAGTGCTCGGCCCGGTGGTGGTGCAGTTGCACCGACAGCTTGTGCCCCGGCTTCACCGTGATCCGCTTCACCTGATACCGATAGCCCTGGTCCACCGAGTCATATTTGCCCCACGGCCGATAGACTTCGCGGTGGCTGGTGCTCTCGATCCGGTGCTTTTCAGTCAGCTGCGCGACTATTTTCTTGACGTCTTGCGCGTGGTCCTTGGTGGTCACCAAAATCGCGTCGGCGGTCTCGACGACCACCACATCATTGATCCCTGCAACCGTGACCAGGCGGTGGCTGGCATGCACATAGCTGTTGGTGACGTCCTGCAGCAGCACGTCACCCTGGGTGCAGTTCTGGTTCTGATCCTTGAGGCCCGCTTCCCACACTGAGTCCCAGGCACCCAGGTCGCTCCACGGCGAATCGAGGATGACCACCGACGCGATGTCGGTCTTTTCCATCACCGCGTAATCGATCGACACGTTGGGCGCGTTCACAAAATCCACCTGGCTGAGCCGGGTGAAATCCTGGTCATGGGCCGCGTTGGAGAGGGACAGTTCTGCGGCCACCATGATCTCCGGGCTCAGGCGCTCCAGCTCGGCCTTCATCACCGAGGCGCGGAACATGAACATGCCGCTGTTCCAGAAGTAGTTGCCTTGTTCCAGGTAGCCTTGCGCGGTCGCCAGGTCGGGCTTTTCCACGAAGGCATCGACATGCGCGGCGCCGTCCACCGCAGCCTCTTGAGTACGGATATAGCCGTAGCCGGTCTCCGGCTTGGTGGGCACAACCCCGAAGGTGACGATCTTGCCTTTGTTGACTTCCACCTTGGCCAGCGTCAAGGCCGCATTAAAGGCTTGGGTATCGCCGATCACATGGTCCGCCGCCAGCACCAGCAGGATCGGATCGTCCCCATCCGCCAGCGCCGACAGGGTTGCCGCCGCAATCGCCGGGGCGGTGTTGCGGGCGGTCGGCTCAAGGAGGATTTTCTGCGGGATCACGTCCAGTGATCGACTTTGCTCGGCCACGATGAAACGGTGTTCTTCGTTGCACACAATGATCGGCGGGCTGACGGTCTCGCCCTCTATCGACAGGTTCTTGATGCGATCCAAGGTGGCTTGAAACAAACTCAAGTCACCGTGCAGCGCAATAAACTGCTTTGGTTTAAGCGCTCTTGAAAGCGGCCACAGGCGCGTGCCTGAACCGCCAGACAATATAACTGGGATCATAACGATTACTCGATGATTAAAGGCAATAAGAGCGGATTGACAAACAGCCGAAACTTAAGAAGTGAATGACTTCACATAACTGATCAAGCGGTCCCTTTCGGTAAAGTCCAGTGAACTTTCGGCACTGCTGTAGTTAAGCGCCGAATCAATCGCCGAAAAGAACGCATCTTTATCATGGGCGATAAACACAGAGGGAAGGTCTGAAAAGTTTTCGGCGGTGTCGTACTGGTGATTATTGATGTGTTCACCGCGCCGACTGTCGCGCGGGACAATAACAATCGGTTTGCCCAGTTCAAGGGAGCGAATGATATTGCCCATGCCCGCATGGGAAACAATCACCTTTGACGCATTGAAGTTCTTGGAAAACAGCGGCTCGGCGATGGTCTTGTAAGCCGTAATGCGCCCCAGGTCATTTTCGTTATTGCCCACCTGGGCAACAATCGGGACCTGCGGGTTTGCATGACTCCACTCATGCAAGTAGCCGAGCATTCTTTCAAAGGGTGCTTGAGTGCCAACGCTGCAAAATATCATTTATACAATCCTCCCTTTATATTGGGCCCGGCTGTTTTGCGACAGCGTGGGCCACTGGGTCAGCAACTCATCGACAAAATACACAGCGATCCTGCCGGACAACGAGAGCTTCTTGGGATTGGCAATGCTGTCGATCCACAGGGTCTTTTTGCCCATCAGTTTTCCCGCGACCAGCCCCAGCAACCCCGGTGCCGCCCCGGTGGAGATCACGTACCTGGCCTTGCTGCGGTAAACGATCGCAAAGATCTGGCAAAAGCCCTTGATGATCTTCAACGGTTCACTGCGATTAAAGTCCGGGACTTGCGCGAAGGCATGGGTTGGATACTGCGAGCCAATGCTGATATCCACGGTGGCGATGGTAACTTTTTGACCGTCGAAGGCAGGCAGCAACTTGCTCATTTGTACCCAGTGCCCACCTCCAGAACAAATCAATAAAACATCACTTGATTGACTCATGACGGTTCCCTTCCTGTCAGGTGTAATAGACATCATTAAATAGTGGCGGCAGTTCTTAACAGTTGGGCCTGGCCTTTCCAGCGGGTTATTCGCTTGGCTTTGAGCAAGGCCGATTTCTCTTTATAGGTTTCTTGATTGGCGATGAGCTGCGCGACGCCGGCCTTGATGGACAGCGGGTCCAGGGTGTCGACAAACACCGCCGCCTCGGAAAACAACGAGCGCAGTACCGTGGTATTCGAAAGCGCCATCGGCCTGCCGGCGCTGACCGCTTCGTTGGCCACGCTCAGCTGAACGTTGTCGCGGGTGGTCAGGCCGAGCACCACATTCGCGTGGCACAGCAGCTGTTCAAAGGTCGCCTTGCTGAGGAAGCCGGTCAGCTTGATGTTCTCGGGGAGTGACGCCACGAGTTCCTCGGAGAGCTTGCCCTGATGCTTGCCGGTGATCAGGAAGTCGACACCGGGCATTTCCCGGGCGGCGTTGATCACGATCTCGATCGGTTCATCGATATCAAACGAGCACGGAAACAGTACATAGGGTGTCTCGCGCTCACTGGCGGGCGCCGCGTGAAAGTCACACGGCAAGTCTTCCAGGATAAAGATATTGGTGTCCTTGACGCCCAGGCCGGCCAACTCTTCTTTGACTTTAAAATTATGAACGACGACGGCATCGATTCTATTCAACAGCGCTACCGTGCCCGGAAAGCCTATCCATTGTTTGCGCAACAGGCTGTTGTGGGCATCGGCGATAATCTTCAGCCGCCGGTTGAATATAAACTTGTAGGCCAGTGCTATATGCAATACCGGGCTCGGCGGCAACTGCACCCACAGCACGTCAGGCGAACCGGCCAACAGGGTCTTCAGGGTTTTAAACGACTTGATCAAGTAATCCAGCGGCCGCGCGGATTTCTTCTTGAACTGGTTGGGCAGATGCAGAATGTCATACGCCCAGTATTGCTTCATGGTATCGGCGCGTCGTTGATAGCCAATCCATGCAATCATTAATGATTTCACGTCAGAGTCCTGCATAAATAAAGGTGGGGCCAGTGAGATTGCTTACACTGCAAACCAGATCGGAAAGTCGGCGTTGTATCGAATGGTGTTGTTTCTGAAGCGGATATGTTTGGCCGGGTTGCCACCCACGATCGAATACGCTGCAACGTTGCGCGTGACCACACTGCCCGGATAAACAACCGCGCCTGTTCCGATGGTGACGCCTGGCATCACCATCACATTGGGAAAGATCCAGGCATTGTCTTCAATCAACACCGGCTTCCCCACCAGGCAACTCATGGGGTCATCGATATCGTGGCCCAGCGTATAAATCCGGGTGTTATGGGAAATATTGACGTTGTCGCCGATGCGGATGCCCGCCCGGTTATCCAGGTAGCAGTCGTAATTGACCGTGCAGTTTTTCCCGACCGAGAAGTTGCCGAAGGAGAAAAACACCACGTTGCGGTGGATCGTGGTCCGGGCGCCCACCCGGCATCCGGTTGCCCGGAGCAACGCGCGTCGCAGATTGAAAAACAACGCCAGGCTGAGCAGCGTATTGAACAGCGCAACAGCGGCCTTCTTGATGTTCAGTTTCAGGTTCTTCATCTACTCGCCCTGCCCTGAAGTATCCGTTACGCGCTGTGAACTCATCACAAAATTCCTGAAGCGGATATTGGTACTCACCGGCGTGGCGAAAGACGGGTTATTGCCACCGAAGAACGTCGAAAACAGCAAGCCGTCGATGGTGATCTCCGGCGTGTCTCTAAACGTCAGCCCGGTTTCCGAGTGCACCAGCTGGTTGTCGTACCAAATGGAAATCACACCGTCGGCCCGCCCCGGCGTATTCAACTTCACCAGTTGCTCCAACTTGTGCCATTGCCCCACCGTAAAGATCCAGGAACCCAACCCGACTGCCGTGCCCCAGGTTTTACTGGTGGGCAAATACGCGTAAATGGCGCCGGCGCCCTTTTCTTTCCAGATGTAGCGCGTGGAAAAGCCGTCATGGCCGTTCGGTATCTTGCCGCCCGTATTGCCGGTGCCACCGTAGAGGCCCGGGAGCTTGCCGCCTTTTACAAAGTCGAAATTCCTGTCGAACTTCAACTCATAGGTCAGTACCAGGCATTCCCTGCCCGGTTGCGGCAGTGGGGATTTGAATTCAATGCCGCCGTAGGGCAACCCAAGGCGCACCATCGAACCCGGGTCATAGGAGCCGGCCGGAAAATGCACGGCAATGTCCTTGATCTTTTGGCTGTAGGCCTTGTTCGTCAGATTGGCCCTGCCCTTTATGCTGCTTTGCGCCTGGGGCCCGTCGGCCATCTGCGAAACGTCCGGCAGTGACGGGTAGATGTTCTTGATGCCTGGCTCGCAACGGTCGTTCAACTCAGATGCGCCGCTGGCAGCCACCTGCAGGGCGAACGCCACAATGAGTAGCGTCGAGGCTGTCTTTTTCACGTCGGTTGCCCCTCCACTTTATTTTTCATCGACCCATTTCAAAAAGTCGTCGACCGCTTTTTGCGCAAGGGAAGAACGCTGGGCGATCTCCTGCTTGAGGTGCTCGGCCATTTGCGCCTTGGATTGCCGGAATTCGCCGATGGTGGCCTTGATCACCTCAGGGTCTGGGGTGCTGACCAGCCGGGTGCCCTGCGGCAGCATTTCATGGACTTTTTTCAGCTTGTTTTCGATTTCAACCGCGATGGTGGGAAAGCCCAGGGAAGCCGGCAGCAGTACACCGTGTGCACGGGCGCTGATGATCACGTCGGACTCGACGATCAGTTTCGCCATGAAGGTTTCGGGCGTATCGCCCGCCGCGTCCCAGCACAACCATTCGAACGTGTGGTACTTGTCGATCAGGTGCTGGTCACGTTCCTTGTACAGCGAGACCAGGCGTACCTGCTCGCCACGCTTGGCGAGCTCATCCGCGGCCTGGACCATCGCCTTGATGAACTGTTGCCCGTTCGCGTCATGGGGCCAGTCGCGCAGGATGAAGGACAGGTACTTGCCCTTCTTGAGGCTGCCGACCTCCAGGTCTTTGCTGGAGATCCACAGGTCGGAAAGCAGGCTGGGGTCGGTGTACACCTCGACGTCGGACTTTCCGAAGGCCTTGCAATGCTGCTGGCTGGTACCGTCCCGCACGGAAATGTAGTCACAGCGATTGATCACGCTGACGGCGCGGGTCAGCAGCTTGCCGCCGCCATCGAAGGGGCCCAGGCCAATACAGAACGCTGCCAGGCGCCGGTGGAAATAGATCCTGTCGACACCACCGCGCAACCCGACATACAAACGCAGAAGCGTGGACTTCAGGTCGGTCTGCGCCTTGATGCTCTTGCACAGCTTCGCCACGATGCCTTTGTTGGCAGCCGCCTCTTTGGCCGGTGGGATGAACGAGAAGAACTGGCCCCCACCGCCCAACACCACCAGGTCAGCCTTGACCGGCTCCTTGATGTGCAGCCACTTGATACGCGGGTTGAAGTTCCTGGCGATCTGCGGATGATCGACACCCACCGCTATATCCGATTCCTTAAAGCGTTTTTTCAGAATATTGATCACGCATAGCATTAATACGTCATCACCCAAATTACCAGGACCGTATGCCCCCCGGATATATACTTTGCTGACATTCATGCTGGGCTTCCATTTTCCACGGGGTCATTAAACACGGCATTCAAGGCAAACGTTGTTGCGAGAATGTAGATAAATATCAGCGCCATGATCATCAATCGATACAGCACACTTTCGACATAGGCGCTTGATATGAAACTGATGAAAGGCAATGTCCACAAGATCAGGATCCTGGGAGATACGAGCAACTCCAGAGGTAATATCTTCTTGTAGACGAAATACGGCAGTCCCAGCAGGAAGTGAATAAACTGCGAACCGATAAATGCCTTGGCAATCCCGATTGCACCTTCTTCCCGAAGCCACAGTGCTCCGGCAATGAATAACACTCCCCATAGAATGTTACTCATCACACTGAACCAGGCCAGGTTCATCACGATCATTTTTCTTGAAATACCGGACTTGAATGCACTGAGCAGCGAACCCAGGATTACCAGGACTAATGTCACTTCAAAATCCCGCCCCAGGAAACTGCTGCCATACAGTTTGGCCAGCAACTCGGGGAACATGATCACCGGCTGTATGATCACCAACACCACCAGCCAGCCCGACAGAAAGTTCAAGGCGTCCAACTTGCGGCTTTTACCGCCCAGCGCGGCGGCCAGCATCGGCACCAGCACAGAGCCCAACACCACGGAAACATGGGAAAAGATCGCGTTCCATTGCATCGCGGCGGCGTACATGCCCAATGCGGCAAGGCCGTTAGTTGTTTCCGCCAGCAACTTGTTGGCGAACCAGTTCATCGGGGCGACCATCAACCCCGTCAGCAATACCGGCAGGCCAACCGACAGCACTGCGTGCTTTTCAGTCATTGCACCTTTGAAACTCAGCGTGGTATTTCGGGCCTTCAATGTCTTCCAGCAGGCCAGTGCGCTGAAGAACACGATCAGCAATTGAGAACCGGCCAAGCCCAGCAGCGCACCGTTGAGTCGGAACTGCAGGGTCAGGAAGTACGTCGCCGGAATCGCGACAATCGCAATGATTCCGTTGATGGTCGCGATTGTCCGGTATTGGCCCCAACCGGTCAGGCAGCCCTGGGTCCATCCCGACAGGATAATCAACGTGATGGTGCTCAATACGATCAGCGATGCAGCGCTGAGGCTGTCTGCCCCCAGGATAACGCTGGAGAAAAAGTGCGGGAAAAACAGCGCTGTCCCGATGATCATCCCGCTGAACACAACCGAGAACAGCAGCGTCAGCGCGATGCCCCTGCCGGTCTTCTCGGGACAGGTCTCCTTGAACTGCCCGATATGCTTGGCCGTCGCCGTGGTGGTGGCTTGGGCGGCGACGTTGGCAAGCATCACAATCGCGCTCTGGATCAAGCCATACTCGCCAAACGATTGCGCACCCAATACCCGGGCAACCAGGATGCCGGTGATGACCACCGACACTTTGGTGGCCACGGCAGAAACGAAACTCCATGCCGTACTGGACACGAACTTTTTCAACAGTGTGCTGTTCATCCGGCATTCACCTGCAAGGGTGTGGTTATCAGCGGCTGGCCAGGCTTGAGGGTCTTTTTGCGTTGCCTGGCGGTGTGTTCGGAACAGACCCGCAGCACAATCGCGCCATACGCGATACCGATGGCGTACGGCTGATAAGGCGTGGCCGAGACAACGAACATCACCCCCAGAAAGATGGCGATCGAAACCGCCACCCGGCTGTTCATGTGCTGGGTAATCGAGGTAATGAACACGTACAGCAAGTACACGCCGATCAGCCCGTACTTAACGAAGTAGGTTAGGTAGGCACTGTCGATATTCGAGTTCTTGTCATCGAGGCCACGGTACTCGAACCAGGGAATCTCGAACGGCGTGCCCGCGCCCAGTCCCACAAAGTAATGCAGCGGGTTCATGCCGCGGATCAACTCCAGCGCCGGGCTGAAGCGCGTGGCCAATTGGGCGGCCATGCCTTCGGACGACAAACCATCATTGATTCGATCAGCCCCGATCATATTGCTGATGCCAATGAACGCCATCAGCACCACCGCCCCGGCCAGGGCAACGCCTATCATGCGGGCCGGCCGGGTGTATTGGTGGATGATGATCGCCGCAAACACCGAGACAAAGATGAAGCGAGAGTTGGCAATGAACAAACAGATGAATGACGTGGCTAGGCAAATGCTTGCGAGCTTTTTCCTGTGTTCGAACAGCCGTGGGTCTATGAAGTAATAAATCAGATAGGCCACGGCGGCGTACGTACCGCCGTCCAGGTAGCGGTAGGCGTTTTCTTCATAGTAGACGTCTTGAAACTTGTACAAGCCCAAGCGTAACCAGGCAATGTCCAGCACATTGAAGGCGGTCATCGCGATCAATAGCAGGAGCACTGTCTGCAACTTCAGCGTTTTTGCGGCAAGGGTCGCGATGTTCGAGAGCACGATAAATGACAGGATCATTATAAACGGCCGAACATCCTTCAACAGGTACTTGTTCGAGGACTCCAGCAGGCCGCAGGCGAGTAACACCACATACAGCCCGCACCCAAAAAGCAGGCCGCCCGGCACCGTCAATTGTTTCTTCTGTGTAGCCACCTGCCGGATCAGCAGTGCGCCCAGCCCGCCCACGATATAAAAGTCAAAGAAGTAGATACCCTTGAGCGAGATTATTTCGCTGTAGGAGTTACCCGTGGGAATAACAGCCAGCATTATCCCGAACACTACGATTGAGTATTTTGGATTTTTCGCCGCGAGCAAACCCGCTGACAGCGCGATAAGGGATAACAGGTAAAACATGGCTGGGTATTCTTTATGCTGATTTGAATTTGGCACGCTACCGCCCCAGGATTTTTCGTTCATTTCCTGAAAACGTGACCTCTATCCTGCAATTACAGTGGTGAATCAGCTCCGATCAGCCTGGTACTCGTACTGGTAATACCCATAGTTGCCGTAGCCATATTTGGCCGACGCTTTCTTTTCAACGCCGTTGAAGATCGCGCCCCTGAGCACGATGCCGTTCTGGGCAAATCGGCGCATGGTGTGCTCGATCTCTTTTGCCGGGTTCAAGCCATAGCGGGTGACGATCAGGTTGGTCCCCGATTGCCGTCCCACGATGGCTGCGTCGGTCACGGCCAAGAGCGGTGGCGTATCCAGAATCACCAGGTCATACCGTTCGCTGACCTGCGCCAACAGTTCGGTCAGGTTGCGGTGCATCAGCAGTTCGGAAGGATTCGGCGGTATTTGCCCGCGGCTGATGATGTCGAGGTTTTCAATGCCGGTTTTGTGGATGGCGGATTCAAGGGTGCATTGATTGGAGAGGATGTCGGAAAGCCCATCCTTGGCCGGCACACCCAGCACTTTGTGCAGGTAGCCCCGTCGCATATCCACGTCAATCAACAACACGCGCTGCCCGGTTTGCGCGATGACCGCCGCCAGGTTCACCGAGACAAAGGTTTTACCCACCTCGGGGCTGGGGCCGGAAATCATGATCCGGTTATTCGGCGCCTCGAGCATCGCGAAGTGCAAACTGGTGCGCAAACTGCGCAAGGCCTCCACTGCCAGGTCCGTGGGGTGACTGATGGCCAGCAATGAAGAACCGGCATCGGCACGCCCACGCCCGCGGGTGATTTTGTCTTCTTCGACCTTTTGCAGCGTGCTGTACGGAATCGACGCGTACACCGGCAAGCCCAGTTGCTCGATGGCCTCGGGGCTTTCCAGGCCACGGTTCAGCGCCTTGCGCAGCAGCACCAGCGTCACCGCCAGGAAGCCGCCCAGCAGCGTCGCGATCAGCACGATGAGGATCTTTTTCGGCTTGATCGGCTTGAAGAAATTGACGTCTGCGGTGTCGATCAGGCGCACGTTGCCCACGGTGCCCGCGCGCATCACATCGAGTTCCTGGGACTTGTTGAGCAACTGGGTGTAAATGGCCGTGCCGACCTCGACATCCCGGGTGAGGCTCAGCAGTTCCTGTTGGGTGGAAGGCAGGCTCTCGACCCGGCTCGCCAGGCTCTGCTGCTTGCTGGTCAGCTCGCCGATCTGAGTCAGCAATGCGCGATACGCGGGATGCTGGCGGGTGAACTTGCGGTCCATCTCGGCCTGTTGCAGCTTCAGCTCGGAGATGCTGGTATCGAGGCCCACGATCTGGTCGAGAATCGCCTTGGTTTCCAAGGTGATGTCCACCGACTTGCTGCGGGTCTGGTATTCATTCAAGGCCTTCCCGGCTTTTTCCAGGTCCTTCTTGACCTCCGGCAGTTGCTCCTTGAGAAACGCCAGGCTTTGCGCCGCCTCAGCCGAGGTGCGCTCCACGTTCTGCCGCACGTAGATCGCCGCGATCTGATTGAGGATTTTGATCGCCTGGTCCGGCTCGGTGCTTTCCAGCGCCAGGCCGATCATGCCCGACTCCTTCCCTCGCTCGACCACATCCAGGTTTTCCTGATAGTCGAGGATGCTGGTCAGTCGCGCATTGCGGATCACCCGGAAACGCGTGCCGGGCTTGGCGCGCAGTTCTTCAATCTGGAATGCCACGCCATTTTGCTCGAACGGCTGCCCGGCCTCGCCGGCCGCCAGCACCTGGTCATCTTCATCCACCAGGGTGTAGTGCGCGTTTTCACCCACGGTCAGGGTCAGCTTCTTGCCCAATTGCCCGTCGGGCAGGTCCAGCTTGAAGATCTTCAGCGACTCGCCGCCCCAGGCGAAGCCGTCCAGGCCCAGCAGCGGCTCGGCGATTGCACCGGGGTTGGCCTTCTGGAAGCGGCGCGCCAGGAACTCACCCACCACCGGGAAGTACATCGGCTGTACGACGATATCGAGTTTCAGGTTGTCGACGGTTTTGCCAATCACGTAGCGGGACTGGATCAGCTCGATCTCGGTGGCCGACGGCGACTCCTTGCCCAGCATCCCGCCGATGTCCGAGAAGCCCAGCAAGTCGTTCTTTTTCGCTTCGACCTGCAGCAGGGCATTCGCCTGGTAGACCGGGGTTGCCAGCACCGCATAGGCGGCGCCAGTGACCATAAAGGCACCGGTCACCGCAGCGATCAGCCATTTATGGTCGATCAGTGTTCCAAACAGACCGAGGAGATCAATCTCCCCGTTATCGTCTTCCTGTACGGTGACTGCTGGCGTTTGCTGCATAAGTCGGATTCTTAGCCTTTATTTCGATTCAAAAAGTAGTGGCGATCAGCGTGCAAGACGCTGCGCCCATGCGTTTACAGCTTCTTCGATCAACGCATAAGCGTGCACAAACGCGGCCTTGCCTTGACGGTACGGGTCGCTGATCTCTCGCTCGTTTTGCCATTTGCCCAGCAGCAAGACCTTGCCTCGTGCCTCGGGCGCCATGCTGAGTACGGCATTGATGTGCTGTCGTTCCATGACCAGGATCAGGTCGGCTTCACTGATCGCCTGTGGCGCCAACTGGGTGGCCTGGTGCTTGTCGGCCGGATGACCGTGGGCTTCGAGTACCGCACGGGCGGTGGTTTCAATCGGCTTGCCGACCAACGCGGCAATACCTGCAGAACTGATCTTGATATCGGAGCGCGGGAGTGCGCCACGCAAAAGACTTTCCGCGGTGGGACTACGGCAAATATTGCCAATACAGACAATCAACACTCTTTTAAACAAGGCACTATCCCCGGGCCATCCATTACCCCATGAAGCAACCTCTTCAACTTCATTACTTCACGGCAGTATTTATTAACACGTAACCCTTACTTCCCCCAAAATTATCTCCGGACGAAAAATAACAACCACCGACTTCAACCCGACAATTTATAACATTCATTACTTCGTCACCCCCATCGGCTTTAAATTACAGCCTTGTCACGTATCGCCTTATATAGGAAGAGGAACTCCCATGAGCGCAAATGCCAACAAAGCCTGGTACCTGGTCCAGTGCAAATCCCGGCAGGACGAGCGCGCCGAGGAGCACCTCCAGCGCCAGGGCTATACCTGCTTCCGGTCTACCTATAAACGCGAACGGCTGTTGAAGGGCCAGCGCAGGACCACCCGTGAATCGTTGTTTCCAGGCTATCTGTTTATTCAAATGAGCCAGCAGGACAGCTGGAGCTCACTGCGCTCGACCCGCGGTGTGTCGCGGGTGGTGGCATTCGGCGCGCACCCGTTGCCCATCAGCGACACGCTGGTGGACGAACTCCAGGAGCGCGACCACCAGGCCGTGGTGAGCGCCCTGTTGCAGCCCGGCGAAAGCGTGCGCATCAATGAAGGGCCGTTTGCCGAACTTGAAGCGGTCTTCCTGGCCATGGACGGTGAGGAACGTGTGGTGTTGCTGATGAACTTCCTGCAACGGGAACAACGCATCAACTTGCCATTGGCAGAAATCAGCCGAGTGCAAAGAAGTGACTGATAGCGGCGCTGAACAGACAAGAAATAACATTCAACTTAATAACAGACTAAAAATAACATCCGCTTACTTTTTCACCTCTTGAGAATAAAGTAATACGTGAATTAACAGCGAGGGACGGCCATGAAAAGTTCAAAGCTATTGGTAGAGCGTATCGGCCTGTTTCCTTCTTCGGGAAACATTCACGTCAAGGTTAATAGTTCAACCACCGTTGTAGAACGCATGCAGGTGTTATACGCCGGCCATTCCCTGGACAGTGACGAATCCTGTACCGGGCTTTCAATGGTGTTTGCCGACTGGCGCTTCAAGTTGCAGGTGAGCAATCCCCTGTCCATCTGCCTGTGCGTGGAGAGCCGCGGCGACAGCCACCTGATGCAAATGAAGACGGCCGAACTATTGGCGAATATTTCCTGCACCGAGGAGCGGCCATGAGCATTTATGAGGATCTGAAACGGGCCTACGCCTTGAAAAGGCTGACGAACACGTTTGAAGGTTTCGAGGGCCTGGCACCGCACGAACAACTGCCGGCGGAGCAATATGCGTGCAACACCCGGATCATGTCCCACTGGCTGGATCAGCTGCGCGGCAACTCACCGCAGGACATAACCGACACGCTGTTCAAGCAGATGAAGCGTTCGCAGCGCCGTGGCGATGCCCGGCGCTTCAATTGCCAGACGGTGCTGCTGGAGCTGCTGGTGGAAAGTAACCTGGCCCTGGACCTGGCCACTTACTCGGCGTTCAACTGCATGGAAGAGGTCCGCCAGGAAGGCTCCTGATGGGCCTGGTCGGCACCTGATACGGCCACTGCCACATGGTTGAGCAGCTTCTCGGCGTTGTACTTGGGTGCCATCGCACTTAACAACAGGATCACCATTCCCCCACCGATCAACGATGGGGAAACCCGCACTTCAACCACCTCAAGGCGCCATAGAAACGCCAGTGCCGCCATGCCGCCCAAAAAGCCACCCGCCAGTGCTTCGTTGAGTGGGTGAATATAGGGTGCCACGCAATAGGCACTGAACCAGCCGGCGATCAACATCCCGGCGATAGCTGCGGGCCAGCGCCACTCGGGGTTGACCCGGCGCGCCACCAGGCTCATCGCCACGGGCACCATCAACGACGTATTCATGGCGTGACCGCTGAGCACCGCAATATCCAGCTGCTGGAGCGCCACGCCCCAGCCCTTGAACAGCAACTTGCTGAACGCCACGATGGAATAGGTGCAGGCGATGGTCATCAGCCACCACTTGACCGCCTGGGGCCGGGAATACCAGAGCCAGACGGCGATCACCACTGCGGCCGGAATCATGACGGTGATACCGCCATATTGCGCCAGTTCTTCCCGTATCAAGTGCTGTTCCCTACCCGCAAGTTTTTCCCGGACCCATGAGACCTCAGGTCCGGGCAAAACACAACGACTTCAGGGCGCGCCAGCCAGCGATTGCGGCGAAAACACCTCGGTATCCGTCAGTTTCCGTACCTCTACCCGGTGCGGGAAAATCTTCTTTTCCACAAACAAATCATCCACCTGCTGCAACGCCTGCACATCCCGCTCCTCTACCGGCAGCAGCGACTCATCACCCCATGTGCGCAGCAACTGTGAAACCTTGAGCGGAATATCGTTGACCGTGGCAAACACCCGTGCGTATTCCTCGGGGTTCTGCTGCGCCCATTCAAAAGCCTTGGCGAACCGCTGCAAAACGTCACGCAACGCCTGGCGCTTGAGCGGGTCGCTGAGCACTTCATCGGACGCGGTAATAAACGTCAGGCCGGTATTGATGCCCTCCCCGCTGATCAGCACCCGCGCGCCCTGCTGTTCGGCGAACGCCTGGTACACCCCGAAGGTCGCCCAGGCTTCGATCTTGCCGGCGTTGAACGCAGGTAATGCATCGGTGGGCAGCACGAAGCCGACGTTGACGTCCTTTTCATCCACGCCGGCATTCGCCAGGGCGCGGATCAGCAGGTACTGGGAAATGCTCCCACGGGCCGACGACACCACCACATTGCGTCCTTTCAGATCGGCCACGCTGTGGATCGGTGAATCGGGCGGCACCAGGATCGCAATGCTGCGCGCCTGACTGCGGCGCACCGCAACGATACGCAGCGGCGTGCCTCCGGTGGCAGCCGCCAGCACCGGCGTATCCCCGGCCGGGCCGAGGTCCACGGCGCCGGCGCGCAAGGCTTCGAACAGCGGCGCGGCGCCCTGGAAGTTGGCCCACTGGACCTTGTAGTCGATGCCATCCAGGGCGTGGGCGGCCTCCACCACCGTACGCAAGCCCTTGGCCTGGTCACCGAGGATCAGGGTCACACCCGACAGATCCGATGCAGACTTCGGCGCTTCAGCGGCTTTGTCGCAACCGCCCATCAGCAGTGCAGCCGCCAACAGGCAAAGGGTTCTGAATTCAACCATGGGCAAACCGCCTGACGCTGGCGTTCGCAGGCTGGGCGGCCGGGGCGTCCACTTCAACCCCCAACAGGCTCAGCAAGCGCGCGCGAATCGCCTGGAAACCGTCCTGGCCGGTATCCCGTGCACGGGGCAGGTCGATGCGCAGTTGCTCGGCAATCTTGCCCTCCGCCAGCACGATCACGCGGTCGGCCAGCAGGATCGCTTCGTCGACGTCGTGGGTCACCAGCAACACGGCCGGCGTGTGTTTGCGCCAGAGTTCGATGATCAGGCGATGCATCTTGATGCGGGTCAGCGCATCCAGCGCGGCGAACGGTTCGTCGAGCAACAGCAGCTTGGGCTCGCGCACCAGGCCGCGGGCCAATGCCACGCGCTGGGCCTCGCCGCCGGAGAGGGTCGCCGGGTACGCCTCCAGCCGATGGGCCAGCCCGACTTCCGTCAACGCCTGCACCGCACGGGCCTTGGCGTTGGGAACCCGCAGGCCGAGAATCACGTTTTTCCAGGCGCGCTTCCACGGCATCAGGCGTGGCTCCTGGAACACCGCCGCCCGGGCCTTGGGCACGCGCAACTGGCCGCTGTCGATGCTGTCCAGGCCCGCGAGGCTGCGCAGCAAAGTGGTCTTGCCGGACCCGCTGGCGCCCAGCAACGCAACGAACTCCCCCGGGGCGATATCCAGGTCCAGGCCGTCGATGACCCGCTGCTGGCCGAACTGGCGCACCACATTGCGCAACTGCACCGGTGCTGTTGAAGCTTCGAGAATCGACATGTCAGTTCCTCACAAACGATGGGCGCCAGGCCAGGGCAAAACGTTCCAGGGTGCGGATCAAGCCGTCGATCAGCAGGCCCAGCACGCTATAGATCAACAGGCAGATCACGATCACGTCGGTGCGCATGAAGTCCCGCGCATCACTGGCCAGGTAGCCGATACCGGCGGTGGTGTTGATTTGCTCGACAAACACCAGGGCCAGCCAGGAGATGCCCAGGGAATAGCGCAGGCCGACAAAAAACGAAGGCAACGAGCCCGGCAGGATCACGTGCCAGATCAGCTCGCGACGGTTGAGGCCGAGGGTGTTGGCGGCCTCGATCAGTTTGGGGTCGATGTTGCGGATGCCGGCGAACAGGTTGAGGTACACCGGAAAGGTGGTGCCGGTAACGATAAGTGCGATCTTGGTGAACTCGCCGATGCCGAACCAGAGGATGAACAACGGCACCAGTGCCAGGGAAGGAATGGTGCGCAGCATCTGCATCGGTGAGTCGAGGATTACCTCGCCGCGCTTCGACAGGCCGGTGATCAACGCGGCCACCACCCCGATACTCACGCCGATGCTCAAGCCCAGCAGCGCCCGTTGCAGGGACACCAGCAGGTGCTTGCCCAGCTCTCCGGAGACGATCATTGCCCACAGGGTGCCGCCAATCTGAGACGGCGCGGCGATGATCCGTGCCGGAATCAAGCCCAGCTCGGAGGCCAGTTCCCACAGCAACAGCAACACAATCGGGCTGACCAGCCGCAGCAACACATCGGGGGTGCGCCAGTTGCGCAGCCAGCGCGGAATCAAGCGGGATGCAACACCGGCTTGACCCTCGGCCTTGTCGACGGAAAACGAACTGGCGTTAAGGGACTTTTCAGTCATCGGGCTTCCTTCCTCATCAAGAACACGGCCAGGAGCGCCGCTGCGGTTTCATGCTATTCGCATAAAAAACCTCAGTGAAATTCTATTTGGGAATAACCTAATACGATTAAAATGCGTATTACTGATAACGATATAAAAATATGATTCTGTATTTTTATAATTAGGATAGAACCAATCGGCATTTTACAGGCCCGGGTGCGGCCCCTATTTTCGATAGCAGCTTTATTCCTGCCCTCAACAAGGACTGACCATGAGCATCGAATTTATCGGCTATATCGGCGGCCACCACGCCTCCGAGATCCACCCTCGCAGCGGCCCGACCTTGCAGCCCGACTACGTGGAGACCGTGGCCCGCGCCCACGAAGAGGCCGGCTTCGACCGCGCGCTGGTGGCCTTCCATTCCAACAGCCCGGACAGTACGTTGATCGCTGCCCATGCGGCCAGCGTGACGAAAAAGCTGCAGTTCCTGATTGCCCACCGGCCCGGCTTCGTCCAACCCACCCTCGCTGCGCGGCAGTTCGCCACGCTGGATGTGTTCAACGGCGGGCGCACCGCGGTGCACATCATCACCGGCGGCGACGACCGTGAACTGCGGGCCGATGGCAGTCATATCGACAAGGATGAGCGTTATGCGCGCACCGACGAATACTTGAGCGTGATGCGGCAGGAATGGACCAGTGAAAAGCCCTTCGACCATCACGGCACTTACTACCGGTACGAGGGTGCGTTTTCGACGGTGAAGTCGCCGCAGCAGCCGCATATACCGTTGTATTTTGGCGGGTCTTCAGCGGCGGCCATTGCGGTGGCGGGCAAGCATGCGGATGTGTATGCGCTGTGGGGTGAGACCTACGAGCAGGTGAAGGAAGTGGTCACCCAGGTGCGGGCTGAGGCGGCCAGGCATGGGCGTACGGTTCGCTTCAGTTTGTCGCTGCGGCCGATTCTGGCAGAGACTGAAGCGCTGGCTTGGGAGCGTGCGGATCGCATCCTGGAGCAGGCGACGGCGCTGGCTGAGGAGAATGGGTTTGTGAGGCGTGAACCGCCGAATGAGGGGTCGCGGCGGCTGTTGGCGGCGGCGGCCCAGGGGTCGCGGTTGGATAAGCGGTTGTGGACCGGGATTGCGGGGTTGCTGGGGGCCCAGGGTAACTCTACTTCTTTGGTGGGTACTGCGGATCAGGTGGCCGAGGCTCTGCTCGACTATTACGACCTGGGTATCACGACCTTTTTGATTCGTGGGTTTGATCCGCTGAATGATGCTATTGATTACGGGAAGAGGCTGATTCCGCTGACTCGGCAGTTGGTGGCTGAGCGGGAGCGCCAGGCGGCTGGAAAAGTGGCCTGAGGGAGGGGGACCGAGTACATATCCGTTTCTTCGGTAACGGCGGCTTATGGTTCCGCTCTTACAGCGGGTCACTTTTGGCAAACGCCCGGAATGCCGGCCCAGCCAAAAGTAACCAAAAGGTCTTTGCCCCACCACTCGGTGCCTCGCCTAGGCTCGGCATGCCCGCACTCCGGCCCGGTTCCGCGGGCCGCCGCGACGGGCCATCCATGGCCCGGCGCGGCTAAATCGGCAT